>NZ_RCOC01000008.1:0-25605 GCF_004307515.1 Pseudomonas sp. Sample_14 | reverse complement strand
CTCGCTCCCACAGGTCCCCCTGATGCAAAGAAACAGCTGCAAGCAACCCGGCAGCTGTTAATCACAAGAATAAAAAAGATCCGAGGTGTTGCATGTCCGAGCTGTCCAAAGCGCGCATCCCCGACGCACCCGCCATTCAGCGTTTGCCCCTTTTGCAACTGATCCTGGTCGGTCTGCAACATGTTCTGCTGATGTACGGCGGTGCCATCGCGGTGCCGCTGATCATCGGACAGGCCGCAGGCCTGAGTCGTGAAGAAATCGCCTTCCTGATCAACGCCGACCTGCTGGTCGCCGGCATCGCCACTATCGTGCAGTCGCTCGGCATCGGCCCGATGGGCATTCGCATGCCGGTGATGATGGGCGCCAGTTTCGCTGCGGTCGGCAGCATGGTGGCCATGGCCGGCATGCCCGGCATCGGTCTGCAAGGGATCTTTGGTGCGACGATCGCCGCCGGTTTCTTCGGCATGCTGATCGCGCCGTTCATGTCCAAGGTCGTGCGTTTCTTCCCGCCGCTGGTGACCGGCACGGTCATCACCTCGATCGGTTTATCGTTGTTCCCCGTGGCCGTGAACTGGGCCGGTGGCGGTGTCGACGCCGCGCAATTCGGTTCGCCGATTTATCTGGCCATCGCTGCGCTGGTGCTGGCCACCATCCTGTTGGTTCATCGCTTCATGCGCGGATTCTGGGTGAACATTTCCGTGCTGATCGGCATGTGCCTGGGCTACGTACTGTGCGGCGCGATCGGCATGGTCGACCTCAGCGGCATGGCCAGCGCACCGTGGATTCAGTTCGTCACCCCGTTGCATTTCGGCATGCCGAAATTCGAGCTGGCACCGATTCTGTCGATGTGTCTGGTGGTGGTGATCATCTTCGTCGAGTCCACCGGGATGTTCCTAGCGTTGGGCAAAATCACCGGCCAGGAAGTCTGCCCGCGCATGCTCCGTCGCGGTTTGTTGTGCGATGCCGGCGCGTCGTTCTTCGCCGGTTTCTTCAACACCTTCACCCACTCCTCGTTCGCGCAGAACATCGGCCTGGTGCAGATGACCGGCGTGCGCTGCCGTTCGGTGACCATCGTTGCCGGCGGCCTGCTGATCGCCCTCAGCCTGTTGCCGAAAGCGGCGTTTCTGGTGGCATCGATTCCACCGGCGGTGTTGGGCGGCGCGGCGATTGCGATGTTCGGCATGGTCGCCGCCACTGGCATCAAAATCCTCCAAGAGGCGGACATCGGTGACCGCCGCAATCAGCTGCTGGTCGCGGTGAGCATCGGCATGGGCCTGATCCCGGTGGTGCGTCCGGAATTCTTCGCCCACCTGCCGATGTGGATGAGCCCGATCACCCACAGCGGCATCGCCATGGCCACCCTCAGCGCGCTGACCCTGAACCTGCTGTTCAACATCCTCGGCGGCAAGGAGCGTGCGGCGATCAATGATTGCCATGCGCACTGATTGAAACCACCACACCACCTGTGGGAGCGAGTCTGCTCGCGAAAGCGCTGTGTCCTTCAACATTGATGGCGACTGACACAACCGCTTCGCGAGCAGGCTCGCTCCCACAGGGACTACGCAACTGCTTGTGCCTCAAACAATAAAAACAACAGGGAGCAACAGATGATCCGCACGCAAAGCAACGTTCTGTTGAGTGGCGGCCTGCTGGCCGCGAGTCAGGCCATGGCCGGCGATCTGCTGCTGTGGCAGAGCAACAGCCTCAGCTATCTGTACGGCAAGAACTTCGCGATCAACCCGTCCTATCAGCAGACGGTCACCTTCGAGCACGCCGACAAGTGGAAGTACGGCGACAACTTTCTGTTCGTCGACAAGATCTTCTACAACGGCAAGGAAGACCCGAACAAAGGTCCGCACACCTTCTACGGCGAGTTCACCCCGCGCCTGTCGTTCGGCAAGATCCTCGACCGCAAGATCGAGTTCGGCCCGATCAAGGATGTGCTGCTGGCGATGACCTACGAGTACGGCGAAGGTGAAAGCGAGGCCTACCTGATTGGTCCCGGCTTCGATCTGAAAGTGCCCGGCTTCAACTACGTCACCCTGAACATTTTCCGCCGCCAGACCGAAGGCCCGCGCCCCGGCGATGGTGTCTGGCAGATCACTCCCGCGTGGTCCTACAGCTTCCCACTGGGCAATTCCGATGTGCTGATCGACGGCTACCTCGACTGGGTCGTCGACAACGACGAAAACTCGCGCGGCACCTACCACGCCAACCTGCACATCAATCCGCAGATCAAATACGACCTCGGCAAAGCCCTGGGCTGGAGCCAGAAGCAGATGTACGTCGGCACCGAGTACAGCTACTGGAAGAACAAATACGGCATCGAAAACAGCCACGCGTTCGATACCAACCAGAACACTGCCAGCCTGCTGCTGAAGGTGCACTTCTGAGATGGCCCGCAACCGTGCGCCATACCTGCCGTCGGTGCTCTGTTGCGGGGCACTTGAGCCTTGGCCGAGGAGTCAGTATTCTCCGCGGCCTTCCGAATTCGCTCTAAAAAAAAGCCCGAATTCAATTTCTGACCGAAAAGCCAACTTATCCCGGCTGCGGTCAGTCCTGAGGCATCCCGAAAACACGCTCGTCGACTGTTTTTCAGCAGCCGAACGGGCGTTTTTTGGTTTTTCAAAAGCCTTGGCGCAGCTTTTGCTACCAGCATTCAAAGCTGACCGATCGGATGAAATTTGCGGTACGAAAAAAGGCGCCACATCAGAGCGCCGAACTTAAAAAAATAACGTGGAACACCTACTTTGGGAGCAACCGAATGAAACGTATGTGCACCAGCCTGATGCTGGCCGGATCGATGTTCGCCGGCGGCCAGGCGATGGCCGAGGGCCTGCTGCAGTGGCAGAACAACAGCCTGACCTATCTGTATGGCAAGGACTTCCAGGTCAACCCGCGCATTCAGCAGACCGTGACCTTCGAGCACGCCGATGCCTGGAAGTATGGGGACAACTTCCTGTTCATCGACAAGATTTTCTACAACGGCAAGGATGATGGCGGCGTCGGCTCCAACACCTACTACGGCGAGCTCAGCCCGCGCCTGTCGTTCGGCAAGATCTTCGATCAGAAACTGGCCTTCGGTCCGGTGACTGACGTGTTGCTGGCCATGACCTACGAGTTCGGTGAAGGCGATACCGAGTCGTACCTGATCGGTCCGGGCTTCGACCTGGCGATTCCTGGCTTCGACTACTTCCAGCTGAACTTCTACCAGCGTCACACCCAGGGCGCACGCGCCGGTGACAATGTCTGGCAGATCACCCCGGTGTGGTCCTACACCATCCCGGTGGGCAAATCGAACATCCTCATCGACGGCTTCATGGACTGGGTGGTCGACAACGACTCCAATTCCAAGGGCGACTACCACGCCAACCTGCACTTCAACCCGCAGGTCAAATACGACTTGGGCAAGGCGCTGAATTTCGGCGAGAAGCAGTTGTATGTCGGTGTCGAGTACGACTACTGGTCGGACAAGTACGGGATCAAGGACAGCCAGTACTTCAAGACCGATCAGAGCACCACGAGCTTCCTGGTCAAGTTCCACTTCTGACCCTGAAAGCTTCGCGAGCAGGCTCGCTTCCACATTTAGACCGAGTTCCAATGTGGGAGCGAGCCTGCTCGCGAAGGCCTCACCGCAGATTTCAGGCGGGAGCTACTGCTTCAGATATCCGCAAAAACCGGCAAAGCTCCTCGCGCTTGGCCAACGCATCCCTGCGCCCCAGATCAATCAACTCGCTGCAATACCCCGCCTCGAACAGCAGATAACTGAGCACCCCCGCCCCGCTCGTCTTCGTCGCCCCCGGACCGCGCAGAAACAGGCGCAACGCTGCTGGCAGTTCCTGGCGATGCCGCGCGGCGATTTCGTCGATCGGCTGACTTGGCGCAATCACAAGCACCTCCACCGGCGCCACACCCAGCGCACGAGTAGGTGTGCCGGCCGGGAGCAAATGACTGAACTGATTCAGACGCTGCAGCAACTCGATATCGATCTCCAGACTGTCGATAAACGTGCTGTTGAGCATGTGCCCGCCGATCTGCGCCAGCGTCGGTTGCTGGCCGCTGTAGGCGCGCTCCAGCGGCTGCTGCGGATCGACGCCGCGCGGGTTGCCGCTGACGCCCACCACCAGCACGCGACTGGCACCCAGATGCAGCGCCGGGCTGATCGGCGCCGACTGGCGTACTGCGCCGTCACCGAAATATTCCTCGCCGATTTTCACCGGCGCGAACAACAGCGGAATCGCTGAACTGGCCAACAGATGATCGACCGACAATTGCGTCGGCACGCCAATGCGGCGGTGCCGCAGCCAGGCGTCGATGGTACCGCCGCCCTGATAGAACGTCACCGCTTGCCCCGATTCGTAGCCGAACGCGGTCACCGCCACCGCATGCAATTGCTTGCGCGCGATGGATTCGGCGATGCCGGGCAGGTGCAGTTTTTCCTCGAGCAGTTCGCGCAGCGGCGAACTGTTGAGCAGCGCCACCGGCATCTGCCGACCGAGGCCGAGCAGGCTGTGGCTGACGAAGCGGCTGGCTTGATGGATCACGCCCGGCCAGTCGCTGCGCAGCACGCGGTGGCTGCGAAAGCCCTGCCAGAACTGGGTCAGGCGTTCGATGGCGGCGCGAAAGTCCGTAGCGCCACTGGCCAGGCTGACCGCATTGATCGCCCCGGCCGAGGTGCCGACGATCACCGGAAACGGATTGTCCGCGCCGACCGGCAGCAACTCGGCAATCGCCGCCAGCACCCCGACCTGATAAGCCGCCCGAGCCCCGCCGCCGGAAAGAATCAAACCTGAAACCGGTTCAGCAGGACTCATCGCAACACTCCACAGTGCTTGTCAGTACGGGTGAATCAACGACGCTTGGGATAAAGCTTCGGCTCGCCCGGCGGGCGGCTCTTGAAACGCCGATGCGCCCACAGGTATTGCTCGGGGCAGGCACGCAAAGCGCTCTCGACCCACTGATTGATGCGGATGCAATCGGCCTCTTCGCTCTCGCCGGGGAAGTCTTCCAGCGGCGGATGAATTACCAGGCGATAACCACTGCCGTCGGCCAGACGTTCCTGAGTGAACGGCACCACCAGCGCTTTGCCCAGCCGTGCAAACTTGGTCGTCGCAGTGACGGTGGCGGCCTGAATGCCGAACAGCGGCACGAAGACGCTCTGCTTGGCGCCGTAATCCTGATCCGGCGCATACCAGATCGCCCGTCCCGAGCGCAGCAGTTTGAGCATGCCGCGCACGTCATCGCGCTCCACCGCCAGCGAATCGAGATTGTGCCGCTCGCGGCCACGGCGCTGGACGAAGTCGAACAAGGGGTTTTTGTGTTCGCGGTACATGCCGTCGATGGTGTGCTGCTGGCCGAGCAGCGCCGCGCCGATTTCCAGGGTGGTGAAATGCGCGGCCATGAGGATCACGCCTTTGCCTTCGCGCTGGGCTTTTTGCAGATGTTCAAGGCCTTCGACGTGGGCCAGTTTCGCCAGACGTTCGCGCGACCACCACCAGCTCATCGCCATTTCAAAAAAGGCAATGCCGGTGGAGGCGAAGTTTTCCTTGAGCAGGCGTTTGCGCTCGGCGGCGGATTTTTCCGGGAAGCACAATTCCAGATTGCGCCGGGCGATGGTTCGCCGGTCGCTGGCGACGCGATACATCAACGCGCCCAAAACTCGACCGATGGTCAGCAGCGCCGGATACGGCAGCTGCACGATCAGCCACAAAAGCCCCAGGCCGCACCAGAGCGGCCAGAAGCGCGGAGCAAGATATGCTTTTCGAAAACGCGGGCGATCCATTAAAGCTTCCGTAAATACAGTGGCCGCGCATTCTACATCGTTCGACCCGGCTTGCGGCTCGCGGGCGTTCTCGTTATAAGTCTCGGCACTTTTAGTGACAAGCCGTTGTATGCCGACATGAGCCAAACCGACCCGTTAGACCAAGATCCCGTATTCCAGCTCAAGGGCAGCATGCTGGCCATCACTGTGCTGGAACTGGCCCGTAACGACCTCGAAAGCCTCGATCGGCAATTGGCCGCCAAAGTCGCCCAGGCGCCGAATTTTTTCAGCAATGCACCGCTGGTCCTGGCGCTGGACAAACTGCCGCCCAACCAGGGCGCGGTTGACCTGCCGGGGCTGATGCGCGTCTGCCGTCAGCACGGCCTTCGTACCCTGGCCATTCGTGCCAGCCGCATCGAAGACATCGCCGCTGCCATCGCCATCGACATCCCCGTGCTGCCGCCCTCCGGCGCCCGCGAGCGCCCGCTGGAGACGCCGGAAGCCGAAGTCAAAAAGAAACCGGAAAAGCCGCCTGAGCCGAGCGTCAAACCGACCCGCGTAATCACCACGCCAGTACGTGGTGGCCAACAGATATATGCCCAGGGTGGCGATCTGGTAGTGGTCTCATCGGTCAGTCCGGGGGCGGAACTTCTCGCCGATGGCAACATCCATGTATACGGCCCGATGCGCGGCCGAGCACTGGCCGGCGTCAAAGGTGACACCAAGGCACGGATTTTCTGTCAGCAATTGAGCGCTGAACTGATCTCCATCGCCGGTCATTACAAGGTCTCCGAGGATTTGCGTCGTGATCCGATGTGGGGCTCGGGCGTTCAGGTGAGCCTGTCAGGCGACGTGTTGAACATCATTCGGCTTTAACGGATACTGCCGCATTTTCCAAGCATCTCTAAAACGTAGCGAAAACGGCTCAAACGAAGTAGGAAAAAGGCCCAAAGCCAAATTCCAGCCAAGGCTGTCCGACTGCAGTAGTTTTCAAGAGATGTTTTTCAGGGGCTGAACAGTCCTTCTTCCTTAGGGGTGAAACACCTTGGCCAAGATTCTCGTGGTTACATCCGGCAAGGGTGGTGTGGGTAAGACCACCACCAGCGCCGCTATCGGTACCGGTCTCGCTCTGCGCGGCCACAAAACAGTGATCGTCGACTTCGACGTGGGCTTGCGTAACCTTGATCTGATCATGGGTTGCGAGCGCCGCGTGGTGTATGACTTCGTCAACGTGGTAAACGGCGAAGCCAACCTGCAACAGGCACTGATCAAAGACAAGCGCCTGGAAAACCTCTACGTACTGGCGGCCAGCCAGACCCGCGACAAAGACGCATTGACCGTCGAAGGCGTGGAAAAAGTCCTGATGGAGCTCAAGGAACAATTCGAGTTCGTCGTCTGCGATTCCCCGGCGGGCATCGAGAAAGGTGCGCACCTGGCCATGTACTTCGCCGATGAAGCGATCGTCGTGACCAACCCTGAAGTGTCCTCGGTACGTGACTCGGACCGCATGCTCGGCCTGCTGGCGAGCAAATCGCGCCGCGCCGAACGTGGCGAAGACCCGATCAAGGAACACCTGCTGATCACCCGCTACCACCCGGAGCGTGTTGAAAAGGGCGAGATGCTCGGCGTTGAAGACGTCAAGGAAATCCTCTCGGTGACCCTGCTCGGCGTCATCCCGGAATCCCAGGCGGTGCTCAAGGCTTCCAACCAGGGCGTGCCCGTTATTCTCGACGACCAGAGCGATGCCGGTCAGGCTTACAGCGATACCGTCGACCGCCTGCTGGGCAAAGAAAAAGCCCACCGATTCCTCGATGTCGAGAAGAAGGGATTCTTCGAGCGCCTGTTTGGAGGTAGGTAATGAACCTTTTTGACTTCTTTCGTGCCAACAAAAAGCCAAGTACCGCCTCGGTAGCGAAAGAGCGTCTACAGATCATCGTGGCGCATGAGCGCGGCCAGCGCAGCACGCCGGATTACCTGCCAGCCTTGCAGAAGGAACTGGTCGACGTGATCCGCAAGTACGTCAACATCGGCAACGACGACGTACATGTTGCACTGGAAAGCCAGGGCAGTTGCTCGATTCTGGAACTCAACATCACCCTTCCCGATCGCTGAGTCGATCCGGCAGGTATGACGGCGGTTCAGGGCCATTCCCCAGTGGAATGGTCCTGAACCGCCGTTGGCATTTGTTACGAGGCTGTTTTAATGCCGCTGTCCAACATCCGCATCATCCATGAGGACGCCGCCGTACTGGTGGTCGACAAACCGACCCTGCTGCTCTCGGTGCCCGGTCGCGCTGACGACAACAAGGACTGCCTGATTACCCGCTTGCAGGAAAACGGCTACCCGGAAGCGCGCATCGTCCATCGTCTGGACTGGGAAACCTCCGGCATCATTCTGCTGGCCCGGGATGCCGACACCCATCGCGAGCTGTCGCGGCAGTTTCATGATCGCGAAACCGAAAAGGCCTACACCGCTTTGGCCTGGGGTCAGCCGGAACTGGACAGCGGCAGCATCGACCTGCCCCTGCGCTACGACCCACCGACCAAGCCACGGCATGTGGTCGATCACGAATTCGGCAAACATGCGCTGACGTTCTGGAAGGTGCTGGAACGTTGCGGCGAGTGGTGCCGGGTCGAATTGACACCGATCACCGGGCGCTCGCATCAACTGCGCGTGCACATGTTGTCGATCGGCCATCCGCTGCTCGGTGACGGGCTCTACGCCCACGAGCAAGCGCTGGCGGCCTGGCCACGTCTGTGCCTGCACGCGAGCATGCTCAGCTTCACTCACCCGCAAACCGGCGAACGCCTGCGCTTCGAGTGCCCGGCGCCATTCTGAAATGCGTGAATACTTTGAAAGCCCTTCCTTGCGAAGGGCTTTTTTTGTCCTGCCAGAATTCCACCGGCAATAGATTGACGTAAAGAACTGTCATAAAATTGTAATCAAATATAAAATCATGGCACTTCGATATCAGGCAGGAGGCCTCTTCCGTGTTCTGCAGCAAAACACTTCAATCCGAATACCCCATCGTGTGCGCATTCGGTAACACCACCCTGCACCTGAGCGAAGCACCCAGCATCCAGGCACGCCAAGCCCTGGAGCAGCTCATTAAAAAACGCCGCGCGCACAAACTGACCCGAGCCAGCGCACCGTTATCGTCCTGTGAAACACCACTCTTTGCCAAGGTCCAGCCATTGGACACGTTCAAGGCAAAGGTGCGGGTGAGTCTGAACAAACCGCAACGCAACGGGCGCTTCGACTGGCCGCTCGAAGAACTGATGAATTCCCTCGAAGCTCAGCGCCGGGGCGTGGAGATGCCTGCGCTGAAGGGCTATGGCTATACCCGCAGCAGACTCGGCCTGACCGAGGAATTTTTCCTCCTGACTCACCTGCTCGAAGGCCATATCGACGGCGCCGAATGCATCAGACGCAATCCCGCAAACATCGAAGCTTTCATCCTCGACGCGTTCCAATTGCTCAGCTCGCTCGCCAGCAAGAACATCACTCACATGGATTTCTGGGTGGGCAACATCATGGTGCCCGAGCAAACGCAAAGGCCACTCAAAGCCATCGACTTTGAAAACTGCTTCGCCGGCCCGACCGCGCACGCAAGTGAAACACTCGGTTTTCAACTCGGCTTCTTCTATCGTCGGGATATCTACAAGTTCATTACCGAAGCTGCCTACGATCGCCTGGTCGATCAATATCTCAGCGCGCTGCCCGGTCTATCGAGAGACAGGTTCGGGGCGGTCTATCAGTTGAGCAAACATGAATACGTCGGTCGCAAGCAGCGCCGAGAAGTCTTCCTCAGTGGCAGACTGATCACCGGTTGACGCCCACCCCGGCAACACTTTGAAGCAAGTGCCCGGCCTGCAAATCAGCGGAGCAATACGGTAGACTCGCGCCCCCCGCCGTATGGAGCCGCTTATGCGCGAAGCCTTCCCCCCCATGGAAAAAGTACCGCACCAGTTGCTCTACCTGATCTATGGTGACAAAGACGTTTATCGGCGCGAGGCGAAATTCAGCATCCTCACCGCCCTGGCACAACTGCAGCCAAGTGAATCACTGTGCATCCGAGTGCTGACCGATCGTCCGCAGGACTATGCCGGCTGGCCGGTCGATACCGTCACTTTGAGCGAGCAGACCCTGATCCAGTGGCAGGGTGAAAACGGCTACCACCACCGCCGCAAAGCGTGCGCCATTGCGCTGGGCCTGACACTCGCAGAAAAAACCCTGTTCGTCGATTCCGACACGCTGTTTCTTGATTCGCCGCACCGGCTGTTCAGCATGATCACGCCCGGGCGTTACGTGATGGACCGCTTCGAATACGACTGGAGTTACGTCTGTAACCGGGCAGACTACAAAAAACTCGCGCGCTGCCTGCAAGTCCACGGGATTTCGTCGGCGAACAGCTTCAAGCTCTACAACAGTGGCTTGTGCGGCGTCACCGATGGCGATTCAGCGCTGCTGGACAAGTCGATCCGGCTGATCGATGAGTGGACGCAGGGCCCGTTCGACATCCATACGATCGAACAGATTGCACTGTCGTTCGCCATTCGCGACCAACCGATCCAGGAAGCGAAGAAATTCGTCTATCACTACTTCGCCGACAAAAACTTCTTCCACGCCATGCAGAAACACTTTTTCGCCCGCCATGGCGAGGCCTTCCACCCCGAACTGCCAGCGCTGTGCACCGAGGTTCCGCGCAGCAAGCCCGTCCCCTCGACCTGGCAGCGCCTGCGCATCAAGTGGAAGCTGCGCAAAAAGCGCGGCGGCATGAAGAAAGTCGGCCGGGCATTGCTGTTCGGCAGTGCTGCACCTCCCCACCCGTATTACGAGATCTGCCGTCACGAATGGTGGGAATCGGCGTCGCGGGAAATACTGCGTTGGGACAGCGTTGCGCAAAAGGCCTTCTTCGGCAGCGGCAAGGGCTGGCCGAAGCACCTGCCGAAACCCGCCAGAAAGGATGATCAACAAGCCATCATCGCCTACCTGCGCAAGCGCATCGATCAGCACTCCTGAGCGTGCTTGCGCAAACCACTTGCCCAATGGCGCCGAGTGATGCGTTAAACTGCCGCCCATTGCTGTCTGGAGTTTCTTATGCGCGCAGAGTTGAACCAGGGCCTGATCGACTTTCTCAAGGCCTCCCCTACCCCGTTCCACGCCACCGCCAGTCTCGTTCAGCGTCTGGAGGCCGCCGGCTATGTGCGCCTCGACGAGCGCGAGCCATGGTCCACCGAGGCCAACGGCCGCTATTACGTCACCCGTAACGACTCCTCGATCGTCGCGATCAAAATGGGCCGCAACTCGCCATTGCACGACGGTATCCGTCTGGTCGGCGCCCATACCGACAGCCCGTGCCTGCGGGTCAAGCCGCAACCGGAACTGCAGCGTCAGGGTTTCTGGCAGCTGGGCGTCGAAGTCTACGGCGGTGCGCTGCTGGCGCCGTGGTTTGACCGCGATCTGTCGCTCGCCGGCCGCGTGACCTTCCGCCGTGACGGCAAGGTCGAGAGCCAGTTGATCGACTTCAAGGCACCGATCGCGATCATTCCCAACCTGGCCATTCACCTCAACCGTGAAGCCAACCAGGGCTGGGCGATCAACGCGCAGACCGAACTACCGCCGATCCTGGCGCAATTCGCCGGTGACGAGCGCGTCGATTTCCGCGCCGTGCTCACTGATCAACTGGCCCGCGAGCACGGCTTGAATGCCGACGTCGTCCTCGATTACGAGCTGAGTTTCTACGACACGCAAAGCGCGGCGGTGATCGGCCTGAACGGCGATTTCATTGCCGGTGCGCGTCTGGACAACCTGCTGTCGTGCTACGCCGGCCTGCAAGCGTTGCTCACCGCCGAAACCGACGAGACCTGCGTGCTGGTCTGTAACGACCACGAAGAAGTCGGCTCGTGCTCGGCATGCGGTGCCGACGGCCCGATGCTCGAACAGACCCTGCGCCGCCTGTTGCCGGAAGGTGACGAGTTCGTCCGCACCATCCAGAAATCCCTGTTGGTGTCGGCCGACAACGCCCACGGCGTGCATCCCAACTACGCGGACAAGCACGATGCCAACCATGGCCCGAAACTCAACGCCGGCCCGGTGATCAAGGTCAACAGCAACCAGCGCTACGCCACCAACAGCGAAACCGCCGGCTTCTTCCGCCATCTGTGCATGGCCGAAGAAGTCCCGGTGCAAAGCTTCGTGGTGCGCAGCGACATGGGCTGCGGTTCGACCATTGGCCCGATCACCGCCAGCCATCTGGGTGTGCGCACCGTCGACATTGGCCTGCCGACCTTTGCCATGCACTCGATTCGCGAACTGTGCGGCAGCCATGATCTGGCGCATCTGGTCAAAGTGCTCAGCGCGTTTTATGCCAGTCGTGAATTGCCGTAACGGCTGACAAGCTTCGCGAGCAGGCTCGCTCCCACAATTGAACTGCATTTCATTGTGGGAGCCAGTCATCTCCCCTTGCAATGCCAATCAACCTGTGGGAGCGAGCCTGCTCGCGAAAGCGCCTTTGCAGACAGCGGAATCCTCTCGGCCTGATGCATTCCTGAGCCACATCACACCCTGCCTCGAAAACCCGCCTAGACTGCAAGAATCCTCTACAGACAAGGCAGTCTCCATGATCTCGATGTCCTCCTTCCACGCCATGCTCATTCCCATCCTCAGCGGAATGATCCTGCTGGCCATCGGCTTCAACTTCCGCGACAAGAACGCCGGGGTGTTCGCCATGTGGATCGGCATGCTGATGATCCTCGCCACGGTGGTCTACAAGATCCTCGCCAAACTCAACGAATGACCGCGCCCGGCTCGCATTGCGCCAAGGGGCCTCGTACACTCCAGCGCATCCGCCTATCGCGAGGTTGTCTTCTGGTGTTTGCTCGTCTTTTTGCTTTGCCCGGTCTGCTGCTTGTCTGCCTGATGACGCTGCTGCCGCTGGCACCCGCCCAGGCAGTCGGTCTGCCCGGCCTGCTCAACACTTCCAAACCGCAGCCTGAAGCCGTGGAACCCCTCGGCCAGTCCTTGGACGAAGTGATCAAGTCGCTGGAAAACGACAAGCAACGCGCGCAGCTGCTCAGTGATCTGAAGAAGCTGCGCGACGCCACGAAAAAAGCGCAGGCCACCCCCGAAGAAGGCGTGCTGGGCCTGATCGGCGGCACCCTCGCAAACTTCGAAAAGCAGTTTTCCGGCGCCGACAGCCCGATTACCCGCTGGTCCAACGAATTCGATCTGGCCAAGGACGAACTGACCAGCAAGCTGCTGCCGGCCAATGAATGGCTGCCGATCATCTTCGGTTTCGCGGTGATCCTGATGGTCTGGAGTCTGCTCGCCGCCGCGCTGATCTGGCTTGGCCACCGCGTGCGTCTGCGCTTCGGCCTCACCGAAGAACTGCCGCAACACCCCAAGGCCCTCGATATGCTGCGTTTTGCCCTGCGCAAGCTCGGGCCGTGGCTGATCGCATTGGTGATAACGGTGTACATGAGCTACGTGCTGCCGTCGTCACTGGGCAAAAGCCTGGCGATGGTGCTGGCTTATGCCTTGGTGGTCGGCACCTGTTTTTCGGCGATCTGCGTGATCGCCTTCTCCCTGCTCGATGGCCCGCACCGCCATCGCGCGCTGTACATCCTGCGTCATCAGGCGTTTCGGCCGCTGTGGCTGATCGGCAGCTTCGCCGCGTTTGGTGAAGCGCTTAGCGATCCACGTCTGGTCGAGAGCCTGGGCGTGCATCTGGCGCACACCGCCGCGACCACTGCCAATGTGCTCGCGGCGCTGTCGACCGGCCTGTTCATTCTGCGATTCCGCCGACCGATCGCACACCTGATCCGCAATCAACCGCTGTCGCGGCGGCTGACCCGCCGCGCCCTCAGCGACACCATCGAAATCCTCGGCACCTTCTGGTACGTGCCGGCATTGGTGCTGGTCGGCATCTCGCTGTTCGCCACCTTCGTCTCCGCCGGCGACACCAGCACCGCCCTGCGCCAGTCGCTGATCTGCACAGTGCTGCTGGTGTTGTGCATGGTCATCAACGGCCTGGTGCGCCGCCATTCGCTGAAACCGCAACGCGGGCCGAAACGCCATGCGCTGTATTCGGAGCGACTGAAAAACTTCTTCTATACCCTGACGCATTTGCTGGTGTGGCTGATCTTCATCGAATTGGGCCTGCGCGTCTGGGGCCATTCGCTGATCGCGTTCGCCGAAGGCGATGGCCATGATATCAGCGTCAAACTGTTCAGCCTGATCGGCACGCTGATTTTCTCCTGGCTGATCTGGATCCTCGCCGACACCGCCGTGCACCACGCCCTCACCCGCTCGCGCAAAGGACTGGCGAATGCTCGGGCGCAGACGATGATGCCGCTGATCCGCAACGTGCTGTTCGTGGCGATATTTATCATTGCGCTGATCGTCGCCCTGGCGAACATGGGCATGAACGTCACGCCGCTGCTGGCCGGTGCCGGCGTGATCGGTCTGGCCATCGGCTTCGGTGCGCAGTCGCTCGTCGCTGACCTGATCACCGGCCTGTTCATCATCATCGAAGACTCCCTGGCCATCGATGATTACGTCGACGTCGGCGGCCACCTCGGCACCGTCGAAGGCCTGACCATCCGCACCGTGCGCCTGCGCGACATCGACGGCATCGTCCACACCATCCCGTTCAGCGAAATCAAAAGCATCAAGAACTACTCGCGGGAATTCGGCTACGCCATCTTCCGCGTCGCCGTGCCGTACAACATGGAAATCGACGACGCGATCAAACTGATGCGCGACGTCGGCCAGAAGATGCGCAGCGATCCGCTGCAACGCCGCAACATCTGGTCGCCGCTGGAGATTCAGGGTGTAGAAAGTTTCGAGTCCGGCAGCGCGATTTTGCGCGCACGGTTCAAGACTGCGCCGATCAAGCAGTGGGAAGTTTCCCGGGCGTTCAATTTGTCGTTGAAAAGGCAACTGGATGAGGCGGGACTGGATCTGGCGACGCCGCGGATGAGTGTGCAGGTGATTACTGCCGGCGGCGGTCAACCGAAGGAATAGCACTCAGGCGCACGGTTGCAGTCACAGGCAAGGAAGCCCACAACAATAATCAAGGAGAAGCCCATGCAACTGACGCGCATTGCCCAGACCCTTTTGCTCGCCCTGGTCGCCAGCCATGCCAGCGCCGCGACGATGGACAGCGCCCGCACGCGCATCGCCGAGCAGGCGCAGAAGCTCGAACCGGAGCTGCTGGAAACCCGCCGCGACCTTCACGCTCATCCAGAACTTGGCAACACTGAAAAACGCACCGCTGAACTGGTCGCCAAACAGCTGCAAGCCATGGGCCTGGAAGTGAAAACCGGCGTCGCCCGCACCGGCGTTGTAGCCGTGCTGAAAGGCGCCCTGCCCGGCCCGACCGTGGCCCTGCGCGCCGACATGGACGCGCTGCCGGTCAAGGAAGTCTCCGATTTGCCGTTCGCTTCGAAAGCCAAAGGCACGTATCTCGACAAGGAAGTCGACGTCATGCACGCCTGCGGCCACGACGCCCACACCGCCATCCTGCTCAGCGCAGCGAAAATTCTGACGGGCATGCGCGACACCCTGCCCGGCACCGTGGTGTTCTACTTCCAGCCCGCCGAGGAAGGCCCGAGCGATTTCATTCCCGACGGCAAAAATACCTGGGGCGCGAAGATGATGGTCGAGGAAGGCGTGATGAGATCGCCGAAACCCGACGCGGTATTTGGCCTGCACGTCTGGGCGGGCGTCCCCGCCGGCCAGATCGCCTACCGCCCCGGCCCGACCCTGGCCAGCTCCGACGACCTGCGCATCAAGATCCAGGGCAAACAAACCCACGCCGGCCGCCCCTGGGACGGCATCGATCCGATCACCGTCGGCGCGCAAACCATCGTCGGCCTGCAAACCGTGGTCAGCCGCCGCACCGACATTTCCTCTTACCCGTCGGTGGTCAGCATCGGCACCATCAACGGCGGCACCCGCTACAACATCATCCCCGAATCGCTCGACATGACCGGCACGATCCGCTCCTACGACTACGGCATCCGCCAGAAACTGCACAGCGACGTGCGCCAGACAGTCGAGAAAATCGCCGAAAGCGGCGGCGCCAAAGCCGACGTCACCATCATCGAAAAATACGACCCGACGATCAACAACCCGGCACTGACCGAGAAAATGCTGCCGACATTGAAGTGGGCGGCCAAGGATGATGTGGTGCAGGGACCGCTGGTGGGTGGGGCGGAAGATTTCTCGTTCTTCGCCAAGGAAGCGCCGGGGTTGTTTGTGTTTCTTGGGGTGACGCCACGGGATCAGGACATGAGCAAGGCCGCGCCGAATCACAATCCGGGGTTCTTTGTCGATGAATCGGCGTTGGTGGTTGGAGTGAGGACATTGGCGTCGTTGGCGACGGATTATTTGTATGGGAATGCGGCGGTGGGCAAGTAGAGAGGGGGTGACTGTGGGAGCGCAGCGACCAGAAGATCAAACCACATCAACCCCTACGTGAATCGCATCATGCCGCCAAAACTCCAGATCACAATCAATCAACCGCCCATGCTGGTCATAATTGACCCGAGCAATCCTCAGTCCCGGACTCCCCACCGACACCCGTAAAGCCGCCGCCGCATCGACAGATAAAGACGTAGGCACGATCTCAAACCGCACCCGCCCATAGTGCAAATCGAAATGCCGCGCATACAACTCGGTGATCGACTGATTCAAATCAAACTCGAGGATCCCCGGAAAAAACTGCGGATTCAGATAGTGCTCCACATACAACACCAGTCGCCCATCAATGCGCCGCGAGCGGCAAATCTGGATCACGCTCGACAACGCCGGCAGCTGCAACCACGCACACACCGCCGCGGAAGCCGGCTGCAACCGCGCCGAAATCACCTCGGTCGAAGGTTCGCGCCCCTGCGCACTGACCATGGCGTGAAAGTGACTGCGCTGCATCAGGTTGTACGCCAGACGCGGCGGCGACACGAACCAGCCGCGCCGCTCCTCACGGTAAATCTGCCCCTGCGCCTCAAGCTGCAACAGCGCTTCACGCACAGTGATCCGCGTCGTCCCGAACAACTCGCTCAGCTTGCGTTCAGCGGGCAACTTGCTCCCGGCCGCCAGCAAACCGTGATCGATTTGCTCCTGCAGCACCTGGCCAATCGCTGTCACCGCTTTCGTTGCCTCATCGCGCATCAACGTTACCTATCTGGACTAGACCAGCACTGTTTTCGGGGCAAATCCGAACGCCGATCAAAGCGCCTTCGTATGTTGCAAGCCTAGGCAGTGCAGATGACCGACAGATGACAAAACTACCGAACGGTCGCTTTCACGGCTTGCAATACATCGGCCAAGTCCCCTGCCTTACGGGGCTTTGGGTATGGTCTACGCTGATCTGGCACCTTCCTGACAATGGTTGATAAAAGATCAGCCACGATGCCATCGACATCAAAATGTCATCCAGCCGACCTAAATTGGCTCAGGTATTGCTGACCTAGACCAAACTAACCGTAATCGCAGCGTTGAACACGACCAAGGAGCTTCGGAATGAAACAGCTTTTCCTGGCAACACTGTTAGGCTCGACCATCGCTATGTGCACCGCCGCCATGGCGGCCGACACCGATCTGAAAACCCTCGAAGCCGCTGCAAAAGCGGAAGGCGCGGTCAATAGCGTCGGCATGCCCGACAACTGGGCCAACTGGAAAGGCACGTGGGATGACCTGGCTGCAAATTACGGCTTGAAACACATCGACACTGACATGAGCTCGGCCCAGGAAATCGCCAAGTTCGCCGCTGAAAAAGACAACGCCACCGCCGACATCGGTGACGTCGGCGCTGCTTTCGGTCCGATCGCGGTCAAGCAAGGCGTGGTGCAACCCTACAAGCCAAGCACTTGGGATCAGATTCCGGACTGGGCCAAGGACAAGGACGGCAACTGGGCGCTGGCCTACACCGGCACCATCGCCTTCATCGTCAACAAGAAGCTGCTGCACGGCTCCGACGTACCGACCAAATGGGCTGACCTGAAAACCGGTAAATACAAAGTCTCCATCGGCGATGTAAGCACCGCCGCCCAGGCCGCCAACGGTGTCCTCGCTGCCGCACTGGCCAATGGCGGTGACGAGAAAAACATCAAGCCCGCCCTGCTGTTGTTCGCCGATCTAGCCAAACAGGGTCGTCTGTCGATGGCCAACCCGACCATCGCCACCATGGAAAAAGGCGAGATCGAAGTCGGCGTGGTCTGGGACTTCAATGGTCTGAGCTACAAGGCCAAGATGGCCAACCCGGATGATTACGTAGTGCTGATTCCATCGGACGGCTCGGTGATTTCCGGCTACACCACGATCATCAACAAGTACGCGAAAAACCCCAACGCCGCCAAGCTGACCCGCGAATACATCTTCAGCGACGCCGGCCAGACCAACCTCGCCCGCGGCAACGCCCGGCCGATCCGCGCCGAACACCTGCAACTGCCGGAAGACGTGAAAGCCAAACTGCTGCCAAACGAGCAGTACAAGAAGGTCACGCCGGTCAAGGACGCCGACGCGTGGGAAAAGACCTCCAAAGCCCTGCCACAGCAGTGGAACGAAGAAGTCATCGTAGAAATGAAGTGATGGCTTGACCCATTGCTTGATCCGACAAAGATCCCTGTGGGAGCGAGCTTGCTCGCGAATGCGGTTATTCATTCAACATTGATGTTGGCTGATCTGACGCCTTCGCGAGCAAGCTCGCTCCCACAAGGGATTGAGTTGATTTCGGAATATCTGAATTTCGCGGAGTTCTTGCCCCTATGAAGCACAACGTCATCCTTGTCGTGCTCGACGGCCTCACCTACGAGGTTGCGTGTCACGCCATGGGGCATCTGCAGGCTTATGTTGGCGCAGGACGCGCGGCGCTCTATCAACTGGAGTGCGAACTGCCGGCCCTGTCCCGACCGCTTTACGAATGTATTCTCACCGGCGTGCCGCCGATCGACAGCGGCATCGTCCACAACAATGTCTCGCGCTTGTCCAACCAGCGCAGCATCTATCACTACGCCCGCGATGCCGGGTTGAAAACCGCCGCTGCGGCGTATCACTGGGTCAGCGAGTTATATAACCGCTCACCGTTCGTGGCGGCGCGCGACCGCCACACCAACGATCCGACGCTGCCGATCCAGTACGGTCACTTCTACTGGAACGATCATTATCCGGATTCGCACCTGTTCGCCGACGCCGAAAGCCTGCGCTTGCGCCACGCGCCGGATTTCCTCCTGATCCACCCGATGAACATCGACGACGCCGGGCACAAGCACGGCCTCGACAGCTCGCAATACCGCAACAGCGCGCGCTCGGCTGACGTCATCCTCGCCGACTATCTGCAGAGCTGGCTCGACGCTGGTTATCAGGTATTGGTGACCGCCGACCACGGCATGAACAACGATCGCTCGCACAACGGCCTGCTGGCGGAAGAACGTCAGGTGCCGCTGTTCGTTCTCGGCAATGCGTTCAGCCTCAACCCTGACGCCACGCCGACGCAGACCGAGCTCTGCGGCACAATTTGCGAACTGCTCGGCGTACCCCACGACAAACCTGTGTGCCGGGAGCTGCTCAAGTGAATGCCATGAATCGCGGCAAATGGCTCGCGGCGCTGTGTCTGGTGCCCTTCGCGCTGTTCTTTATCGTCTTCGAAATCGCCCCGCTGGTCTGGGTGATGATCAACAGCTTGCAATCGGAAGAGTCCGGCTGGGGCCTGGCCAACTTCAGCAAGATCTTCGGTTCGAAGTTCTATCGGCAGGCGATCCAGTACAGCCTGGAGATCAGTTTCTGGTCGAGCGTATTCGGCATCATCATCGCCGTGCTGGGTGCGTACTCGTTGCGTCGAGTTGATTCAAAGCTACGCAACTTCGTGAATGCCTTCGCCAACATGACCAGCAATTTTGCCGGCGTGCCGCTGGCGTTCGCCTTCATCATCCTGCTCGGTTTCAACGGCAGCATCACCATCATGCTCAAGCAGTCGGGGATCATTCAGGACTTCAACCTGTATTCGAAAACCGGCCTGATCATCCTCTACACCTACTTCCAGATCCCGCTCGGTGTGTTGCTGCTCTACCCGGCTTTCGACGCTCTGCGTGAAGACTGGCGCGAGTCCGCCGCACTGCTCGGCGCCAACGGCTGGCAGTTCTGGCGGCACATCGGCCTGCCGGTGTTGACGCCGGCGTTGCTTGGCACGTTCGTGATCCTGCTGGCCAACGCCCTCGGCGCCTACGCCACGGTTTATGCGCTGACCACCGGCAACTTCAACGTTCTGCCGATCCGTATTGCGGCGATGGTCTCCGGCGACATTTCCCTGGACCCGAACCTGGCCAGCGCCCTGGCTGTGGTGCTCGTGGCGCTGATGACCATTGTCACCGTCGTGCATCAATTGCTGTTGAAGAGGAGCTACCATGTCTCGCGCTGAATCCGGCCCGGCCGGCCTCTACCACCGCGTCGTGGTTTATCTGCTGTTCGCCATTCTGCTGTTGCCGCTGCTGGGCACGCTGGTCTATTCGATCGCCAGCAGTTGGTCGGCAACGATTCTGCCCAGCGGTTTCACCTTCAAGTGGTACATCCAGCTGTGGAGCGATCCGCGCTTTCTGCATGCATTCGGTCAGTCGCTGATCGTCTGTGTCGGCGCGCTGGTGCTCTCGGTGGTGCTGATCCTGCCGTTGCTGTTCGTCGTGCATTACTACTTTCCGAAACTCGATGCGCTGATGAACATCCTCATCCTGCTGCCCTTCGCGGTACCGCCGGTGGTGTCCTCGGTAGGGCTGTTGCAGCTCTACGGTTCCGGGCCGATGGCGATGGTCGGCACACCGTGGATTCTGATCGGCTGCTACTTCACCGTGGCGCTGCCGTTCATGTACCGCGCGATCACCAACAACCTGCAAGCGATCAACCTGCGCGACCTGATGGACGCCGCGCAACTGCTTGGCGCCAGCACTTTTCAAGCGGCGTTTCTGGTGGTGCTGCCGAATCTGCGCAAAGGCCTGATGGTGGCGCTGCTACTGTCGTTCTCGTTCCTCTTCGGTGAATTCGTGTTCGCCAACATCCTCGTCGGCACCCGCTACGAAACCCTGCAGGTGTACCTGAACAACATGCGCAACAGCAGCGGCCACTTCACCAGTGCGCTGGTCATTTCGTATTTCTTTTTCGTGCTGGTCCTGACCTGGATCGCCAACATCTTGAACAAGGACAAAAGCGAATGAGCTACGTCAGCGTCCAACACCTGCAGAAAAGTTATGCCGGCACCACGGTGTTCAGCGACATCGATTGCGAAATCAACAAAGGCGAGTTCGTCACCCTGCTCGGCCCGTCCGGGTGCGGCAAGTCGACTTTGCTGCGTTGCATCGCCGGGCTGACCCCGGTGGATGGCGGCAAGATCCTCCTCGACGGCGTCGACATCGTGCCGTTGAGCCCACAGAAACGCGGGATCGGCATGGTCTTTCAGAGCTATGCACTGTTCCCCAACATGACCGTCGAACAGAACGTCGCCTTCGGCCTGCGCATGCAAAAGGTCAACGCCGATGACAGCCACAAGCGCGTGGCAGAAGTGTTGAAACTGGTTGAACTGCACGACTTCGCCAGCCGCTATCCGCATCAACTGTCCGGTGGTCAGTGCCAGCGCGTCGCCCTCGCCCGCTCACTGGTAACCCGCCCGCGCTTGTTGCTGCTGGATGAGCCGCTGTCGGCGCTCGATGCACGGATTCGCAAGCACTTGCGCGAACAGATCCGTCAGATCCAGCGCGAACTCGGCCTGACCACGATCTTCGTCACCCATGATCAGGAAGAAGCGCTGACCATGTCGGACCGGATTTTCCTGATGAATCAGGGAAAGATCGTCCAGAGCGGCGACGCCGAAACCCTCTACACCGCGCCGGTCGATGTATTTGCCGCCGGCTTCATCGGCAACTACAACCTGCTCGACGCCGAGGCTGCGTCGAAGCTGTTGCAACGAACGATCAACCACCGCATCGCCATCCGCCCGGAAGCCATCGAACTGAGCCTTGACGGCGAACTCGACGCGCAGATCCGCAGCCACAGCCTGCTCGGCAACGTCATTCGCTATCGCGTCGAAGCGCGCGGCGTGGAACTGGTGGTCGATGTGCTCAACCGCTCCGCCGCCGATCTGCATCCCGACGGACAGCGCCTGGCACTTTCCATCGATCCAACGGCCTTGTGCGAAGTAGCATAAAAGCAGCTGCAAGCTTCGAGCTACAAGCTTCAAGTTGTAGACTGCGGCGTACTTGATTCCAATTCTTGCAGCTTGAAGCCTCATGGCTTGAAGCTGTTCTCGGAGAGAACCGATGGCTTTGGCAATTTTTGATCTGGACGAAACGTTGATCCACGGCGACTGCTCCTCGCTATGGAGTGAGCAGATGGTCCGCCTCGGCTGGGTCGATGGCGAGTCGTTCATGCAGCGCGACAAGGAACTGATGGATGCCTACGGCCGCGGACATCTGGCGATGGAAGACTATATGGCCTTCAGTCTCGAACCATTGATAGGCCGCACCCCTGAGGAAATCGAGCACTTGGTTGGCCCGTGGGTGGAAGATTTCATCGAGCCGATCATCTTCAGCGACGCGACCAAAACCATCGCCGCCCACCGCAAGGCCGGCGACCGGATTCTGGTGATCTCGGCATCCGGTGCGCACTTGGTTCGCCCGATCGCTGATCGTCTGGGCATCGACGAGATATTGGCCATCGACCTGGAAGTCGCCCATGGCGTGTACAGCGGCAACACCGTCGGCACCCTGACTTACCGCGAAGGCAAGATCACCCGCTTGCTGGAATGGCTGGATGCCGAAGAAGAAAACCTCGAAGGCGCGAGTTTTTATTCCGATTCGCGCAATGACTTGCCGCTGCTGTTGAAAGTGGATTTTCCACACGTGGTCAATCCGGATCCGGTGCTACTCGAGCACGCCGAAAAGGCCGGCTGGCCGATCCACCTCTGGAAATAAAAAGCAAAAGATCGCAGCCTTCGGCAGCTCCTACTTTTGGAATGCGTGCCTCTGTAGGAGCTGCCGACGGCTGCGATCTTTTGACCTTGTTTTGCTGTCAGCTCAAACCCTCATCGATCACCAACACCAACTTGCCCGCCACCGTATTGCTCGCCAGTTCGGCAAACGCTGCTTCGGCATCCTTCACCGCAAACGCTTTGGCCAATTGCGGACGCAAGCGGCCCTCGGCAAACAGCGGCCAGACATGCTGGCCCAGATCACTGAGCAGATCGGCCTTGAACTGATCGCCACGACTGCGCAACGTTGAACCGAGCAGTTGCACACGCTTGGCCAACACCTGCGCCAGATCCAGTTTCGCCTCGCGCCCGCCCATCAAACCGATCAGCACCCAACGCCCGTCCAGCGCCATCAGCTTGAGGTTCAATGCTGAATAATTGCCGCCCACCGGATCGAGAATCACGTCGAACGGCCCGAAGTCGCGCAGGCTCTCCAGATCATCGGTACGCACCACGCCGCCCTGCGCACCCAGCGCTTCGCAGTAAGCCAGGCGCTCGGCGGAACCGACGCTGACCCAGCACGGGTTACCGAAGGCTTTGCACAGCTGAATGGCGGCTGAACCGATGCCACTTGCGCCGGCGTGCAGGAGAATTTTCTCACCGGGCTTCAACGCTGCAAGTTGAAACACATTCAGCCAGACGGTGGCGTACACCTCGGGCAATGCCGCCGCCTCGATCAGCGAAACACCTTCGGGCACCGGCAGCACGTGCCGTCCGTCGACGACCACCTCTTCGGCCATGCCGCCCCCGGCCAGCAAGGCGCAAACCCGGTCGCCGACCTGCCAGGACGAGCCCGCACCGACTTCGCTGATCACCCCGGAGCACTCAAGACCAAGCACTTGGCTGGCCCCGGGTGGTGGCGGATAAAGCCCTGCCTTCTGTAATAAATCGGCGCGATTGAGGCCGGCTGCCGCCACCCGGATGCGGACTTGTCCTACATCGCAGGTAGGACTCGGCTCTTCAACCCATGCCACTTGACCTTCAACGCCTTGCAATGCCTTCACACTGCCTCCATAGTGAGTCTGGACTGAGCCCGAAGCTGTAGCGCCGGGCTTTTTGCATTATGCGACCGGCTCTCAAAGAACCGGCGACTTCAAAGACGGCCTAATATGCGTTATCAATTGTCCCCGCGTCGAATCAGCATGAAGCATCTGCTCCCCAGCACCGCCCTCGCTCTTTTCATCGGTATCGGTCTGTTGCCGGTGTCGGGCACCACATTCGCAGCCAACAGCTGGGACAAGTTGCAGCCTGATCGCGATGAAGTCATCGCCAGCCTGAACGTCGTCGAGTTGCTCAAGCGTCACCACTACAGCAAGCCGCCGCTCGACGATGCGCGCTCGGTGATCATCTACGACAGCTACATCAAGCTGCTCGACCCGTCGCGCAGCTATTTCATGGCCAGCGATATCGCCGAATTCGACAAGTGGAAGACGCAGTTCGACGACTTCCTCAAAAGCGGCGACCTCAACGCCGGGTTCACCATCTACAAGCGCTATCTGGACCGCGTCAAGGCGCGTCTGGACTTCGCCCTTGCCGAGCTGAACAAAGGCGTCGACAAGATGGACTTCAACACCAAGGAGACCTTGCTGATCGATCGCAAGGACGCGCCTTGGCTCAAGTCCACCGCGGAACTAGACGACCTGTGGCGCAAACGCGTCAAGGACGAAGTGCTGCGCCAGAAGATCGCCGGCAAAGACCCGAAGCAGATCCAGGAAACCCTGACCAAGCGCTACAAGAATCAGCTGGCGCGTCTGGACCAGACCCGTGCCGAAGACATCTTCCAGGCGTACATCAACACCTTCGCCATGTCCTACGACCCGCACACCAATTATCTGTCGCCGGATAACGCGGAAAACTTCGACATCAACATGAGCCTGTCCCTCGAGGGCATCGGTGCCGTGTTGCAGAGCGACAACGATCAAGTGAAGGTCGTGCGTCTGGTGCCGGCAGGCCCGGCGGACAAGACCAAGCAGGTCGCTCCGGCCGACAAGATCATCGGCGTCGCCCAAGGCAATAAAGAGATGGTCGACGTGGTCGGCTGGCGCCTGGACGAAGTGGTCAAACTGATTCGCGGTCCGAAAGGCACCGTGGTGCGCCTGGAAGTGATCCCGGCGAGCAATGCGCCGAACGATCAGACCACCAAGATCGTGCCGATCACCCGTGAAGCGGTGAAGCTCGAAGACCAGGCCGTGAAGAAGTCGATCCTCAGCCTGAAACAGGACGGCAAGGACTACAAACTTGGCGTGATCGAGATCCCGGCCTTCTACCTCGATTTCAAGGCATTCCGTGCCGGCGATCCGGACTACAAGAGCACCACTCGCGACGTCAAGAAGCTGCTCACCGAGCTGCAGAAGGACAAAGTCGACGGCGTGGTCATCGACCTGCGCAACAACGGCGGCGGCTCCCTGCAGGAAGCCACCGAACTGACCAGCCTGTTTATCGACAAAGGTCCGACCGTGCTGGTGCGTAATGCCGATGGCCGTGTCGACGTCCTCGAGGACGAAAACCCGGGCGCGTTCTACAAAGGCCCGATGGCGCTGCTGGTGAACCGCCTGTCCGCCTCGGCTTCGGAAATCTTCGCCGGCGCCATGCAGGACTACCACCGCGCGCTGATCATCGGTGGTCAGACCTTCGGCAAAGGCACCGTGCAGACCATTCAGCCGCTGAACCATGGCGAACTGAAACTGACCCTGGCCAAGTTCTACCGTGTCTCCGGGCAGAGCACCCAGCATCAGGGCGTGCTGCCGGACATCGACTACCCGTCGCTGATCGACACCAAGGAAATCGGCGAAAGCGCCCTGCCGGAAGCCATGCCGTGGGACACCATCCG
>NZ_RCOC01000011.1:24127-83109 GCF_004307515.1 Pseudomonas sp. Sample_14 | reverse complement strand
GGAGGGATTCACCGACTTGAACGAATTGTCTTGAATCCATAATCGATAAGGTTTTCAGGTCGATGCATAACGCCAGACACCTCGGTCGGCCCCCTCTCCCTCCGGGAGAGGGCTGGGGTGAGGGGCTTTTGATCTCAAGCGCTTATTCAAGCATCTTGCTGAGCAACCAGCTCCCTGCCGGCCCCGGCGGATACAAGCGCGACCACAAGGCGTCGACAAACACCGGTTTCGGCCAGCCGCGCACATTCAGCTCTATCAGCAAATCATTGGCATAACGCTGCACCAGCCACCTCGGCAGCGGTGCCCAGCCAAAGCCTTTTTCCGCCATTTCCAGCAGCATCAGGTAACTCGGCGCCGACCACACCCGGCCTTTGCCGCGACTGTCATACGGATTGACGATGGTCGCCAGCCGCAATTCGCGATGTTGCTCGAGGATCTGCTGATCCACATGCTCAAGCTTCGCCAACGCATGCTCGCGGCTGACGAACAAGGCTATCTCCGTGCGCTCGGCCACAGTGGAGGTCACCAGATCCGGCGGGTAGTTGTCCTGCATTTCCGCGAAGGCCAGATGCGCCCGGCCGCGCTGGACCAGTTCGATCAGGTCTTCGCATTCGGCAATCAGGCATTCCAGCTCAAGCTCCGGATAACGCTGCTCGAAACCCACCAGCGCCGCTTCGAAACGATAGGACTGATAAGTGTCGGAAATCGCCACGGTCAGCTTCGGTTCCACACCTTGGGCCAACTGCCGTGCGCTCATCTCCAGACGACTGGTGGCGGCCAGAATCGCCTCGGCTTTTTGCAGCATGACGTGGCCGGCGGGGGTGAGTGTCGGTTTGCGGCTGCTGCGGTCGAATAGCTGCAAATCCAGATCAATCTCCAGACTGGCGACCGCCGCGCTGATGGTCGACTGACTGCGGCCTAACTTGCGCGCTGCCGCCGAGAATGAGCCTTGCGTCGCTGCCTGGACAAACGCCAACAGTACTTCCTGCGAAGCCATGAACTATCGCCTTGATCGATGGTTATTGGTTTTGAAGTATCGGTATTAAGTTGGATCATGGCAACCATCGTCAAACAAGGAGTCAGGCCATGACTGTCCACAAGTCCATCACCGAACGTGTTTTCCAGGCAGTTGGTTTCGAGTTTCTCGCGATCCTGATCTGCACGCCGCTGCTCGCCTGGATCATGCAAAAGCCGCTGCTCGACATGGGCGCGGTGACCGTGTTGATCGCGCTGTTGGCGCTGGCGTGGAACGTGGTGTTCAACCGTTTTTTCGACCGTGCATTGGCGCGGATGAATCTGCCGCACAACGCCTGGGTCCGTGTAGTGCATGCGTTGCTGTTCGAAGGTGGACTGATCGTGATGGGCGTGCCGCTGATTGCCTGGTGGCTGTCGGTCAGCCTGTGGCAGGCGTTGTTGCTCGACATTGGCGTGCTGCTGTTCTTCCTGCCGTACACCTATGTCTACCACTGGGGTTATGACGTCCTGCGCGAGCGCTTCATGACCCGCCGCGCATATGAAAGCTGAGGTGAACCTGTGTGGCGAGGGGATTTATCCCCGTTGGGCTGCGTAGCAGACCCGATTTTGGGGCCGCTCCGCAGCCCAGCGGGGATAAATCCCCTCGCCACAAACAGTCTGTTGGTTGAGGTCAGAGAAACATGCCGCCAGATGCCTCGACCCGCTGACCGTTGATCCACTGTCCACCCTCCGACAGCAGCAGCGCCAGTGCACCGCCAATATCATCCGGCAGCCCGACACGACCCAGCGCGGTATTACTGGCGACCATCGCGTTGACCGCGCTGTTGTCGCGCACCGTGCCACCGCCAAAATCGGTTTCAATCGCACCCGGCGCCAGAACGTTCACGCCAATCTGCCGCGCACCCAGCTCTTTCGCCTGATAACGCGTCAGCACTTCCATCGCACCTTTCATTGCCGCATAAGCGCCGTAACCCGGCAGGCTGAAGCGGGTCAGACCGCTGGAAATATTGACGATGCGCCCACCGTCATTGATCAGCGGCAGCAATTGCTGAGTCAGGAAAAACGGCCCTTTCAACTGCACGTTCATCAGCAGATCGAACTGCTCCGGGGTGGTTTCGCTGAACAGCGCATGCACGCCGACCCCGGCGTTGTTGATCAGGAAATCGAAGCGCTGACGCTCAAAGGTTTGCCCCAATATCTGTTCAACCTGCGCGGCAAACGCGGCGAAGTTTTCGCTGTGGCCGACGTCCAGTTGCAGCATCGCCGCTTTCGCGCCGAGTGCCTGCAATTCAGTGACCAGCGCCTGGGCCTCGTCGGCGCGGCTGTTGTAGGTGCCGATGATGTCGATGCCTTGCGCGGCGAGGTGCAGAGCGGCGCTG
The DNA here is from genome assembly GCF_004307515.1 of Pseudomonas sp. Sample_14. Classification (NCBI taxonomy): domain Bacteria; kingdom Pseudomonadati; phylum Pseudomonadota; class Gammaproteobacteria; order Pseudomonadales; family Pseudomonadaceae; genus Pseudomonas; species Pseudomonas sp. Sample_14. Next base: position 80,755 of record NZ_RCOC01000011.1, on the reverse strand, counting down.
CGGCCGAGGCCACGACTGGCGCCAGTGATCAGTGCGATTTTGCGGTTCATGCTGACTTCCTCGATTGCGTTGAGTGGGGATGGAAGAAGTTTATTTATCCGCCCTGAGGTGATAAACACGGCAAAAGCGGAATAACTGATCGGCTCAGCCGAACAATCACCGGGGCTCGCAATGAACAAACTGGAACTGCTGCGGACCTTCGTCCGGGTCAGCGAACTGTCGAGTTTCACTCTCGCCGGGGAAAGCCTCGGCCTGCCGCGCTCCACCGTGTCCGAACAGGTGCAGGCACTTGAAGCCTTGCTCGGCACGCGGCTGTTGCAGCGCACTACGCGCAAGGTGCAGGCCACTCAGGATGGACTGGTGCTGTATGAGCGCAGCAAGGACTTGCTTTCGCACATGGATGAGATCGAAGGGTTGTTCCGTCAGGACGAGGCTTCGCTGACCGGGCGCATCCGCGTCGATATGCCGAACATCCTCGCGCGACGGCTGATCCTGCCGCGCCTGCCGGAATTCATGGATCGCCACCCGAATCTGCAGATGGAAATCAGCAGCACCGACCGCCGCGTCGATCTGCTCAGCGAGGGTTTCGACTGCGTGTTGCGCATCGGCGCGCAGCCGGATCAGTCGGTGGTCGCCCGGCATCTCGGCGACTTCCCGATGGTCAATTGCGCCAGCCCGGCTTACCTGCAACGTTACGGCGTGCCGCAGACCATCGAGGATCTGGCGCAGCATCGGCTGGTGCATTACGTCGGCGTACTGGGCTCGCGTTCGGAAGGGTTTGTGTATGAGGAGGGTGGCGAAGTGCGACGGGTGGCGATGGCGGGCAGTGTCACGGTCAACAGCACCGACGCCTATGAAGCGGCGTGCCTGGGCGGCTTCGGCCTGACGCAGGTACCGCGCACCGGCATGCAGCCGCATCTGGAAAATGGCGAACTGGTGACCGTACTGCCGCAACACACCGCACCGCCGATGGCGATTTCGTTGTTGTACGCGCGGCAACGGCATTTGCCGCTGCGGGTGCGGGTGTTTATGGATTGGCTCGGCGAGGTCGTACGTTCAACACTCTGACATTGAGCACTTTCCCCCTGTGGGAGCGAGCCTGCTCGCGAAAGCGCCATGTCATTCAACATTGATTTATCTGACACACCGACTTCGCGAGCAGGCTCGCTCCCACATTTGCCCTACGGTGGCATTGCGTTTTGCGCTCAGTAATCGCCACGCTTGCGAAACGCCCAGCGCCCGGCAATCACGGTGAACGTCGCCACCAACGCGACCAGCACCCAAAATCCGTGCGGGTCCTGGGACAGCGGCACGCCGCCGACATTCATCCCGAAAAAACCGGCAATGATGTTGATCGGCAAGGCCAGCACTGTCACCACCGTCAGGGTGAACAGCGTGCGGTTGCTTTGTTCGTTGAGGTTGGCGGCGATCTCTTCCTGCAGCAATTTGATCCGCTCGCCGAGGGCGGTGAGGTCGTTGATGATCAGCGCAAACTCCTCGGTGGATTTGCGCAACTCCTTGACGTCCTCCTTCTGCAACCACGGCGGCGGACGATTGAGCAGGCGCAGCAACGACCCTGGCTCCAGCGCCAGCAGCCGTTGCAGTCGCACCAGCACGCGACGGTTGGCGCCAAGTTCGGCGCGGTTGGTCGACAGGCGCGAGGAGAGCAGTTCGTCTTCGACCTGATCGACACTCAGGCTGGTCTTGCGCACGATCTGCGTCAGCACTTCGCCCTGATCGCGCAGCAAATGCACGAGCAGTTCCGAGGGCGAGCGAAAGCATTCGCCGGCCTTCACCGACGAGCGCAACTTGTCCACCGAGTGCAGCGGTTGCAGGCGCGCGCTGACGATCAGTTTGCTGCGCACGCAGACCCACAGCGTCGACACGTCGGAGGAGACCATGCTGCTGAGGTTGAACACCACATCGTTGACCACCGCCAGCAGCGCCGAATCGACATGCTCGATGCGCGTCGATCGCGAACCTTCGTGCAGCGCTTCGAAAAACTCCTCGGGCAATTGCAGATGACTTTTCATCCAGCGCTCGCACGCGGCGTGGGCCAGGTTCAGGTGCAGCCAGAGAAACTCTTCGCTGTCACCGTCATCCTGCAAACAGCGCAAAGCCGTCGCCGAATCGATCTCGCGCCCGCGCTCACCGGGCAGGAAGCGAAAGCCGTAGAGCAAGCCAAACAGGTCCGGGGCGCGATGGCTGATATCGAGGCTGTGGTTCATGGCGGCTCGCTGCGAGGAGGGTGCCTGGTGGGGGATTTTCAGGTTCACCTGAGCGGCATCATCGCAAGCCAACATGACCGTTTTGTGACAGCAAAGTGACTGCAAATCAACGCGTTACCGACTGTCGGAAGATTCTCAAGAAGCGCTCTGGCGCGCCGATCTCGGTTGAGTTAGGTTGCGCGCCATTGGCTTTCGGTCATGGTGTGTCGACAGGGAAGTCCGGCCATTTTTCACGTCCGCTCGGGCGTGCCTCATCCCTGCTTCGAGTACCTTGCAATGCTGCAAAAATCCCTGAGAGCGCAAATTCTCGCCCTGTTGAGCGGCAGTCTGCTGGCGATATTGTTGATCGCGCTGGCCTGCTTTCATTACCTCTCCAACGGCGTGCAAAGCTATAGCCAGTTGATCGCCGGCCCGCTGCACACCTCGCAACTGATCGATGAAGCCAACCTGCAATTCAAAGTGCAGGTGCAAGAGTGGAAAAACGTCTTGCTGCGCGGCAAACAACCGGCGGATCTGGCGAAATACTGGAGCCAGTTCGAAGAGCGCCAGCGCGACGTGCAGAACATTCTCGGCGAACTGGCCGGCCAGAAAGGCATCGAGGCCAATCTCAAATCCCGCATCGAACGTTTGCGCGAGGAGCATCGCCAGTTGGGCACGGCCTACCAGCAAGGCCGCGATGCCTACGTGGCTGCCGGTGGTGATCCGAGCGCCGGCGACGCTGCTGTCAAAGGCGTCGACCGTGCCACCAGCGAGCAGATGAGCGCACTGGTCGCCGAGCTGCGCGAGCAGGGCACCGCGCAATCGGCGTTGATCAGTGCCAGCGCTGAGCGCACCGTGTGGCTGGGGCTGTTGGTGATGCTCGCATCAGGCTTGCTGATCGGTCTGCTGAGCCTGTGGCTGGTCAGCCGCAACCTGATCGAACCGATCCGCAACCTCATCGATTACGTCACCCGCTTAAGCCGTGGCCAGTTGGCTGAACGTGTTGTCAGCGAGCGTCGCGATGAACTGGGCAACCTCGCCGCCGCAGCGAACACTCTGCGCGATTTTCTGGCGGACACCTTCACTCGCTTGCAACGCAGCGCCGGTGATCTGGACAGCGCCAGCGGCGAGTTGAACGCCATTGCCACGACCATGGCCGGCGGCACCAGCGAGCAATTCAACCGCACTGATCAAGTGGCCACGGCGATGAATGAAATGTCCGCCACGGCCCAGGAAGTCGCCCGTCATGCCGCCGATGCCGCGCGTGCTGCCGACGATGCCGATCACTCGGCGCAGCAGGGTGAAAAGGTCATGCAGACCACCATTCACTCAATCACGCAGATGCGCGGCGAAATCGCCAACACCGCCACGGTGATCCGTCGCCTGGAAACCGACAGCGGTCGTATCGGCAAGGTGCTGGAAGTGATTCGTGGCATCGCCGAACAGACCAACCTGCTGGCGCTCAACGCAGCCATCGAAGCGGCGCGGGCGGGTGAGGCCGGGCGTGGTTTTGCCATCGTCGCCGATGAAGTGCGCAACCTCGCCCAGCGCACGGCGGAGTCGATCATCGAGATCAACCAGATCATTCAGAACGTGCAGACCGGCGCTGTCGATGCCGCGCAGGCTATCGAGAGCGGCCAGGCGCGCAGTGATGAAAGTGTCGAGCAAGTGACCCAGGCCGGCGCGATGCTGGAGCGCATCACCTTGGCGGTGGAGGCGATTCGCGACATGAACCGGCAGATCGCCACGGCGGCAGAAGAGCAGACGTCGGTGGCCGAGGATATCTCGCGCAACCTGACTGAAATCACTGCGATTGCCAGCACCAACCTCGACAATGTGCAGCGCACCGAAAGTGCCAGTCAGAACCTGCATGGATTGTCGGGGCAGTTGAATGAGGTGACGGCGCGGTTGAGTGCTTGATTTTGGGTGGTGGTTTGTCAGCCCCTCACCCTAACCCTCTCCCGGAGGGAGAGGGGACTGGCCGCAGGGAATGTGTGAATTGCACCGAACTTGCAATACCGAGTCGAACTCGGGTTTGAGCGGCCCGCAAATCGGCTCCCTCTCCTGGGGGAGAGGGCTGGGGTGAGGGGGATCGATTTCACAGACCACACAAAGTTTGCGCGCCAATCCGCAGCCACAAAAAAGCCGCACGATCGTTAAATCGTGCGGCTCTTTAACAGCGGTCTATCAAGTGTCTTGCTTGTCGCTCAGCACTTTACCGGTGGTGGCATCAAAGTCCACGTCGAACTCTTTGCCGTCAGCAGTTTTAAGTTCAACTTCATACTCGTAGCCATTGAAGTGGTTATCCAGGTCGGTGTCGGTAATCGTTGCGCCCGGGTGCAGTTTCAGTGCTTCGGCGTTCATCGATTCCAGCGACTTGATCTTGCCGTCCTTGACCAGTTGCGGGATCTGGTCGATGCGAACATCAGCCTGAGCCAGGCCAGCGGTGAGGGTCAGGGCAGCGGCGGTAAACAGGGCAGTCAAAGTTTTCATCGGTTCATTCCTTGGCAGTGCGTTGAAGTGGTTGATCTGTGTAAGTGGGTTCAGATTAACCAGCGCAACTTAACTCACCCTTAAATCTCTGCTTCGCGATAAAACTGCTCTTTGTCGGAGCGAGCCTGCTCGCGAAGCAGGCGACTCGATAACAACTTAGAAACCGTTCTTCTTCAGAACCTCATCAACACTGCCAACAGCCGGACGCTTGTAAAACTTCAACAGTTCACTGGCGCGGTTGGTAAAGATGCCGTCGACACCCGCTGCCATGACTTTCTCGTAGTCCACCGCCTCGTCGACCGTATAAACGTGCACCAGCATGCCTTGGTCGTGGGTGTACTGATTCATCCACGGTTGCACCAGGTCGGAGTAACTCTGATCACCACCCTGAGTCAGCTTCGCCGAAGGGCCGGTGCCGATCGCGCCCTGGGCCTTGGCGTAGTCGACCCATTGCTTGAATTCCGCTTCCGATTTCGGTTCCTGTTTGCCGTAGAACACGTTTTTGTCTGTCTCGCCGGACGCGGCAAACGTCACGGCGGATTTCGGCTCGATGCTGCCTTCGCCGACCCACAACAGCAGAATCTTCGGCACTTGCGGCATTTCCTTTTCCAGCAATTGCAGGCTGTTCTTATCGAACGTCTGCAGGATCACCTTGCCTTTGCCCTGACCGACGCGGAGCGCACTTTTCGCCAGTTTCGAACCGGCCGGGCTCAGCCAGCCGCGATCCTGGAGTTTTTCCTTGAGGTCATGTTCGATGCCGGGAAACAGCTGCGGCTCTTTGGTTTCGATGTACAGGCCCGGCTTGTGCTGCGGGTTGGCGCGGGCGATGTCGATGATTTCATCGAGGGTAAGAATCTTCAGCCCGGCGTACGAGGGGCGTGCGCGGTCAGGATATTTGCTGTTGAACCAGCTGCCGGCATCGAGGGTTTTCAGTTCGGCCATGGTGAACGCGGTGGCCGGGCTGTCCTTGCGCTCGGGGAATTTGCTGGCGACGTCGGTGGTGCGTTGCAGGTTGTCGTCGTGCAACGCGAAGAGCACGCCGTCCTTGCTGCGCTGCAAATCCATTTCCAGGTAATCTGCGCCCAGGTCACGGGCCAGTTTGTAGGCCGCAGCGGTGGATTCCGGGGCATCGAACGACGCGCCACGGTGGGCGATCACCGCCGGATGCGGAATGCCATGGGCAGCAGCGATTGCCTTGGGCTCCGGGTGGCTGGCGGCATGCGCCTGACCGAGGCCGAACAACAGACTCAGCACCAGAGCGCTTCGGGTAAAAGTGGCAGGCATGGTCGAGTTCCTTTCGCAGGTTTTTTTCGAGACGTACCTTTTAACAATTGACGCGCCGCAGGGCTATCGCCAGACCGACATAAACCGAGCAAAACGGAAATTTCCTGCACTTTTGTGGCGCTGTTTGCAGTACGCTTGCCCTCGGCAGACGCCCCGGCAGAGGGCGCGCCGCTACATTGCCCTGCGTGTAAACCATCGATCATCTTTCGTGAGGTTTACCATGCGCATCACCTCCCAACTCATCTGCCAGGCCGCCGACGATCTCAAAGGCTTCGTCGGCCTCAACCGCAAGACCGGCCAGTACATCGTGCGCTTCAGCGAAGATTCCTTCGGTATGGACGTGGCCGACGACGGCATCATCCCCGCCAGTGAATTCGTCTGGGCGAAGGCGTCGGACACCACCATGACCCTCAAGCGCGAATTGATTCAGTTGCTGCTCGATCAACACATTGACGACCGGATCAACATCACCGAACCGTTACGGGTTTACATGAGCAAGGTTGAAGTGCCGGAGATTGTTGCGGTGCGGAGTCTGGTGCGCGGTTGAGGTATTGCAGTGTGGTTGCGGGCCTCTTCGCGAGCAGGCTCGCTCCCACAAGGATTTCGTGAACGCCACAGATCCAATGTGGGAGCGAGCCTGCTCGCGAAGGCGGCCTTAGTTCTGGCACACGTGAGCGTGCAACTCGCTGGTCAGTCCTTCGATGCGCTCGGTGAGGGTTTTTGTCATTTCGGTAAGGCGGGTGTTTTGTTCCAGTAACGCCAGCAATTGCGCGGAATTCTTCGCCGCGTCAGCCTGACGTTCGGTATTGGCCAATGCCAGCGCTTCGCGGTGCTGCGCATCGGCGTCGGCCTGCGCTTTGTCGCGCGCGGCCTGACGGGTTTGCGCGAGCAGGATCAATGGCGCGGCGTAGGCCGCCTGCAGGCTGAAGGCCAGGTTCAGCAGCATGAACGGGTAGACGTCGAATTGAGTCACGCCCCATACGTTGAGGCCGATCCATACCGCCACGATCAAGGTTTGCGCTCCCAGGAACAGCGGCGTGCCGAAGAACCGCGCAAAGGCTTCGGCGCGCAGGGCGAAGGCATCGTTGCCGAAGGTCGTATTCAGGTGGGCGTGGGGGCGGTGGAAGCGCAGGTGATCGATGGGGGCGTTGGACATTCCGGGTTTTTCGTTATTCATGAGGCACTCGGCGGGGCTTGGGACGTGTCGTCACTATAGCGCTGCGTTGTGGCGGCCGACCTTCGCGGACTGCCCACGAAGGTCGCGACTCGTTCTATCGACCCTGCACAAGCCTCAATTCGACACCCGCTCATTGGCAAACATGCTCACCGCATCCACCGCCTCACTGGCGCCATCGCGAATCTGCAGAATCACCGTGCCGGCCTGATTGGCCAGTTCCACGCCTTCTGCGGCGCGGTCGCGGGTGCCTTGCATGCTCTTGATCGCCTGCCGTGTTTCGCTCTGGATCAGACTGATCATGGTGGAGATCTCCGCGGTGGAACCGCTGGTGCGCGCCGCCAGTTGCCGTACTTCATCGGCCACCACGGCAAAGCCGCGGCCCTGTTCACCGGCGCGCGCGGCTTCGATGGCGGCGTTGAGGGCGAGCAGGTTGGTCTGATCGGCGATTGCGCGGATGGTGTTGACGATGGCGGTGATCTGCTCGGAGCGGTCGCCCAGTTGTGCGATCAGCGTTGAGGACTGGCTGATGTCCTCGGCGATTTCGCGCATTTCGCTGGCAGCCTGTTGAATCACCTGCGTACCTTGCTCGGCGACTTTTCGCGTCGCTACCGAGATGTGATAAGCGGTGCTGGCACTGCGTGCGTCCTGCTCGTGTTGCTCGACACGGGCGGTAACGTCAGACGCGAACTTCACGACTTTGTACAAACGCCCCGAAGCGTCGTAGACCGGGTTGTAGTTGGCCTCCAGCCAGACGATCTGACCGCGTTTATCCACGCGCTCGAACTGCCCGTGGAAGAACTCGCCCTGATTCAGGCGCCGCCAGAAATCCTGATAGGCGCCGCTGTTGACCAGCGCCGGGGTGCAGAACAGGCGGTGATGCTGGCCCTTGAGCTCTGCGAGGCTGTAACCCATGCGCGAGAGAAAATTCTGGTTGGCGGTAAGAATGTTGCCGTCGAGATCGAACTCGATCACCGCCATCGCGCGATCGATCGCCTGCAGCTTGGCGTTGGCCTCGTTCTCCTGCTGCACCTTGGCGGTGACATCCATCGCGTACTTGACCACTTTGATCACCCGTCCCGACGCATCCTTGATCGGGTTGTAACTGGCCTCGAGCCAGATCGGCTGGCCTTTGCTGTTGACCCGTTCAAAGGTGCCGGACTGGAACTGACCGTTTTTCAGGCGTGACCACAGCTCGGTGTATTGGACACTGCGCCCGAATTCCGGCGTGCAGAAATGCCGGTGCGGCTGGCCGATCGCCTGGGCAGCCGTGTAACCCATGGTCTTGAGGAAATTGTCATTGGCACGCAACACCACGCCATCAAGATCGAACTCGATCACCGCCATCGAACGGTTGATCGCTTCGAGCATCGCAGCTTGGTCAAAAACGGTGTGTTGCAATTCAGCGAGGGCGGCTTTCTGGCGATTGAAAAACATGCTTGCGATACTCGGGAAGTGGGGAAAATCAAAAGGATTCAGTCCCTATTCCTGTGCCGGCAGACCGAAATGCACGGACGGCATTCGGTGGTGACTGCTCAATGCCAGCGTTCCGTTACTGGCAGATGGCTACTTATACAAAACTTAATAAAGTTGTACAAGAAAGGAATTTTTCACAACCTTGTATAACTTTTTGCGAAATTAGTTGTACGCGGCTCGCCGCACCAGTGATTCACCGCTGATACAGTGCCAGGAACATCTCCAGCGCCGACTCGGCAACTGCATTCTGCGCGTCTGGATCAAGGGCCGCGCGACCCAGCGAGATCTGCGGCCAGAACGCGAATGCCTTGAGCAAACCTTGTACTTGATGCGCGGCAAATTCTGGATCCACCGGCTTGAGCCGTCCGTCGGCTTGTGCTGCGCGTATCCAGACGGTCAGGCCTTCCTCGCGCTCGCCCATGCGCTCGATCATGTTCTGCGCACGTTCGGGGGAATGAATGGTTGCAGCAATTGCCACCCGGGCGAGGGTGAGAAAATTCTCGTCAGCCATCATCTGCACTTTTTCTCGCAGCATCAGGCGCAGCTGCTCATGCAGCGGTTGCTCGCGGTCGTAGCTCACCGACGGCTCGGCAATGATCCGCGCCCACAACTGATTAAGGATCTCGGCGAACAGCTCTTCCTTGCTCGGGAAGTGGTTGTACACCGTCCGCTTCGACACCCCCGCCGTGGCGGCGATCTTGTCCATGCTGGTGATTTCGAACCCGTGGGCACGGAATTCGGCGATCGCCGCCTGGATGATGGCTTCGCGTTTGCGGTCGGTGAGGCGTTGTGGAGCGGTCATGAGCGGACTTCGGCAGAGAAGGGGGGAAATTACACTCGGCAGTTTACTTGGCGTCGGCTTTGATGCAACCTAGAAACTACACCGCTCAGTGTAATGTTGCGTTAATCCTCGCACCTTACAAACCAGAGCGTTTGGCCTTTGCGTGCAGCTTGGCCATTTTCATTTCCCGTGGAATACCGTGCAGCACACGGTTTTTCGGAGTCGTTCAGTCATGGCCAATCCAGTCTCTCTCCCGGACAACACACCCACGCCTGAAGCCTCGCGCCAGGATCAAGGGCTGTTTCGCAATCATGCGCCGGTTCAGCGCGAAGGCCTGCGCAAAATGCTGCGGATCATGTGGAACATGATTTTCCACAAACCGCGCGACACCCGTCCGAGCGCCGCCATTCCTGTGCAGCCGCTTACTCGCGAAGATCTGCTCGCAGCGCCCAATCACAGCGTTTACCGCTTGGGGCACTCGACGCTGCTGCTGAAGATGCGCGACAAATTCTGGATCACCGACCCGGTCTTCGCCGAGCGCGCCTCGCCAGTGCAATGGGCTGGCCCGAAACGCTTCCACCAACCACCGATCAGCATTGACGAGCTGCCACCGATCGAAGCGGTGATCCTCTCGCACAACCATTACGACCATCTCGACTACGAAGCGGTACTCAAACTCGCCGCCAAAACCACTTACTTCCTGACTCCGCTGGGCGTGGGCGACACCCTGATCAAATGGGGCATCGACGCCAGCAAGGTGCGCCAGTACGACTGGTGGCAGGGCACCGAAATCGCCGGTATCCGCTTCATCGCCACCCCATCGCAGCACTTCTCCGGCCGTGGCCTGTTCGACGGCAACAGCACGCTGTGGGCGTCATGGGTGATGATCGACGCCGACACACGAATCTTCTTCAGCGGCGACAGCGGTTACTTCGACGGCTTCAAACGCATCGGCGAACAATACGGCCCGTTCGACCTGACCCTGATGGAGACCGGCGCCTACAACGTCGAATGGCCCCACGTGCACATGCAACCGGAAGAAACCCTGCAAGCCCACATCGACCTCAAGGGCCGCTGGCTCTTCCCGATCCACAACGGCACCTTCGACCTGGCCATGCACGCCTGGCACGAACCTTTTGACCGCATCCTTGCGCTTGCATGGGAACGCAGTATTGCGATTACCACACCGCGGATGGGGGAGGCGTTCAACCTTGCGCATCCACAACGGGGGAGTGCGTGGTGGATGGCGGTTGAAGAGGAGGGGGAGGCGCTAGTGCAGAACGCCTGACGATTTCATCCGGTTCGCCTCGGTGCGAACCGGATGAATCAGATTCCCATTTCCTTCATTCGCCGGTGGTAATCCTCCATCGTAGCGACTGACAAATCCCTGAATTTTCCACGAAGTATCTGACTTAGTGTTTCCAAGGTGATGCCAGTAATTTGCGCCGCTTCAGATTCGTTCAGGTTGGCAGTCTTGATCAACGCGGCCATTTTTGTCGCATATCCCGATTTGATCAGCATTTCATCTGCACCCTGCAGTCCCAAATCTGCGTAGATGTTGCCCGTGCTTCTTTCGATGTCCATCCTTAGCGCTCCTTATTCAGCCATCGCAAAATCCCCACGCCCCACCGATTCCCCCGCCATACCCTGTGCCCTGACACTGCGCCCCGGTGCAAACCCCGGGAAGAACACCAACCCCTGCGCTTCAAACCGATAAGCCAGTGCCAGCCTTGCGGCGTCCGCCACGTCCTGCTGCGCTTCGAACCGCTGGATATCTGCCACCGCCACTTCGGCCTCGCGCGACAGTTGTTCAACGCTCCAGCCCAGCATGGCGCGGGCCTGGACGCAGTGGGTCGGGGTGAACTGGAAAAGGGCAATGCGTTCGAGGACGTGGTTCATCGCAAGAGAGGCCATGGTGTGCTCCGGGCTCAAAAGTGCTGATTGAAAATGTACTGTGTTTTTGTACAGTTGTTTTCGGCCGGGATCAAACGCATTTTTCGAATTTGCCTAGTTCGTCGGCTCCAACCAGACGGACGGTGCCTGTCCCAGCACGCGCCGAAACATCGTCGAAAACGCCGCCGGGCTCTCGTAGCCGAAGTCCAAGGCAATCCGCGTCACCGCTTCCCCCGCCGCCAACCGTGCCAACGCCTGCACGACGCACGCCTGCTGACGCCACTGACGAAAGCTGAGCCCGATCTGTTGCCGAAACAATCTGTTAAAGGTACGCAAGCTTATGTGTAACTGATCGGCCCAATCCTGCGGGGATTGATGGGTGTTGGGCATGTTCAGAAAGGTCTGACACAGACTGAGGAGCTTTCCTTCGGCTGGCATGGGAATGTGTAGGGCAAGGGGCGCGCTGCGTGCCAGTTCATGCAACAGCAAGTTGATCAGCACACCGTCGCGTCCGGCCTGGTCGTACATCAGTGGCACGTCCACCGCTTCCATCAGCAAATGCCGCAGCAGCGGCGACACATTGAGCACTTGGCAGTCCGGCCCCAGATCCACGTTGCCCGGTTCGACATACACACTGCGCGTGCTCACCCCGAGCATCAACACCTCATGAGCCACGCCCGGCGGAATCCACACCGCGCGCTGCGGCGGCACCACCCAATTACCGTTCCGGGTGCTGACTTGCATCACGCCTGTTGCGCCGTAGAGCAATTGGCCACGGCGATGCGTATGAAACGGGAGTAGGTGACCGTGGGAATAATCGGTACCGATGGCCACGACCGGGCGAGGCGTGTCATCGAGCTGATTGATCGAAATATTGCGCATCAGGCGTGTTCCAGCGATTGGCGTAAACGCGAACATTATTGGCCCAACTACTGAAGCCGGCCAGTGCATCACGCTCTAATGTCCTGGGCTCCCCCGATCCTGGACGCCCACCATGTTCTACCTCCTGCTTACACTGTTCGGTTGCCTCACCGGCATCAGCGCCGTGCTCTTCGGTTTCGGCGGCGGCTTCGTCATTGTGCCGCTGCTCTATCGGATGCTCACCGCCAGCCACGCAGCCGACGACCCCATCGCCCAGTCGGCCATGCACATCGCCGTGGCCACCTCGACCTGCGTGATGATCGTCAACGCCCTGATCGCCACACGCAAACACCAACGCGCGGGCAATCTGCTCAGGGATTATCTTTGGCCATTGGGCGGGTTTATCGGCGTGGGCGCGATCGTCGGCGCCATCGCTGCGATGTGGGTCAACGGCCAAGTCATCCGCTACGCCTTCATCGCCTATATAGGCGTGACCATCGTCGATTGCCTGCTGCGCCAAGGATTTCTCACACAGTCCCAAACCACTTTCCCACGGCGACTGACCATGACGGAAACATCCGCCGGCGGTGTAGGCATCGGCGCCGTCGCAACCTTCCTCGGCGTAGGAGGAAGCGTCATGACCGTGCCGCTGCTGCGCCGTTGCGTACTGAGCATGTCGCAAGCGACGTCCATGGCCAATCCGCTCAGCGTGCCGGTAGCGTTGGCGGGGACGTTGACGTACATGGCGCTGGCCGGTTTCACTGAGTCTGATTTGGGCGTTTGGTATATCGGGTATGTCGATGTGCTGGCGTTTGCGCTGCTGACGGTTGGTTCGTTGCTGGGGATCAGATTGGCTGCGCCGTGGATAGGGCGAATACCGGATCGGCTGCATGCGCGCGTGTACATCGGTTTACTTATGGTGGTGATGATCAGCATGTGCTTGAGCTGAGCGCGACGGCGCTCGATTCCAGCGCGCAAGCTCGCCATAATTCGCAGCTACTTTCGCGGGCAGTTGCTCGCTTATTCAAGGATGAAGTGATGTACCGAGGACTGTTACGTCTTTTTGCTGTTTTTCTTCTAACGGGTTCTTTTGTCTCGACGGCAACTTGGGCCGAGACCGGCGCGCAGTTGTTCACCGGCACGTTGGGTAAATCGTCTATCGTCCTCGAAATAAATCCTCGTACCGGAGAGGGACGTTACTTTTACAAGAAGTACCGCAAGGATCTACCACTCGACGGTGCTCTGGACGGGGAAACGCTTGTGCTGGAAGAAGGCTCGCGGATAGACGACTCACGCCCGACCTTGCGTCTGCGGCCGACAACTGATGGTTGGTATGGCGAGTGGACGAGCACCGCTGGGAAAAGCCTGAAGATCAAGTTACAGCCAGCCGTCATCCCCGATGTAGCGGATGATGCCTTGCCCTTTTTCACCACACTTCACGACAAGTACCCTTATGAATACCTGCGGCTGCAGGGCGTCACACTCAAAAAAGGCAACATCGACACCTTCATGGGCTACACGCTGCAGTGGTGGAGCGAGCCGAAGACAGGCACTTCTCTGTTTGAAGTGGTCTCGGGTTATTCCCTTGAAGAGCGTCGACGCATCAACCAACAATTGATGGCGCGTTTGTGGAGCGAGGTATTGTCGTCTTATGGATGTTCAGGCACTTACGCGCAGTCGAGCCAACCACTGTGGATGTCGTCAACAGTGATGAGTGTTCTGATTTCATCAGATTATTTCTGCGGCGGTGCCTATCCGGATCAAAGCCAGGATGCGCTCAACTTCGACACTAAAACAGGCAGACTCCTGACCCTTGATGATGTTTTGTGGGTGGGGCAGGGCAAGCCATTGCATTTCCAACGAGAGGGCGACTTCGGCGGGGAGGCGTCCGGCTCGTCTGATTCCTGGTCTAACTACCGCAGTGAGGAACTGGCACCCTGGCTGGTCGCGCAGTTGCTGAAACTCTACTCCAGTGAAATGACCGTTACCCCCGAAGGTGAAAACGACTGCAACTACGACGAGAGTTATCCCTGGCAATTTCCCGGTTGGCACTTCACGGAACTGGGCATCAAGCTCGAGCCATCATTTCCCCACGTCGCGGCGGTCTGCGGATTCGTCGACTGGAGCGTTCTGCCGTACACAATCGTCAAACAACATCCGGGCGGGGTTGCACTGCAACTGCCTTGATGTCGCGTTTACTTTCATGCGCAGCCCCTCGATTCCCGACCACAACCCCGCCATAATCGCCGCGAATTTATCCGCGCCGGCCCTCAAATGCCGGCGCGACATCCGACTCTTTCAAGGAACGATCAATGCTCAAGGGACTGATGCGCCTGGCGCCATGCGCTGCTGTGCTGTTCTCGCTGATTCCAAGTGTCCACGCCGATGATGGCCGACGCGTGTTCACCGGCACGTTGGGCAAAATGCCGATCGTCGTAGAGCTCAATATCACGCAGCAGGACGAAGTAACCGGTCGGTACTTCTACGAAAAATACCATCGTGATTTGCCGCTCAGTGGCGCGTTGCAGAACAGCACGCTGACTTTGACCGAGGGCAATAATCGCTATGGTGACGAAAAGCCGCTGTCAACGTTGGAACTGGAAGAAACCGGCAGCGGCTGGCAGGGCGAATGGAAAAGTCCGCAGGGCAAGAAGCTGCCAGTGAAACTCATCGAGGCCAGACTTACCGCCCCCACCTCATCAACTTTGCCGTTCATTGCCGCTTTGCCCTACAGCGAGCCTTACGAGTATTTGCGCCTGCTGGGACTCAAACTGAAACCGGCGAAGAAAGAAAACTTCATGGGCTACGACCTGCAATGGTGGACAGAGCCTGAGACAAAGATTTCCCTGTTCAGCGTGGAGTCCGGATTGTCGAAAGATGATCAGCAACGGGTTAACCAGCAGTTGCTTGGACGCCTCTGGAATGAAGTCATCAGTTACCACGGCTGCCAGCTGCAGGGCGGCGAAAACGTCGAATTTATGCAACAGGTGCAACCGAAAATGATCTCGCCAGCCGTGGTCAGCCTGAACATCTCGACCAGCTATTACTGCGGCGGCGCGCATCCAGACTTCGGCGATTCACCGCTCAACATTGACGTCAAAACCGGCCACCCGCTGTCCCTCGAAGATGTGCTGTGGGTCGGTGAGGGCAAACCACTTTTACATGCCGAACGCGACAGCTTGGGCGACGAACCTCTGAGCAAGGACGAAAGTAACGCGCGCTATCAGTACGTCAGCAAAGAGTTGGTGCCGTGGGTGATCAAACAATTCACGGCCCTGTACCCCACAGAAATGAAGACACCGACGGGAGATGACGACTGCAACTTCCAGGACGAAAGCATCTGGGGGACTTCACCTTGGTACTTCACCGAGAAGGGCTTGTACCTCGGCGCGTACTTCGCTCGCGTGCAACGCTCTTGTGATAGACCTGACTGGTCGATCCTGCCGTACTCCCTAGTCAAACAACACCCTGGCGCCGTAAAACTGCAACTGCCCCAAGGCTAGCCATCACTCCAACCCCGGCGCTTCACGAATAATGAAGTGATCCAGGTTCTCGATATTGGCATTGAAGACCTCGAAAGGCTTTTCGGGGTTCTTCTTGCCGGGCACCTGCTTCAACTCCGGCGTCACCCCATAGAAGAAACAGAACAACGCCTTGTCGCTATCCACCGCGTGCTTGATCTCTTCCAGAAACGCCTTGCGCTTGCGGTAGTTGTCGATCAGCTTCTTGTTCAGATAAACGCTGACCGGATACGGCTTCTTCTTGCTGTCTTCGGGCTTCTTGAACCAGACCTTGTCCTCGAAATCGATACGAAAACTGGCGCTGTGGAAGTCCTCGATCTTCTTGATCCGCCCCCAGTAAATCAGCCCCTTGTTGTCCGTCAGATACTCGATCTTCTTGAAGAACGAACTGTACGGCGCCGTATGCTCGCCAATCTTCAACGGCATGCGCTTGAGCAACTCCTTGTCGGCGAAGTTGGAAACAAAACACTCCACCGGATGCGCAAACACACTGGTCTTGTCCGGCGCCGACTCACGACTCGCTGACTCCTTACCACTGTCTGCCACCATCCGAACCGGATCATCGCGCAACACATCCGCCGCCCCCGCTGGCGTGACAGGCTTGCGTACATACTCACGCCGGGTCAGCAATAACTCCGATGGGAAATGCTCCTCACGCCCGTCATCCACCTCGCCATCCGCCGTCTCAACACCAGACGCCGACGCCTTCAAACTCACATACGGACAACCCGCCACATGCTGCGTCGTGGGCAGATTCTTGAAGTGCGGCGTGCGCACGTAATTCACATTCTTGGCATTGAATGTACCCAACTCATTGGAAGCCTCGAACGCCGCACGACAGGCATCGTTGGGGCACTGGAAGTGTTCCTTCGCCGAGTCAAACGCCGCCGTCTCATCGAAATTGAGATCGCGAACGTCATAGATCGACAACTTGTCGTCGAGGCTGAGGCAGTAGGCGAGATCGAATTTCATGGTGGGGCTCGGATCCTTGAGTGGGGGAGGGGTATTAATAGCGGGAGGCGGCGCGGGTTGCACTGATTGTTTTCAAGGTGATGCGGGATTTG
The DNA here is from genome assembly GCF_004307515.1 of Pseudomonas sp. Sample_14. NCBI lineage: Bacteria > Pseudomonadati > Pseudomonadota > Gammaproteobacteria > Pseudomonadales > Pseudomonadaceae > Pseudomonas > Pseudomonas sp. Sample_14. The sequence goes on along the minus strand of NZ_RCOC01000011.1, from coordinate 64,001 downwards.
TGGGAGGTAGCCTGCTGGCGATTCTCGGCATCAACTCAATACCCAATCCCGACTCCCGGCCGGCAGCAACACATTTCAATCGTGGTGAGGGGATTTATCCCCGATGGGCAGCGAAGCTGCCCCAAGGATTTTTGGCCACAAAAAATCCGCTGCTGGAAAACTCAAACAGCGGATTTCTGAAACCATCAGCCTCCACGCAACAATCGCGAAGCCTTACGCCACCAGGACTCATGGCGATTGGACGAATTATCTGCCAACAAACAAGGCATATCCCGCAACCGAATCCACGGCTCGTCCTGCCAGTGCAACGTACTGAGCGACATCTGCGGCCAACTCAAAACACTCAACGTCGGACGCTCAACCGAGCGCGCCGGACGAGCATCACGCAGAGCAGGCACAACTTGGTGCGTCAGCCACTCACGAAGCTGCCGATGCTCAGGACAGTAGTGATAGATCAGCAGCGCATACACGCCGGACTCACTCACCATCATGTGTTCCTCAGCTTCGCCATAGGTCTCTACGCGCATCATCTGCCGCTGATCCGCGTCGAGTTTGCGTAGCTGGCGCTCATCAAGATGTTTGCCCATCAACCGGCCCAGCTCATGGACGCAGAACCACGCCTGGTTCTCCACCAGAACGGCATGCAGATGGGTTTTGTTGCGAGCAAATCGAGTCGGTAATAGTAGCTCAGACATGGACGGCCTCCGGTGTCGGAAGCGACGCGGGCGTCCTACGGGTACAGCGATTCACCTTCATCTTGAAGGTTGGATAGTCAGGCATTTCCATTTACCTCTGGCTGCTTTCTTAGGGCATTCGTTAGGGTGTCGGGAGCTAAGAAACCCACCAGAGACGGGCCGGACATATTCCCCTTTCGGGTCTTGTATTCGCCCACTCCCGACATAACGGGATTTTTCGCAGGCGTAGAGAAACCGCAGACGAAAAAAAGCCGCATGACTGTCGGGTGCGGAGAACCGCTCTGGTTTGTAGAGTTTCTTAGGCTCGGAGTTGAGGGTAGGGGCATCAGGGATGGTCGTCAACCAGCGACTTTTCCTACTGGTAATGAGGCGGAAGGAAACCTGGACAAAGATGCAGAGTAAATTATGCTGTGTTTATATACAGTGCTTGATTGCCATTGAATCCCGCAGCTGCCATATCCGTGTCGCCACGACTCACCTCACGGAATCCAGGAAATTTCATTTACTTTGGAGTTTTGCGGGATAGAATGGTGACCATTCGTCACAGCTTTGACCCAGAGGATCTTCGGGCTCATGAATCTTTTTGAAACACCGTCTTTTGAATCCTTGAGCGAAACAACCTCGGGTTCGTACGAGCCTGATACCCATCCCGTTACTGATCTGGCGCTGCTGCACAAGCTGCTGGAGATCTACGATCAAGGGCAGTTGGCTGAAATTCTCAACGACGTTAGCCCTAGCCACTGGTGCCGTGAAACCATCAATCGCTGGATCAAGGGAAAGGCCTCGCCGAAGCTCTCTCACATTGAGTTCACTCGTCTGAAGGATCTGCTGCCCAAGCGCTTGAACCACAAACCTTCATTCACTTTTATCGATCTCTTTGCCGGCATTGGCGGTATCCGGAAAGGGTTTGAAGCCATCGGTGGCGAGTGCTTGTTCACATCCGAATGGAACAAATACGCCGTTAAAACGTACAAGGCGAACCACTACTGCGATCCTGCTCGTCATCGCTTCAATCTCGATATCCGCTCGGTCACGCTTTCAGACAGGCCCGAAATCAGTGACGAGGAAGCCTACAAGAATATTGATCGTGAAATTCCTGATCACGATGTTCTGTTGGCTGGCTTTCCATGCCAGCCGTTTTCGCTTGCAGGTGTTTCCAAGAAGAATTCTTTGGGGCGCAAGCACGGTTTCGAGTGCGAGACCCAAGGCACTCTGTTTTTCGACGTGGCGCGGATTATTGCCGCGAAACGCCCGGCTGCATTCTTGCTTGAGAACGTGAAAAACCTGAAAAGCCATGACAAGGGCAATACGTTCCGGATCATCTGCGAAGCGTTGGATGAACTCGGCTACGAGGTTGCAGATGTAAATGCGCCAAAGGGGTCAGACCCGAAGGTCATCGATGCCAAGCACTTCGTGCCGCAGCATCGTGAGCGAATCGTGCTGGTCGGTTTCCGCCGTGATCTCAATGTTCACCAAGGATTCACTCTGCGCGACATCAGCAAGCACATACCAAAGCAGCGACCTAGCTTCGGTGATCTGCTCGATAAGGATGTGGACGAGAAGTACATCCTTACCCCGAAGCTATGGGACTATCTATACCGGTACGCCGAGAAGCATCGTGAGAAGGGTAATGGCTTTGGCTTTGGCTTGACTCGTCCAAACGATGTCGCTCGTACGCTGTCGGCGAGATATCACAAGGATGGTTCGGAAATCCTGGTTGACCGTGGGTTTGTAGATACCTTGGATTTCAACAGTGAACTGAATCAGCTCAATCGTCCTCGTCGATTGACTCCGCATGAGTGCTCGCGCCTGATGGGTTTTGACAAGCCTGGGGAAAGCAAATTTGTGATTCCTGTCTCCGATACCCAAGCGTATCGACAGTTTGGGAACTCCGTGGCGGTTCCTGTTTTTGAGGCTGTGGCTCGGTTGATGAAGGAACGGATATTGGCCGCGAAGGAAAAAAACGCTGAAGAGGAAAGACCGCAGTTGGAGTTTGCCCTTCCTGAGTAAGGGGAGGCATCTCTATCCAAGGTCTGGCATATTTTTCTCGTCGACTCCATCCATGAATGCATTAGATAGTTCAAGGTGAACCTTGAGTTTTAAGTCTCCAAGGGTTTACAAAGGAGCTGAACTATCGAGTGCATGGAGGTGAGGTTTGGTCGATGTTGTGGATGCCGTAACCCGATCTCGAATGATGTCTGGCATTAAAGGTAAAAATACCAAGCCAGAGATTTCGATTCGCAGGGCTTTGCATGCCCGCGGGTTTCGCTACCGAATTCACGTCAATAATCTCCCCGGTAAACCTGATCTGGTTTTACCAAAATACAAGGCTGTGGTGTTCGTCCATGGCTGCTTCTGGCATGGACATACCTGTCGCTATTTCAAAGTGCCCCAAACGCGTTCGGATTTCTGGCTGGAGAAAATTGGCAAGAATCGAGCTAGGGATCGGAGCCAGGAGACTGAGCTTTTGAATCAAGGCTGGCGAGTTCTAGTCGTTTGGGAGTGTGCGATTAGGTCAATGAATAGAGAAAAATCTCTAGTATTGATTGACCTAATAGCGGAGTGGCTGATAAACGGTAATGAATATTTACAGATAGACGAAACCGTATGTTCACCGACCGCATCAGTGACTATTTTGAAGGCGTCGCCGCCAAATATTTGAGTGCCGTGGATGCAGACCCTGGGCGTTCCCATCAGCATGAGATCGGTGGCCTTCCTGCTGCTGGATTCAAACAGTATCTAGGTACGCCAGGTAAAAATGAAGAGTATCGGTTCAAAGCCAAGCAAATCTATTTCACAGACGATTCCGATGCTCCTGATGTAAGTGACGGTATGGTTACGTGGTACGACTGTCGGCGAAAACAACCTCATCGAAGTGCCGAGTTTCGACTTTATTACAATAGAAATGTTGTGACTGAGTTGCTTGAGGAGGGGGATTTTCTTCTTGTAGCTAAGATGCGAGATGGATCTCTATTAATGGTTTTCACGCCTGCGGGGAGTACAATTGAAAGTCAGTTAAGGTTGCTCTTTGGATTGGATTACGTTGGCGAGAGCTTTACTTCTGGTACGTTGGATTCGATACAGTTACTTTTACCTTTGCGGTTAATGCTTGAAGATTTAGGGGTCGAAGTAAATAAAGTTGAAACAGGCGATAGTAACTGGTTAGAAAAACTTGTTCAAAATTTTGGTGGGATAGCATTTCCTACCACAAGAGAGTTTTCCTGCTTTGCGAGAAAAACGATTGAGGGTGTGGTCGATCCGTTAGGAAATCCAGATGAAGCTGTTGTTGTCTGGATGGAGCATGAGGAAAAGCTCTTTCGAATTTATGAGCGACATTTAGTACAGCAAAGACTGCGTAGTGGTTTTGGTGAGAATGGTGATGATGTAGATGAGTTTGTCGGCTTTTCTCTGAGCGTACAAAATCGTCGCAAGTCCAGAGTAGGTCATGCTTTTGAGGGGTATTTGGATGAAATCTTCCGGATTCACGGATTACGATTTCAGCAGGGACGGGGCAAAGGCTTAACAACCGAAAATAACTCTAGGCCGGACTTTGTTTTTCCGGGATTCTCTGAGTATCGAAATCCAGAGTTTCCCGCGGAAAAGCTAATAATGCTGGGTGCAAAAACAACATGCAAAGATCGGTGGCGTCAAGTTTTGAGCGAGGCTCATAGAATTCCTCGTAAACATTTAATAACTATGGAAGCTGCTATTAGCGAGCATCAAACTAAAGAGATGATGTCTCATGATTTGAGTTTGGTAGTTCCCGAGCGGATTAAGTCAACATATACAGATCAGCAGAAAGATTGGTTGATTGGGTTGGGCGCGTTTATAGGATTGGTCAAAAATACAGCTACTTAACGTAGCTCAAGTTTATCAATTTCTGCGTATATTTTTATTATTTGCTAAGGAAGGGAAATGGGACTCGATCCAATCAGTCATCTATATGAATACGATTTAGAGGGTTTTCCAGCTGAGTGGTTGCCTTTGACGCATCTCTATGATCCAGACTTACCTCTTTTTCCAATTCTTTACTTTCATGAACTAGATCCATTACTGGCAAAGGATGAACGACCGGGAGCGAAAGATCGAGTATTTGGATTTGTTTATAGCGTGTCATTGATTCGCTCTGAAAATACCGTTCGGATAACGCTCGCGATAAATAAAGATCCATCGTTAGCTGGAGAAAAGCGCTTCATCGACGTTGCCAGAAAAGCTGCAAACTCGAGGCTTGGACTTGATGATCCTGTTACCGAAAAGGATATAAAGGGGGCGTTTGCTGCTGGAGGAGCATTGGACTCTGCGAACCAGATAATTAAAGAGTTATGGCACCAAGTGATAGCTAGTTCCTTTGGCGGGCAGCTGCCATTCGGGCGATGCTGGGATCCAGTATTTGGTCTCGCTAGATTTATCGCTAGTTGGTATTCAGATGGCGGAAGGAAGGGGGAGCTTATACAATTACACTCCTATGTGGCTGCTTTCGGTGAAAAGATTAGTATGGGGGGCGGTATTCATGCTGATTTTTATTTGTTGCCCACTTGGCAGGAATTTATCGATGTAGATAACCCGCTTGCAATATTTGCAAAATATGCATCTCTTGTTGGCGTCGACGGTGCGGCCGCGTATTTTATAGATAAATTTGCCGGCCAAGTGACGGCTGGCGGATTTTCGTACAGTAAGTTTGATTTACCTCGCATGAAAAGTCATTTGGGGCGTCAATTCAAAAGCCTGAATACTGATGCATTTGTTTCGATGATTAATCTTTCTCCAAGAAGTGGCGGTGTAAGGAAGGCGCTTTTCGAGAATTATAATGCTTTTAATCGCGGCCCCTCTAGAGCAGTGCTGTCTTTGCTGATGCATTATGATTTAAGGAATGCTTTCTGGGATCCTTCTAGTTTGAGTCCGGAGGATTGCATTGCTCAATATACTGGGTTGCAAAATAGCTATCAAAGCCCGAAAGTTATGCAGCTTTATGCTCAACAATGCTTCGGTGCAAAGTCGGTACTTCCCATTGATAATTGGATAAAGGTTTTCCTAAAAACACCGCTATCATTAAATGTTGCAAATAAGGTGTTTCATAGTTCTGTTTTTAATAGTAGTGCAGTATGGGGTAAGGTTGAGCGGCTTATTTGGATGGCTGTACAAGCTCGTAAAGTTCATTCTTCCGTTGCGGGCGATATTCTCTGGTGTGTCCGTTATGGTGGGCCTGATAAGCTTATGAGGTCAGCAAATCCATTAAGTTGCAAGGTGTGCTTGGTACATATGCGTAGGTCTTGCCCGTCATATGCTGGAATCAAAAATTTAACCGTGGGCTTTAATGATGGTTCGTCAGGTCGTGAAGATTTTTTAATTAAAACTAATGAAGGAAATAATTTTGCTCAAGGACAGTTCTTTTCTAGCTGTACGGGGAAGGATGGTTCTTATGATGAGTACACACCGAAAGATAGAGAGGCGGAGTTCTCACTTTATCCAAATTCTTCTCATGTTGATGGTGTTAACTTGTCTGTTGAAAAATTTATAAAAACGTATTGAAAAAAAGGGCAGCCTTGCGGCTGCCCTGCTTTTGTTAATTTTACTTTCGTTGGATCAATCCCAGCTCAACGCACCACCAGTTTGGTATTCGATCACGCGCGTCTCAAAGAAATTCTTCTCTTTCTTCAAGTCCATAATCTCGCTCATCCAAGGGAACGGGTTCGTAGTCCCTGGGTATTCCTCTTTCAAACCAATCTGCGACAACCGACGGTTAGCAATGAATTTCAGATAATCCTCCATCATCGCCGCATTCATACCCAACACCCCGCGAGGCATGGTGTCGCGGGCGTATTCGATCTCCAGCTGCGTACCCTGCAGGATCATCTGGGTCGCTTCTTCTTTCATCTCAGCATCCCACAAATGTGGGTTTTCGATTTTGATCTGGTTGATCACGTCGATGCCGAAGTTCAGGTGCATGGATTCGTCGCGCAGGATGTACTGGAACTGCTCGGCGACGCCGGTCATTTTGTTGCGGCGGCCCATGGAGAGGATTTGGGTGAAGCCGCAGTAGAAGAAGATGCCTTCCAGCACGCAGTAGTAGGCGATCAGGTTGCGCAGCAACTCTTTGTCGGTTTCCGGGGTGCCGGTTTCGAACTTCGGATCGGAGATCGAGCGGGTGTACTTCAGGCCCCAGGCTGCTTTTTTCGCGACCGATGGGATCTCGTGGTACATGTTGAAGATTTCGCCTTCATCCATGGCCAGCGATTCGATGCAGTACTGGTAGGCATGGGTGTGGATCGCTTCTTCGAAAGCCTGGCGCAGGATGTACTGGCGGCATTCCGGGTTGGTGATCAGGCGGTACACGGCCAGGACCAGGTTGTTGGCAACCAGGGAGTCGGCGGTGGAGAAGAAGCCGAGGTTGCGCATGACGATGCGGCGCTCGTCGTCGGTCAGGCCTTCCGGGTTTTTCCAGAGGGCGATGTCGGCGGTCATGTTGACTTCTTGCGGCATCCAGTGGTTTGCGCAACCGTCCAGATACTTCTGCCAGGCCCAGTCGTACTTGAATGGCACGAGTTGGTTGAGGTCGGCGCGGCAGTTGATCATGCGCTTTTCGTCAACGGCGACACGGGCGGAGGCGCCTTCGAGTTCGGCGAGGCCTTCGGCGACGTCGAGGGAGTTCAGTGCAGCCTTGGCGCGGGCCACGGCGGCCGAGTCGTCGGCGGTGACGGCGCGGGCTTCCAGCGCTGCGGCGCCGCCGGCGTTGTCGAGGCGGTCCATGTTGGCTTCGCTTGCGTGGCCGGCGTTGGCGCCTTTCACGGTTGCGACTTCACTGTCTTCTTTATCGAATTCGTCCCAGCTCAGCATGACGTGTCGTCTCCTGCGTGAGGGCTTGTGCCCGTGTGAAACCTGAAGGGTTGGTTTTTCACACGGCCAAACAAGCCGCATTGGATGTCGTTTTTTGCAGCGCTGCACGCAGGCAAATAAACAGAAATTTTGACGGGTTCCGAGAGCCTCTGATGGGCGCAATCAGCGTCGGGCACTGTTGCGGGGCTTCAGAATGGCTTTTGCTCCCTGTAAGGGAATATTGCTGACCCGTATAGGGCGGCATTATAGGGAAATTTTTACCGGCGTGGTGCGGCGAATCGGCTCATGGCGAGGCCGAGGAGGGGGTGGATTTCGGTCCGACCGAGGGATTACAGGGCTTTGCGCGGAATCGACCCGAGCAGATTTTTTTTCGTTAATTTTTTGGCAGGTGGTTTTTTGTTTAAAAAATAGCCAGAAAAGTGGGTTTTTCACTATATCTAGTGTTTTGCAAGCCTTTTTCGCGGCTCCAGACACAACTGAGCCCGACCGAAGCCGGGCTGGAATAGACCCTCAATGTAGCGCTGAGCGATCCGATTCGGTGCAGTCTGATTCAGTTCGTGCAGCCGTTGCCCATGATGCTGTAGCGCAGGATGTGGCGTTGGCCTTTGGAGTCGTCGTATTCCATTTTTGCCGGTACAACTTCGCAGACATTTGGAATTTCGCTCATCGATACAACTTTGGCGATGTCCAGGTGTGTGGAGTAAGTGTATTCCTCGATGACCGGTTGTTGCTGTGCGACATCAGTCGGGACCTCGTCTGCCATGGCGGTTGCGCACAGACTGCTGAGGGCCAGAACCAATAAAGCTTTCATTTCTAATTCACCTTTTTGAGGTCGAGTGGGGTCACGCAACCTTTTTAGGGTTGCGTGTGGAGCTTGAGTATTTGATGCGTTACTTGGAGAGCTGGATTAACGGCCTTCGTGGGGGCTGTAACGTTGTTAATCGCGGTTGCCTTGTTGGCGAGGTGAATTTTAGGGCGGTGGGATGCAGGTAAACAGGGGCGGTTTTGATAAACACTTTTGATAGATTTGGTAACAATCGATTGAGGTCTTGGTGTCCGGCCGGATGGGGTTTGCCTGACGGACCGCGTTGACTGCATCGCTGGCAAGCCAGCTCCCACATGGAATGCGGACATTTTGTAGGGGCTTGTTACTACCATCGTCGAATGGTTCTATGGGCCCCACCCGGCTACAACGGGGTCATACAAAAACAACTATTACACCGAGGTAGGAAAGATGAGTGCGGCTTCTCTGTATCCCGTTCGTCCCGAGGTTCTGGCAAACACGCTGACTGACGAGGCGACCTACAAAGCCATGTACCAGCAGTCGGTCGTCAACCCTGACGGCTTCTGGCGCGAGCAAGCCAAGCGTCTGGACTGGATCAAGCCTTTCACCACGGTGAAGCAGACGTCGTTCGACGATCACCATGTCGACATCAAGTGGTTTGCCGACGGCACCTTGAACGTTTCCTATAACTGCCTCGACCGTCATCTGGCCGAGCGCGGCGATCAAGTCGCGATCATCTGGGAAGGCGACGATCCTTCCGAAAGCCGCAACATCACCTACCGCGAACTGCACGAGCAAGTGTGCAAACTGGCCAACGCCCTGCGCGGTCAGGACGTACACCGTGGCGACGTGGTGACCATTTACATGCCGATGATTCCCGAAGCCGTGGTCGCCATGTTGGCTTGCACCCGGATCGGCGCGATTCACTCGGTGGTGTTCGGCGGTTTCTCGCCGGAAGCCCTGGCCGGTCGCATCATCGACTGCCGCTCGAAAGTGGTGATCACCGCTGACGAAGGCATCCGTGCCGGCAAGAAGATTTCCCTCAAGGCCAACGTCGATGACGCGCTGACCAACCCGGAAACCAGCAGCATCCAAAAAGTCATCGTCTGCAAACGCACCGGTGGCGACATCAAGTGGAACCAGCATCGCGACATCTGGTACGAAGACCTGATGAAGGTCGCAGGCACCGTCTGCGCGCCGAAAGAGATGGGCGCCGAAGAAGCGTTGTTCATCCTTTATACCTCCGGTTCCACTGGCAAGCCGAAGGGCGTGCAGCACACCACCGGCGGTTATCTGCTGTATGCGGCGATGACCCACGAGCGCGTGTTCGACTATCGTCCAGGCGAAATCTACTGGTGCACCGCCGACGTCGGCTGGGTCACCGGCCACAGTTACATCGTCTACGGCCCGCTGGCCAACGGCGCGACCACCGTGCTGTTCGAAGGTGTGCCGAACTACCCGGACATCACCCGGGTGGCGAAGATCATCGACAAGCACAAGGTCAACATCCTCTACACCGCGCCGACCGCGATCCGCGCGATGATGGCCTCGGGTCAGGCCGCCGTGGAAGGCGCCGATGGCAGCAGCCTGCGCCTGCTCGGTTCGGTCGGTGAGCCGATCAACCCGGAAGCCTGGGACTGGTACTACAAGAATGTCGGCAAGTCGCGTTGCCCGATCGTCGATACCTGGTGGCAGACCGAGACTGGCGGCAACATGATGAGCCCGCTGCCGGGTGCCCACGCGCTGAAGCCGGGTTCGGCGGCGCGTCCGTTCTTCGGTGTGGTGCCGGCACTGGTCGACAACCTCGGCAACATCATCGAGGGCGAGGCCGAGGGCAATCTGGTGATTCTCGATTCGTGGCCGGGTCAGGCGCGTACGTTGTACGGCGATCACGATCGTTTCGTCGATACCTACTTCAAGACCTTCCGTGGCATGTACTTCACCGGTGACGGCGCGCGTCGCGATGCCGATGGTTACTACTGGATCACCGGGCGCGTGGACGATGTGCTCAACGTCTCCGGCCACCGCATGGGCACCGCCGAGATCGAGAGCGCGATGGTCGCCCATCCGAAGGTTGCCGAAGCTGCGGTGGTGGGCGTGCCGCATGACATCAAGGGGCAGGGCATCTACGTCTATGTGACCTTGAAGAATGGCGAGGAGCCGACCGAGCAACTGCGTCTGGAGCTGAAGAACTGGGTGCGCAAGGAGATCGGCCCGATTGCTTCGCCGGACGTGATCCAGTGGGCGCCGGGGCTGCCGAAGACCCGTTCGGGCAAGATCATGCGCCGCATCCTGCGCAAGATTGCCACGGCGGAATACGATGGCTTGGGCGATATCTCGACCCTGGCGGATCCGGGTGTGGTGCAGCATTTGATTGATACGCACAAGACCATGAATGTTGCTTAAGTAGCGGTTTGATGTGCTGAAAAGCCCTGTTCGGTTTTCGCCGGACAGGGCTTTTTTGTGTCTGCAGGTTTTGTGCGGGTAGGATTTGGCCTCATCGCTGGCAAGCCAGCTCCCACAGGTTTTTGATCGTTCCCACGCGGAGCGTGGGAACGATCAGCGACTCAACCAATAATTATCGATCTGCACCGTCAGACCTTTCCCGCTGTTACCCGCCACAACCCAATGTGTAACCGCCCGCGCCAAACCGGGGCGAAGGGAAACGCGGTGCGCCGTTTTAGAGCCTCCAAAGCCCCGCTGGAAAATAAGACATAACGCTGCGCTTGCCGGATTAGAAGGGTTTGCGAATAATGGGCCCGCAACTTGCAATATGTATCGGTTCACTGTCTTTCGCTCTTGCATGAAATTGCAGGGCTGTCAATGAGCTCAAACCGCTTTCTCGGTGCATCTGTAATTAGTTGTCGCATTGAAGAAATATCGGCTTCGGGCCTGTCGTTAGAATGCCGATCACTCGCTCATCGTGGCTGACGTTGAAATCGCCTGCGGTTTCAACGAGAAATTTCCGCCGATGCGCAACCGATTTCCGATTCACCCATTCGCATATTGGGCTGTCGCTCACTCTGCCGTTTTTGCCCTTTACCGATGGAGTCCCAAGATGAAGAAACTTGTGCTGCTTGGCGCCCTGGCACTGTCCGTGCTGTCGCTGAATGCCGTCGCTGACGAAAAACCTGTGAAGATCGGCATCGAAGCGGCTTACCCTCCATTCGCTTCGAAAGCACCGGACGGCAGCATCGTCGGTTTCGACTACGACATCGGCAACGCGCTGTGCGAAGAGATGAAGGTCAAGTGCGTTTGGGTCGAGCAAGAGTTCGACGGTCTGATCCCGGCTCTCAAAGTGCGCAAGATCGACGCGATCCTGTCGTCGATGTCGATCACCGAAGATCGCAAGAAGTCGGTCGACTTCACCAACAAGTACTACAACACCCCGGCGCGTCTGGTCATGAAGGCCGGCACTCAGGTCAGCGAAGGTCTGGCTGAACTGAAGGGCAAGAACATCGGCGTACAGCGTGGCTCGATCCACGAGCGTTTCGCCCGCGAAGTTCTGGCTCCACTGGGCGCCGAGATCAAGCCGTACGGCTCGCAGAACGAAATCTACCTCGACGTGGCTGCCGGTCGCCTCGACGGTACCGTGGCTGACGCCACCCTGCTGGACGATGGTTTCCTGAAAACCGACGCCGGCAAAGGCTTCGCATTCGTTGGCCCGGCCTTCACCGACGTCAAATACTTCGGCGACGGCGTAGGTATCGCAGTGCGCAAGGGCGACGCCCTGAAAGACAAGATCAACACTGCCATCGCGGCCATCCGCGAAAACGGCAAATACAAAGCAATCCAGGACAAGTACTTCGCCTTCGACATCTACGGCAAGTAAGACGTCTCTGCGACAAGTCCGAAATGGCGCAAGCAACAGAATCTCTGCGGTTTGCGCCATTTTTTCATCCCAACTTTCGAGGACCTGAATCATGTTGAAAGGCTACGGGGCTGTCATCCTCGATGGCGCATGGCTGACGCTTCAGCTCGCCTTGTCGTCCATGGCTCTGGCCATCGTTCTCGGGCTGATCGGTGTCGCGTTGCGCCTGTCGCCGGTGCGCTGGCTGGCGTGGCTGGGCGACCTGTATTCGACGGTGATCCGCGGCATTCCCGATCTGGTGCTGATCCTGCTGATCTTCTACGGCGGTCAGGACTTGCTCAACCGCGTCGCGCCGATGCTTGGCTACGACGACTACATCGACCTGAACCCGCTGGCCGCCGGTATCGGTACCCTCGGTTTCATCTTCGGTGCGTACCTCTCGGAAACCTTCCGTGGCGCGTTCATGGCGATCCCCAAGGGCCAGGCCGAAGCGGGCATGGCGTACGGCATGAGCAGTTTTCAGGTGTTCTTCCGGGTGATGGTGCCGCAGATGATTCGTCTGGCGATTCCCGGCTTCACCAACAACTGGCTGGTACTGACCAAGGCCACCGCGCTGATTTCCGTGGTCGGTCTGCAAGACATGATGTTCAAGGCCAAGCAGGCGGCGGATGCCACGCGCGAGCCTTTCACCTTCTTCCTCGCAGTGGCGGCGATGTACCTGGTGATCACCAGTGTTTCGTTGCTGGCATTGCGTCACCTTGAGAAGCGCTACTCGGTAGGCGTAAGGGCGGCTGATCTATGATCTTCGACTACAACGTCATCTGGGAGGCACTGCCGCTGTACTTCGGCGGCTTGCTGACCACCCTCAAACTGCTCGCGCTGTCGCTGTTCTTCGGCTTGCTCGCGGCGTTGCCGCTGGGGCTGATGCGCGTCTCGAAAAACCCGTTCGTCAACGGCGCCGCGTGGCTGTACACCTACGTGATTCGCGGCACGCCGATGCTGGTGCAGCTGTTCCTGATCTACTACGGTCTGGCCCAGTTCGAAGCGGTACGCGAAAGCTTCCTGTGGCCGTGGCTGTCCAGCGCAACGTTCTGTGCCTGTCTGGCTTTTGCCGTGAACACCAGCGCCTACACCGCAGAAATCATTGCCGGCAGCCTGAAGGCCACGCCGAACGGTGAGATCGAAGCGGCCAAGGCCATGGGCATGTCGCGCTTCAAGCTGTACAAGCGCATTCTGCTGCCGTCGGCCCTGCGCCGCGCGCTGCCGCAGTACAGCAACGAAGTGATCATGATGCTGCAGACCACCAGTCTGGCGTCGATCGTGACCCTGATCGACATCACTGGCGCGGCACGTACCGTCAACGCGCAGTTCTACCTGCCGTTCGAGGCGTACATCACCGCTGGCGTGTTCTACCTGTGCCTGACCTTCATTCTGGTCAAGCTGTTCAAACTGGCCGAGCGTCGCTGGTTGAGCTACCTCGCGCCACGGAAGCACTGATATGCAACGCATTGATCACGTATTGCCGTGGAGCCACTTGGGCAGCGAGCGCAAGGTTTCGGTTTTCCGTTTCGGCAGCGGCGAGCGCAAGGCCTACATCCAGGCCAGCCTGCACGCCGATGAACTGCCGGGCATGCGCACCGCCTGGGAGCTGAAAAAGCGCCTCGGCGAACTCGAAGCGCAAGGCTTGCTCAACGGCGTGATCGAGCTGGTGCCGGTGGCCAATCCGTTGGGTCTCGGGCAATTGCTGCAAGGCAATTTCCAGGGCCGTTTCGAGGCGGGCAGCGGCAAGAATTTCAACCGTGATTTCGTCGAGCTCAGCGCGCCGGTCGCGGCGGCACTGGGCGAAAAACTCGGTGATGATCCGCACGCCAATGTGCGCCTGATCCGCCAGGCAATGGCCGACCACCTGGCCGGCTTGCCTGAAGCAAGCAGCCAGTTGCAAGGCATGCAACGTGTGCTGCTCAGCCACGCCTGCACCGCCGATGTGGTGCTGGATCTGCACTGCGATGCCGAAGCCGCGCTGCACATGTATGCGCTGCCGCAGCACTGGCCGCAGTGGCGTTCGCTGTCGGCACACCTGCACGTCAAGGTTGGTTTGCTCGCGGAAGATTCCGGCGGCAGCTCTTTCGATGAGGCGTGCTCGTTGCCGTGGCTGCGCCTGTCGCGGCAGTTTCCCGATGCGCAGATTCCGCTGGCGTGTCTGGCGACGACGATCGAGCTGGGCGGGCAGGCCGACACCGGCCGCGTCGAAGCCGAGGCTTATGCTGAAGGCATTCTGGCGTTCCTTGCCGAGCAAGGTCTGATCACCGGCGAGTGGCCGGACCCGGCCTTCGAACCGTGCGAAGGCATGCCGTTCGAAGGCACCGAATTGCTGTTTGCGCCGCACCCCGGTGTGGTGAGTTTTTCCCGCAGGCCCGGCGAATGGGTCGAGGCGGGCGATGAAATTTTTCAAGTGATCGACCCTGTGTCCGATCGGGTCAGCACGGTATGTGCTGGTACGTCCGGGGTGCTGTTTGCCATTGAACGGCTGCGCTATGCCCAACCCGGTTTCTGGCTGGCCAAGGTGGCGGGGCGCGAAGCGCTGCGTCACGGGCGCTTGCTCAACGACTGACTGACTGTTTTTGTGAGAACCGACCGCATGTACAAACTTGAAGTCCAAGACCTGCATAAACGCTATGGCAGTCACGAAGTGCTCAAGGGCGTGTCCCTGAAAGCCGCCGCCGGCGATGTGATCAGCATCATCGGCTCCAGTGGCTCCGGCAAAAGTACTTTCCTGCGTTGCATCAACCTGCTCGAGCAGCCGCACGCCGGCAAGATCCTGCTCAACAACGAAGAGCTGAAGCTGGTGGCGAACAAGGACGGCGCGCTGAAAGCCGCTGATCCGAAGCAGCTGCAACGCATGCGTTCGCGCCTGTCGATGGTGTTTCAGCATTTCAACCTGTGGTCGCACATGACCGCGATTGAAAACATCATGGAAGCGCCGGTGCACGTGCTTGGCGTACCCAAATATGAAGCCCGCGAAAAAGCCGAGTACTACCTGAACAAGGTTGGCGTGGCCCATCGCAAAGACGCGTTCCCGGGGCACATGTCCGGTGGCGAGCAGCAGCGTGTAGCGATCGCCCGGGCGCTGGCGATGGAGCCGGAAGTGATGCTGTTCGACGAACCGACCTCGGCCCTTGACCCGGAACTGGTCGGCGACGTGCTGAAAGTCATGCAGGCGCTGGCGCAGGAAGGCCGCACCATGGTGGTGGTGACCCACGAAATGGGCTTCGCCCGTGAAGTGTCGAATCAGTTGGTGTTCCTGCACAAGGGCGTCGTCGAAGAAAGCGGCAACCCGCGCGAAGTGCTGGTCAACCCGCAGTCGGAACGCTTGCAGCAGTTTCTGTCGGGCAGCCTGAAATAAATCAGGGCTGCCGTTGTGCACCAGATTAGGTCATGCTTCGCGATCTTCTGGCTGGCTCAGTTCCCCTGTGGGAGCTGCCGAGTGCAACGAGGCTGCGATCTTTTGATCTTGTTTTTCAAAAATCAAAAGATCGCAGCCTTCGGCAGCTCCTACATGGATCTGTGTCGGACTCAGGATTTGTATTCATTTCCGGGCTAGCATTGGCCCATGCCTTCATCACCGTTGTTCGTTTCGGATTGCCCGCCCATGACTGCCCATCGAATTGGTTTCCTGATTTGGCCCAGCACTAAAGCGTTGACGCTGGCGCTGGCGGAGGAGGCCTTGCGTGTTGCGCAGCGGGTGCACCCGGACGTGGTTTACGAACTGTCGTTCTTGCAGGCCGAGCCGCAGAGCGAAGGGGCCTGGCAATTGCCCGGCGAACCCTGGGCCGGCAAGCTCGAGAATTTCCAGAAACTGTTCCTGCTCGCCGACGAGCCACCGACCACCCTGGCGCCGGCGCTGAGCAGTGCGCTCAAACAACTGGTGCGTGCCGGTTGCGTGATCGGTGGTCTGTCGGCCGGTGTCTATCCGCTGGCCCAGCTCGGTTTGCTCGACGGTTATCGCGCCGCCGTGCACTGGCGCTGGCAGGACGATTTCGCTGAGCGCTTCCCGAAAGTCATCGCCACCAGTCATCTGTTCGACTGGGATCGCGATCGTCTGACCGCTTGCGGCGGCATGTCGGTGCTCGACCTGTTGCTGGCGGTGCTGGCCCGCGATCACGGTGCGGAACTGGCCGGTGCGGTGTCGGAAGAACTGGTCGTTGAGCGCATCCGCGAGGGCGGTGAGCGTCAGCGCATTCCATTGCAGAATCGCCTCGGCTCCAGCCATCCGAAGCTCACCCAGGCGGTGTTGCTGATGGAAGCCAACATCGAAGAGCCGCTGACCACCGACGAAATCGCCCAGCACGTGTGCGTATCCCGTCGGCAACTGGAGCGGATCTTCAAGCAATACCTCAACCGCGTGCCGAGCCAGTACTACCTGGAACTGCGCCTGAACAAGGCCCGGCAGATGTTGATGCAGACCAGCAAGTCGATCATCCAGATCGGCCTGTCGTGTGGCTTCTCCTCGGGGCCGCACTTCTCCAGCGCCTATCGCAATTTCTTCGGTGCCACGCCGCGGGAAGATCGCAACCAGCGACGCAGCAGCAGCCCGTTCGAATTGTCGTCAGTGCCGCCGGAGCGTGGCTGAGCGCGGGCCGAGTTCAATCGGTGTCGATGCTGCTGGAAAAATCATGGAAGTCCTCAAACGACTGATACACGGTGTCGTTGCTCGACTGCTGCTCCGCCAGGCGCAATTGATACGCCGCCTCATAACGCTGCAGGCGCTGCTGGCTTTCTGCGGTCAGCGGGTTGTCGCCGAAGGCATATTCGGTCAACACCTCGCCGGGCTGTGAAGGAAACTCGCCCGGCAACTCGGTGATCGCGTTCCCGGACAAGTCCGCGTACCTCAATCGAGGCAGTTCGAGCAGACCCTCAGGCACCTTGCTCAAGGCGCAATTGCCCAGACGCACATCGGTCATCTGCGGGAAATGACTCAGATCCGGAGCCATGTTGAGCGGATTGTCGCTCAGGTCCACGGATCTCAGGTTTCTCAGCATTCTGAAGGCTTCTGCGGTCTGCGCAGTCAGCGTGATTTCACAGCCAGGCAGATACAGGCTGTGCAATCTGTCCATTCCGAAGATTCTGGGGGGAACCTCGCGCAACGGATATTTGCGGATGGTGATGCTTTTGAGTTTGGGAAAAAGCGCCAACAATTGATCGACCCTGGGCGGCGCGGACGCTCCGCTTGTCAGTCGCAACTCTTCGATATGGTCGAAGCTTGCGGCCAGCGCCGGCAGCTCGCCGGTAAACGAAATGTCGCAGGTAACTCTTGGGTCCATGATGAACGTGGGCGCCCGGCGCAGGTCAATTTCCAGATCTCGCCTGAAATGTTGGCGATTGCGTGTTTCCCTGGCTGCCGCGTCGTTCGCCAGTGGCATCTGCGTGCCAGGATCGTTGGGGATCTCGTTTGCCCAGCTATCCAGGCGTTCGAGCAGGCTGGTGAGGCCGGTTTTGCGGCGCATCAGCTCAAGACGTCCATCGGCCAGCGTACCCGCAAGTTTGTAGACCAGATCGTTAGCATCGAAGCCGGACAGCGACGGGTAAAGGCTTTGCGCCAGATCGATGTCGTCCTGTTGGACCCAGACACCGAAATTGTCGGCTTTGGCCTGGAAAGCGGCTTTGACACGTTCTCTGGAAGCAACCGACAACGGGTTGGCGCCCAGTTCCATGCCGCGACCGGAATAACGCGTCAGCTCCGTCGGCACTTCGATGATGTTGTTGTCGCTCAGCAATGCAACTTCCAGCTGCGGCAGCTGTTCCAGCCCGGCAGGAACGCTATCGATTCCGGTGCTGGTCAGATCGATGAACGTCAGGTTCTGCAGTGCCGACACATCGGGCGTGACCTGCAGCGGATTGCTGTACAAGTCCAGAGATTTCAAGCGGGTCAGCGTGGACAAGACCGCTTGTCCGGCAGGATCCAGTGTGATCTGGCACTTGCTCAGCATCAACGTTTCCAGCGACGGCAGGCTTTGCAGCGCTTGCGGCATCTGGCCCAGGGACAAATCCTGCAATTCCAGGCCCTGCAATCCGCTGAAGCTTGTGAGAAAACCGTCGGAAACCTTCAGTGCCGGATTGCCTTGCAGACTGAGATGGGAGATGTGACTGAAGTCGGCAGCCAATTGCGGTAACTCACCGGTAAATGCCGCATTGGCATTGAAGGTGTTGAACCGTAGTGCTGAATTGTCGGTGCGCCTGCCGCGCCACAGTTGTTCGAGGCTTTCGCTGAATTTATGTCTCTCGGCGAGTTCTGCGGCTTTTTCCTGCGCAGTCCATGGCCGTTCTGTCGATGGATTGTTGACTGGCAGACGCTCACGCCATGCGTTGAGATCGCCAATCATGCGGGCGATTTCGCCCTCCCACCTGATCAGTTGCGCCGTGCCGGTCTGTAATGTCCCGGGCAGGCGATAAATCATGTTGATCGCAGCGTTTTCCCCAAGTCGCGGGAACAGTCTCTGCGCCATGGCAATGTCAGCCGATGGCGGCTTGATCCGGAAGTTGCGCCCGTGTGCCGCGTAGTAGAACTTGACGCGCTCGCGGGCATTTATCGACAGAGGGTTGTCGTTCAGATATATGCCGTCGGCCTTATCGGGCTTCAGGCTGAAGATAGCGTCCGGCAGTTCGGTAATCTGGTTGTTGGCAAGCGAGAGCTCTCGCAGAAGCGGATGCTCGGCGATGCCCTTCGGCACGCTGGTCAGATCGGTATGGCCAAGTAAAAAGTTGGTGACCTTGGGCAGGGTGGTCAGATCGGGCGCGTTTGACAGTGGGTTGTGGCTCAGATCGAGCAGCCGCAACTCGGACAGAGTGCCGAGTACTTGCTGCCCGGCAGGTGACAGTGTCAGCGCGCAGTCATTCAGTTTGAGCTCTTTGAGATACTGCAGGCGGCCGACGAATGAGGGTATGTCATAGAGCGTGAAGGCTTTCAATTTCAGCGTCTGAAGATTCGGGAACAAGGCAGCGAACGGCTCCAGTCCGGCGGTCGTCACGTTGCCGGTAAGCTTGAGGCTGGTCACGTGATCGAAGTTGACACTCAGGCGCGGCATTTCGCCGAGAAACTTCAGGTCTGCCGCAAACAATGCGCTGCGCTTGCCGCTTCCCATCGATCTTTCGCTCCAGAAATCCTCCAGCAATTGCTTGAAGTCCGAGCGTGCGGATCGTTGCGCCAGATGCTCGCTTACGCTCAAGGCCTGGCCTGTGACCGGGTGCGCGGACGGAATTGCCGAGGCCCAGCGGGTCAGGTCATCGCGCATCTGTTGCTGCTCCGCTTTCCAGCGAAGGAGCTGTTTGCGGCTGTCGCCCAGATTGCCGGGCAAGTCGTAGATCATCTCGCTGGCCTCCTGCTTGTTCAAACCGGGAAACAGCTGCCGGGCGAGGCTGACATCCTGCTCGGGCGCCAGGACGTCAAAGTCGTTTCGATGGATGCGGAAGTAGTTTTTGATCTGATCGCGCGTTGCTGCCGATAGCGGATTGTCGGCAAGGTCAATGCCGTCACTGCGCTCGGCGGGGAGGTCGAACAGCGCCTCCGGCAATTGCGTGATGCGGTTGCCCGAGAGGGCTGCGATTCGTAACCCCGGATGGCTGCTCAGTCCTTCGGGAGCGACGGTCAACCCGCAGTTGGACAGGTCGAGATGGAACAATTCCGGCAACAGGTTCAGGTCGGGGAACGTTCCCAGCGGATTGTTGCTCAGGTCCAGCGTATCCAGGGCGGTGAGTGACAGCAGCGCAGCCTGGTTTTCCGGGGTCATGACCACGCCACAATTCTTCAGTTCCAGATCGGTCAGCCGAGGCAGTTTTGCTTCGCCAAGCGCCAGCGGTTCCAGTTCGAAGCCGCTCATTTTCAGCTTGGCAAGGTTGGGCAAGCACTCCACGAAGCGCAGGGCTGCGGTGATATTGGCGTTGCCAACGAGGTTCAACCGGGTAACGCGCTCCAGACCGGTGCTGAGTATCGGCATATCGCCACTGAAGGCCGCCGTTGCCCTGAGTTCTTCAAGGCGCGGGTACGTGGGCGGGCTGCGCCAGAACTGTTCGATCTGTTGCGCAAAGTCTCGCCTGGCATCCAGTTCGCGGGTCTGCGTCTCGAGCGGCAGACGTTCTCCCGATTCGGCGGCAGTCACGGCGGCCTGGTTGATCCATTGGCTGAGTTCGAGATTCAGAACGCCGAGCTCATTTTCCCAGCGTGACAACTGTGCACCGCACTCGGCCAATGGCCCGGGCAATCGGTACAAAACCCGTGTCGCGCCTTCGGTGTCAAGGGAAGGGAACAAGGCGATGGTGCGCTGCAGATCCTCCTGCACAGGCCGGACCCCGAAGTGCTTGCCGGTATGCTCGTAAAACACTTTGACCCGTTCGCGAGAGGCCGCGGTCAACGGGTTGTCTGCAAAGGTGTAACCGTCGCTGAGGGAGCTGGCCAGGTTGAAGAACTTTTCCGGTATCCGCGTGATGCGGTTGCGATCGAATTGCGCCGAGATCAATCGCGGATGATCCAGCAGATCGTCGGGCACCGTATGAATGCCGGTGTCGGACAGATTGACGTAGCGTAACGAAGGCATCGCGTGCAGGTCCGGCGGCAAGCCCAGTGCATTGCCTTGCAGATCGAGCAGGGTAAGTTGTGGCAAGGAAGCCAGCACCGACTCTGTGACCGTTGTCAGGCTCACTCGGCAATCGCGTAAACGCAGTTCGCGCAGCGAGGGCATTGAAGTCAGTGCTTGCGGCAGGCTGGGCAGATTGAGGTTGCGCGCATCAATATTCTGCAACTGACTGAAGGACTGCAGAAAGCTGTCGACAGATGTGGTCATCGGGCTGCCATCAATGGCGAGCGAGGTGATATGGCTGAAGTCCGCTGACAACACCGGCAAGTCGCCCATCACCGCAGGTGTAAGGCGCAAGGCGTATCCGGCGGCGAAGCCCTGTTGATTGATACCCGTGACGTGCTCCCGCCTCCAGGCTTTGAGCAATTGCTCCCTGAGCAGCCTGCGATTCTGGAATTCGGCGCGCTTCTCCAGCGGCGTCAGCGCCGTGCCGGTTTCCGGGTGTACGGCGGGCGGATTGTTGGCCCAGACATGCAGCTCGTTCTGTAATTGCAAATAGTCATTTTGCAAGCGAAGCATCTCTGCGCGCGGGCCTGCGGGACTCCTGCGCATGCTTTCGGCGAGAAAGCGCATCTCATGATTCGACATGCGTGGATAGAGCACGCGGATGTCTTCTTCGAGGGTGTGTGGCTGGTAAGCGGGACGCGGCGGACGCGGAGCATGGGCGTAACCATCGGTCCCCAGCAGGCGCAGGGTGTCGACAGTCGGCGCTCGGGACGGCGTATCGGCAATCATTTCACGCCACTCGTGGCGCTCGAGCGTACGTTCGCGAATGGCCGCCTTCAGCGCCTGACTCTGACCGATGCGCAGGTCCAGGCTCTGGCGCTCGCTGTCGGGCAATGCGTACAACAGGCTGGAATAGAAATCAGTGAATGAGTGCAGCTGCTGCCCACGATCGTCATAAGGTTGATATTGGCCATCGTCGCGGCGAACCAGCACCTTGTATTCGGGCGCATCGTCACGGCCGATGGTGTCCAGTAATGCGCCCTTGTAGCGCCCGTCACGGATCTCGATGCGCACATCACCACTCCAGCCCGGCAACAATTTGAGGCTGTGCAGCGCCAGAGATTCAGAGTCGGGGTTGCTCACCGAGGCCAGCTCAAGGCCTTCATACGCGCGGGTGACGCGTACCTCGTCACTGGCCATCTGCATGAGCGTCTGTTGGCGCGGGGGCAACTGTCCTTCGCTGATTTGCAACAGTTCGCTGCCGGTCGCGGTATCGAGCAGTTCGCGGGTAATGCTGGCCGGCAATTGCGGAGGGTGGGTCTTGAGTCGTGCCGCCAGCGGGTCGTCGAGGTGCTGAAGGGCTTGATAGCGCGACTCGAACAGCGCGCTTGTGTTGCGTCTGGCGAGGTCAGCCACTTGCTTGCGCAGGTTCTGGCTGCGGACCTCGATGGACGGCATCGGTCCGGCGAAGGGCTCGTCCAGCAAGGCTTTGATCTGCGTCTCGTCGAGGGCTTGGAGCAGGGTTTTGAGCACGTCGCCACCGATCAGTTCGCCCTGGCGCAGTTCAGTCACGGGCAGGGTTGTGTCGACAGACGATTGCCACAGTTGCGCGCCCTGGCGATCGAGCAGACGCAGGCATTTGTCGCTTGGCCAGCGACCGTATTCGCTGAGCACCTGCAATTGCATGGCCGGGTCGGCGCTCAAAAAAACTTCGGCGTCATCGCTGTCGAGCTGGTCGATGAAGCGTTGCAACTGCTGATCAAGCTTGAAGCGCTGGATACTGTCGGCCAGCAGCGGCGGGACCTTTTCCTGCTCGACATGCATTTTGCGCAACGCGTCTTCGCTGGTTCCGCTGATCTGCAGGACGGTTTCGCGCTCGCTCGCGGACAAGCTCTCGACCGCAGGGCCGATACGGCGCAGCGCGGTTGCGCCATCCCATTCCAGCGGTTGCTCGAGTTCAGTGTGCCAGGCACCTTCGCCGTTGTGGCGCAGCACCGGTTGGTATGCGTCCGGGCGACTCGGATGTTCGATGCGGTACTGCCCTGGCACCTGACTTTCCCTGACTGCAAAGTGCGCGTCCTCCAGGGGCAGCAGGCGCTTGTCTTCATGGGTATGCAGACCCAGCGCATCGGGTTGCGAATCGGCAGTCGGGCGCTGCGGATGTTTGTAGCGTTCGAGATCCGGTTGCCAATAGCGGGTGTCACCATTGGCCAGTTGTACCGGTTTGAAGCGGTCGATGAACGCCACGATTTCCTTGGGCAATACCTTGCGAAACTCGGCCGCGCCAATCGCACCGCCGACGGCGAACATGCCCAACTGGATCATCGATTCCACGGTCCCCATCAGGTGTTCGACCGCTTCGGTCGTGCGTCCCTGCGCCCACTCGACAATGCCTTCGAATACTTCATCGAGCATCTGATAGGCCATGTACGCCATCATCGCTTCACCGAGCACCGGCACGAACGGCGCGACGATCATCGCCGCGGTCTGGGCGATGGAAGACAGGATGTTGACCAGCGAATCCCAGAATGCCCAGCGCGCCCTTTGATCAACCAGGGCAGTCGGTACGGCAATGGTTCGGGCGTCATTGAAAATCTTGTTCAGCTTTGCCTGGTACAGGTGTTGCCAGACATCGTCGTAAAACGGCGTCAGCGCAGTTTGCAGATCGGGCCGCTCCACCGGGGCTTCGCGCCACGCCGGCAGCGGGTTGCCGGGTTCGTGCGGATGCCAGCGGATTTCACTCAGCCGGCTGTTGAGGGTGCTGAAGAAGAAACCGCGCTGGTCGTGGTTGACGAAGCGGCTGAAGAATTGCTGATAGTCCCTGGAGCGCAACTGGCGCGTCAGTTCCACAACCATTTCCAATGGCGAGGCGTACTCCTTGAACGGATGTTCGGGGTCATCCGGGACGTAGGCGACGACGCGCGCTGCATTGCGTGTCATGTACAGGTCCGGGGCGAATACCACGATGCCGGTGAGCGGTGCGCAAAGCATCGTCATGTCATGACACAGCAGCGGGGCGCCATGCACATGCAGGCCTTTCATGCCGTCGAGCATGGCCTCGATCGTGCGTAACGCGTTTTCCGAGACATCGCGGTTCATCCGCGCCCATTGCAGGGCAAACTTCATCGCGGCCTTCTGGCTGGCGTCGATTTTGCCGCGCAAGACCGAAGCGACCATCGGATCGGAATAGCCCAGATTGTCTTCCAGACTGGCTTTGTATTGGGCGCCGATATCCAGTCGACGGCACAGTTTGGTGAAAGCGGAAATGCTCAGTTTCGCCTTGATCTCGGGCAGGGTTTCAAACTGCCCTGTGGCCGAGGGGGCGCTGGTGAATGTCGACTCGGCTTCGAAGGCGTTGTCTTCGGTTTCCCTGTCTTCGAAGTTATGCAGCGCAGCCTCGAGCAGTGACACGGACCAGGCGCGGGCGCCGGTGCGGATCGGAAACCACGGGGTGGTGGCGGGAATGTACAGGCGCACGTAGGTGTTTCTGACATCCAGTTCCAGATCGAAGCAGCTTTTCAGCTCGGCCTTGAGCAGGGGCTCGGCGAAGGCCGCAGCGTCCTGCAAGTGCTCCAGGCTTTTATCGACCCGGCTCTGGGCGCTGATATGCGCCGCCCCAAGGCTTTTCATCAGCGCGTGCTGTTCGGCTGGCGCGTTCTTGAGCGCGGCCGGCTGTTGCGGGAGGCTGCTTTTCAATGCTTCTCGCCGAGTGGCTGAAGTGTCGCCCAGCCAGGCGGGAATCGCGTTTTTCAGTGGTTGATAATGCTCGTCCGCATGGTGCGCGTCAGTTGCGTCATCCGGGATTGCCGATGGGGGTGCTTCAGACAAATGCATGGCCATTCCTTGGCGTTGGGAGGAACCCTCAGCAAATCAGCAGCAAGCGCCCCCCGTGCGGTAGATATTTATGTCTCTGCCGTGGGGGCTGACTTGGTATCCTGCGCGGCCTGCCGCAAATCGGCCGCGCCCGGTAAACTGCGCCTTTGCGACGCTATATGTCGCATTGCCGTAAACCCGGGAAAATCCGGGGTTTGCGCTATAAGAAGTTGTCGCTTGGCGACAAGGCCGGGCACCCAACTGTCCTTACAATCCCCTCATCGCTCGCCAGTTCCAGGCGGGTGTTCCTCTTCAGGAGACTCCGATGTCCGTTGAGCACGCTGCGGTACAACGCGCCGATTTCGACCAGGTAATGGTTCCCAACTACGCGCCTGCCGCTTTCATTCCGGTGCGTGGCGCCGGTTCCCGGGTCTGGGATCAGGCCGGCCGCGAGCTGATCGACTTCGCCGGCGGGATTGCCGTCAACGTCCTGGGCCACGCGCATCCGGCGCTGGTCGGTGCCTTGACCGAACAGGCGAACAAGCTGTGGCACGTGTCCAACGTGTTCACCAACGAACCGGCCCTGCGTCTGGCGCACAAGCTGATCGACGCCACGTTTGCCGAGCGCGTGTTCTTCTGCAACTCCGGCGCCGAAGCCAACGAGGCCGCATTCAAGCTGGCCCGTCGCGTCGCATTCGACCGTTTCGGCAGCGAGAAATACGAAATCATCGCCGCGCTGAACAGCTTCCACGGCCGTACCCTGTTCACCGTCAACGTCGGTGGCCAGTCGAAGTACTCCGACGGCTTCGGCCCGAAAATCACTGGCATCACCCACGTTCCCTACAACGATCTGGCCGCGCTGAAAGCCGCGGTGTCCGAGAAGACCTGCGCGGTCGTGCTCGAGCCGATCCAGGGCGAAGGCGGCGTGCTGCCGGCCGAGCTGGCTTATCTGCAAGGTGCCCGCGAACTGTGCGACGCGAACAACGCGCTGCTGGTGTTCGACGAAGTGCAGACCGGCATGGGCCGCAGCGGCAAGCTGTTCGCCTACCAGCATTACGGCGTGACCCCGGACATCCTCACCAGCGCCAAGAGCCTGGGCGGCGGTTTCCCGATCGCGGCAATGATGACCACCGAAGCGCTGGCCAAACATCTGGTCGTCGGCACCCACGGCACCACTTACGGCGGCAACCCGCTGGCCTGCGCCGTCGCCGAAGCGGTGATCGACGTGGTCAACACCCCTGAAGTGTTGAACGGCGTGAACGCCAAGCACGACAAGTTCAAGACCCGCCTGCAACAGATCGGCGAGAAATACGGCCTGTTCACTCAGGTACGCGGTCTCGGTCTGCTGATCGGTTGCGTGCTGAGCGAAGCGTGGAAAGGCAAGGCCAAGGACATCTTCAACGCCGCCGAACAGGAAGGCCTGATGATTCTCCAGGCAGGCCCGGACGTGATCCGTTTCGCCCCGAGCCTGGTGGTGGAAGACGCCGATATCGACGCCGGTCTCGACCGCTTCGAACGTGCTGCGGCGAAGTTGACGCAAGCCTGATGGACCTTTCGGCGTCTGGAGTTTTTCCGGCGCCGAACCAATTTTTGATACCGGGCACATTCACCTGTTGGATTGAACCTGTGGAGAGGGGATTTATCCCCGATGGGCTGCGCAGCGGCCCCAGATTTTTGGGGGTGCTTCGCCCCCCAGCGGGGATAAATCCCCTCGCCACAAGTCCCATTCCTGCATCGATCTTTATGTGGGCCCGGTTTTTTCTGTGAATATTGAAGAGAAAGGAGTGACACCATGCTGGTGATGCGCCCCGCGCAAATGGCTGATCTGGGCGAGGTACAGCGTCTGGCTGCGGACAGCCCGATTGGTGTCACTTCCTTGCCGGATGACGTGGAACGTCTGAGCGACAAGATCGCCGCGAGCGAAGCCTCGTTCGCCGCCGAAGTGAGCTTCAACGGTGAAGAGAGTTACTTCTTTGTCCTCGAAGACTCGAGCACCGGCAAACTGGTCGGCTGCTCGGCCATCGTCGCTTCCGCCGGTTATTCGGAGCCGTTCTACAGCTTCCGCAACGAGACTTTCGTCCACGCCTCCCGCGAGCTGAAGATCCACAACAAGATCCACGTGCTCTCGCAGTGCCACGACCTGACCGGCAACAGCCTGCTGACCAGTTTCTACGTGCAGCGCGAGCTGGTCGGATCGCCGTGGGCGGAGCTCAATTCCCGTGGCCGTCTGCTGTTCGTCGCCAGCCACCCGGAGCGTTTTGCCGATTCGGTGGTGACCGAGATCGTCGGTTACAGCGACGAGAATGGCGATTCGCCGTTCTGGGATGCGATCGGGCGTAACTTCTTCGACCTCAACTACGCCGAGGCCGAGCGCCTGTGCGGGCTGAAAAGCCGCACCTTCCTTGCCGAGCTGATGCCGCATTACCCGATCTACGTGCCGCTGCTGCCGGATTCCGCCCAAGAGGCGATGGGCCAGGTGCACCCGCGTGCGCAGATCACTTTCGACATCCTGATGCGCGAAGGCTTCGAGACCGATCACTACATCGACATCTTCGACGGCGGCCCGACCCTGCATGCGCGGGTTTCCGGGATCCGTTCGATCGCCCAGAGCCGCGTGGTGCCGGTGAAGATCGGCGAGCCGGTCAAAGGCGCCGGGCGTCAGTACCTGGTGGCCAACGCACAGTTGCAGGATTACCGCGCGGTGTTGCTCGAGCTGGATTACGCGCCGGGCAAACCGGTAACGCTGGATATGGAAGCAGCCGAAGCCCTGGGCGTCGGTGAAGGTGCCAGCGTGCGCCTGGTGGCGGTTTAACGCCTTAGCGAGTTTCACGGGTGGCGCGAGCGGCCCGTTTGAGGAGATAGCATGATTGTTCGTCCCGTACGCAGCAGCGATTTATCCGCGCTGATCGACCTGGCCCGTAGCACCGGCACCGGCCTGACTACCTTGCCGGCCAACGAAGAGCGCCTGACCCACCGGGTCGGCTGGGCCGAGAAGACCTTTCGCGGCGAAGCCGGGCGTGGCGATGCCGACTATCTGTTCGTGCTCGAAGACGATGACGGCCGTGTGGTGGGGATTTCCGCCATCGCCGGTGCGGTCGGCCTGCGTGAGCCCTGGTACAACTTCCGCGTCGGTCTGACGGTCAGCGCTTCGCAAGAGCTGAACATCTACCGCGAAATCCCGACGCTGTTTCTGGCCAACGACCTGACCGGCAATTCCGAGCTGTGCTCGCTGTTCCTGCACGCCGATTACCGCAACGGCCTCAACGGCCGGATGCTGTCCAAGGCGCGCATGCTGTTCATCGCTGAGTTCCCGGAGCTGTTCGGCAACAAGATCATCGCCGAAATGCGCGGTGTGTCCGACGACGCCGGGCGCTCGCCGTTCTGGGAAAGCCTCGGTCGGCACTTCTTCAAGATGGAATTCAGCCAGGCCGATTACCTGACCGGCGTCGGCAACAAGGCATTCATCGCCGAACTGATGCCGAAATTCCCGCTGTACACCTGCTTCCTCTCGCCGGACGCGCGCAACGTCATCGGCCAGGTGCACCCGGACACCGAGCCGGCACTGGCGATGCTCAAGAGCGAAGGCTTCAGCTACCAGGGTTACGTCGACATCTTCGACGCCGGCCCGGCCATCGAATGCGAAACCAGCAAGATCCGCGCGGTGCGTGACAGCGAAGCGCTGGTGCTGGCCGTCGGCACGCCGGGCGATGACGCCACGCCGTTCATCATCCACAACCGCAAACGCGAAGATTGCCGCATCACGGCTGCCCCAGCGCGTCTGGCTGCGGGCACCCTGGTGGTCGATCCGCAGACCGCGAAACGTCTTCAACTCAGCGCCGGCGATCAGGTTCGCGCCGTGGCGCTGTCCGCTGCACGGGAGTCGAAATAATGAATTCGCTATACATCGCAGGTGAGTGGCTGGCCGGTCAGGGCGAAGCCTTTCAATCTTTGAACCCGGTGACCCAGCAAGTGCTGTGGGCGGGCGAGGGCGCCACTGCCGCGCAGGTCGAATCGGCGGTTCAGGCTGCTCGCCAGGCATTTCCTCATTGGGCTCGTCGCACCCTCGAGGAGCGCATCAGCGTCCTCGAAGCTTTCGCCGCTGCGTTGAAAAACCACGCTGACGAACTGGCTCGCACCATCGGCGAAGAAACCGGCAAACCGCTATGGGAAGCTGCGACCGAAGTCACCAGCATGGTCAACAAGATCGCCATTTCGGTGCAGAGCTACCGCGAGCGCACCGGCGAGAAGAGCGGCCCATTGGGCGACGCCACCGCCGTGTTGCGCCACAAGCCCCACGGCGTGGTTGCGGTGTTTGGTCCTTACAACTTCCCGGGTCACCTGCCTAACGGTCATATCGTCCCGGCGCTGCTGGCCGGTAACAGCGTGCTGTTCAAACCCAGCGAACTGACGCCGAAAGTCGCCGAGCTGACGGTCAAGTGCTGGATCGAAGCCGGTCTTCCGGCAGGCGTGTTGAACCTGCTGCAAGGCGCGCGGGAAACCGGTATCGCTCTGGCGGCGAACCCGGGTATCGACGGCCTGTTCTTCACCGGTTCGAGCCGCACCGGCAATCACCTGCATCAGCAATTCGCCGGGCGTCCGGACAAGATCCTTGCTCTGGAGATGGGCGGCAACAACCCGCTGGTGGTCGATCAGGTCGCTGATCTGGACGCGGCGGTGTACACCATCATTCAGTCGGCGTTCATTTCCGCCGGCCAGCGCTGCACCTGCGCCCGGCGTCTGCTGGTGCCGCAAGGTGCGTGGGGCGACAGCCTGCTCAAGCGACTGGTTGAAGTCAGTTCGACCATTGAAATCGGTGCCTTCGATCAGCAACCGGCACCGTTCATGGGCTCGGTGATTTCCCTCGGCGCGGCCAAAGCGCTGATGGATGCGCAGGAACAACTGCTGGCCAACGGCGCGGTGGCGCTGCTGGAAATGACTCAGCCACAAGCGCAGTCGGCCTTGCTGACCCCGGGCATCGTCGATGTGACGGCCGTGGCCGAGCGTCCGGACGAAGAACTGTTCGGGCCGTTGCTGCAAGTGATCCGCTATGCCGATTTCGGCGCGGCGATCAGTGAAGCCAACAACACCGCTTATGGACTGGCCGCCGGTTTGCTCTCCGATTCCGAAGCGCGTTACCAGCAGTTCTGGCTGGAAAGCCGCGCCGGCATCGTCAACTGGAACAAACAGCTGACCGGCGCCGCGAGCAGCGCGCCGTTCGGCGGCGTCGGCGCCTCGGGCAACCACCGTGCCAGCGCCTATTACGCAGCGGACTACTGCGCGTACCCGGTGGCGTCGCTGGAAACCCCGAGCCTGGTGCTGCCATCGGCCCTGACGCCTGGCGTGAAAATGGCGTGATGCCCATTCGCGAGCAGGCTCGCTCCCACAGGGAAATGCATTCCAGTGTGGGAGCGAGCCTGCTCGCGAAGGCCGCGCCTCGGTCTTAAAGAATAGTTACTGAAGCCTATAACAACAGATTCTCGTGGAGCCTCGCTGATGAAATCCTATGAAGTCAATTTTGACGGTCTAGTGGGGCCGACCCATAACTACGGTGGTCTGTCCTACGGCAACGTCGCCTCGCAGAGCAACAGTCAGCAATCCTCGAATCCGAAGGAAGCGGCGCTGCAAGGTCTGGCAAAAATGAAAGCGCTGATGGACATGGGCTTTCAGCAAGGCGTGCTGGCTCCGCAGGAACGTCCTGATGTGGCGGCGCTGCGTCGTCTGGGCTTCAGCGGCACTGACGCGCAGGTGATCGAGCGCGCCGCCAAGGAAGCGATGCCGCTGCTGGTCGCCAGTTGCTCGGCGTCGAGCATGTGGGTGGCCAACGCCGCCACGGTCAGCCCGAGTGCCGACACCGCTGACGGCCGCGTGCACTTCACCGCCGCCAACCTCAATTGCAAATACCACCGCAGCATCGAACACCCGACCACCAGCCACGTGCTCGGCGCGATGTTCGCCAATCAACAGCACTTCGCCCATCACGCCGCTTTGCCGGCAGTGGCGCAGTTCGGCGACGAAGGCGCGGCCAACCACACGCGTTTCTGCCGTGAGTACGGCGAAGCGGGCGTCGAGTTCTTCGTGTTTGGCCGCAGTGCGTTCGACAACCGGTTCGCGGCGCCGCAGAAATACCCTGCGCGCCAGACCCTCGAAGCCTCGCAAGCCGTCGCGCGTCTGCACGGTCTGCGTGACGAAGGCGTGGTCTACGCGCAGCAGAACCCCAACGTTATCGATCAGGGCGTGTTCCACAACGACGTGATCGCCGTGGGCAACGGTGAAGTGCTGTTCTATCACGAGGATGCCTTCCTCGAGACCGACAAGATGCTTGCCGAGCTGCAAGGCAAACTGGCCAAGGTCGGCGGTAACTTCCAGTCTGTTTGCGTGCCGCGTTCGGCAGTCACTGTGGATGACGCGGTGCGTTCCTACCTGTTCAACAGCCAATTGCTCTCGCGTGCCGATGGCTCGATGCTGCTGATCGTGCCGCAGGAATGCCAGGCCAACGAACGCGTCTGGGCTTATCTGCAAAGCCTGACCAGTTCCGGCGGGCTGATCCGCGAAGTGAAGGTCTTTGATCTCAAGCAAAGCATGCAGAACGGCGGTGGCCCGGCGTGTCTGCGTCTGCGCGTGGCGCTGAATGAAACCGAACTGGCGGCAGTCAACCCAGGCGTTATCATGACGGCCCCGTTGTACGGTTCGTTGACCGCATGGGTTGAAAAGCACTACCGCGACCGCCTGAGCGAAACCGATCTGGCGGACCCGCAGTTGCTGCTTGAATGCCGGACGGCACTGGATGAACTGACGCAAATCCTTAAACTGGGCGCGGTTTATCCCTTCCAGATCAATTGATCGCCGGCGCGCTGCCTGAACGCGGCGCGCGGCGTGTCACCCAAGAGAGTAAAAACATGAGCGATTCCCTGCAGCTGATCCTTGAAGACACCGACGGCACGCAATTGCAAACCTCGTGCACCCGCGTCGCGGTGATGTGGCAAGGCAAAGAGCTGTGGATCCAGCAGGACGGCCGTGGCCAGCTGCTGATCGGCGTCGACGTCGAGGAAGGTGACGAAGAGTACGCCAACCTGCTGCTGCGCCCATTGGCGACTAATCTGGTAAGTCTGCAACTGGAAATGGAACCGGCTGACCTCGGCGCTGACGAGGATCACGTACACGGCCCGGATTGCAACCACGACCACTAAGGAAACCGCTCTATGCTCGCCCTCGGCAAACTGCTTGAACTGACCCTCGCCGGCCGCGAACCGGCGGAGAAGACTCAACTGACTGTCGAAGGCGTGCGCATGCGCTGGTTGAGCGAAGGGGCGCTGGAAGTGCGGCCCCCGGAAGCGCGCGACAATGGCCTGGACTTGCTGCTGTCGGCAGGCATCCATGGCAACGAAACGGCACCGATCGAGTTGCTTGATCGGCTGCTGCACGACATCGCACGCGGCGATCTCAAGCCGCGCGCACGCATTCTGTTCCTGTTCGGCAACCCGGAAGCGATTCGCAAGGGCGAGCGTTTCGTCGAGCAGGATGTCAATCGGCTGTTCAACGGCCGCCACGAACAAAGCAGCGGCTCGGAAGCGTTGCGCGCCTGTGAGTTGGAACGGCTGGCGGCGAGTTTCTTCAGCAAGCCCGAGCGCCAGCGTCTGCACTACGACCTGCACACCGCGATTCGCGGGTCGAAGATCGAACAGTTCGCCTTGTACCCGTGGAAGGAAGGGCGCCAGCATTCCCGTCGCGAACTGGCGCGCCTGCGCGCGGCCGGCATGGAAGCAGTGCTGTTGCAGAACAAACCATCCATCGTGTTCAGCTCGTACACCTACGACAAACTCGACGCCGAGGCTTTCACCCTGGAACTGGGCAAGGCGCGGCCGTTCGGGCAGAACGATGGCGTTAACGTTTCACTGCTGGAAACTCGTCTGAAGCAGATCATCGAAGGCACTGAGCCGGAGACAGAAGCAGGGCTGGACGGCTTGCAGCTGTTCAGCGTGGCGCGGGAAATCATCAAGCACAGCGATGCGTTCCGCCTGAATCTGCCAGCGGACATCGAGAACTTTTCCGAGCTGGAACCGGGTTATGTGCTGGCCGAAGACCTGGCCAATACCCGCTGGGTGATCGAAGAGCAGGGCGCACGGATCATCTTCCCCAACCCCAAGGTCAAGAACGGCCTGCGCGCCGGCATCCTGATCGTCCCGAGCACCGACGAAAACCTCGCCTGACGCAATCTGGCGGCTGGAGCAAATCCCTGTGGGAGCGAGCCTGCTCGCGAATGCTGACTGCCAGCCAAAAATGATGGTGGCTGACACACCGCATTCGCGAGCAGGCTCGCTCCCACATTTGAATCCGGGTGGGGCTTGAGTCCCCACCCGGCCTGGTGCAGTCAGACCGCTACAGCACGCGGCTCGGTTCGACGCAACGCGCGAATCTTCTGCAACGTATCGGCGCAAGTCCGCGCCGCTTCCTGACCCTTGTGCACAAAGTGCTCGAAGAAGAACTTCTGATGCTCTTCGCCCGAATGGAAGTGATGCGGGGTCAGCGACACCGAGAACACCGGCACTTCGGTTTCCAGCTGCACCTGCATCAGGCCGCTGACCACCGATTGCGCAACGAACTCGTGACGGTAAATGCCGCCGTCCACCACCAGGGCGGCGGCGACGATGCCGGCGTAACGGCCGGACTTGGCCAGCAGCTTGGCGTGCAGAGGCATTTCAAAGGCGCCGCCGACTTCAAAGAAATCGATGTCCGCTTCCTGATAACCCTGCACCAGCATTTCAGCGACGAAGCCTTTGCGGCTCTGGTCGACGATTTCCTTGTGCCAGCAGGCCTGGATGAACGCGACGCGCTCGCCCTGTGGGTGTTTGCTTTTGCTGTCGATTGCGGTGGGTTGCATGTTCTGACTCCTGTTTGTGTGAAAAACAGGGCGTTATGAATCGAAAGGGATGCAAGGGTGCGAACGCAGGCACGGATGCACGCGGACGGCCCTTTGGCGTCGATCCCGTTCTCTCTTCATCCGGACTATGACCGTCGGCCCCGGGATCACACCGGGTCTGCTGACCTTGCCGACGCACCCCGACTCAAGTCGTGTGCAGCGCCAAGCGCTCGCGGGCTATGCGCATTGCGCGCAATTACCGCCGGTGGGGAATTGCACCCCGCCCTGAGAACGTTTGTGCCGCCCATAGGCGGGCGGCGGCAAGTTTGTAACACATATTTCCCGGCCATGCACATGACACTGTGGGAGCGAGCCTGCTCGCGAAAGCGGCTTCACATTCAACGAATATGCTGACTGTTACTGCTCTTTCGCGAGCAGGCTCGCTCCCACATGGATTGTGCTTTTCCTGAGGACGGTGATTTTTCCTTCTTCAAGGCTTGATTAATCCGCGCCATGACCGCAGTAATCCCACTTCACAAAGGGATTTCCCCATCTGACCAGAGGCCAGGTTCATGAGCGTTATCGATCTTCGCAGCGACACCGTCACCCAACCGACTCCCGCCATGCTCGAGGCGATGACCGCAGCCGATACCGGTGACGATGTGTACGGCGAAGATCCGACGGTCAATCACCTCGAGGCCGAACTGGCCAAACGCCTGGGCTTTGCCGCCGCGCTATTCGTGCCGAC
Source organism: Pseudomonas sp. Sample_14 (assembly GCF_004307515.1). NCBI lineage: Bacteria > Pseudomonadati > Pseudomonadota > Gammaproteobacteria > Pseudomonadales > Pseudomonadaceae > Pseudomonas > Pseudomonas sp. Sample_14. Next base: position 29,886 of record NZ_RCOC01000011.1, on the reverse strand, counting down.
CGGGACCATGAGCAACCTGCTCGGCCTGATGGCGCACTGCGAGCGGGGCGATGAGTACATCGTCGGTCAACAGGCGCACACCTATAAGTACGAAGGTGGCGGGGCGGCGGTGCTCGGTTCGATTCAGCCGCAGCCGCTGGAGGTGCAGGCCGACGGTTCGCTGGATCTGGATCAGGTCGCGGCGGCGATCAAACCGGACGATTTCCATTTCGCCCGCACGCGTTTGCTGGCGCTGGAAAACACCATGCAGGGCAAAGTCTTGCCGCTGGAGTATCTGGCGCGCGCGCGACGCTTTACTCAGGAACACGGCCTGCAATTGCACCTGGACGGCGCGCGGTTGTACAACGCGGCGGTCAAGCTCGGCGTCGATGCCCGTGAGATCACTCAGCACTTCGATTCGGTGTCGGTGTGCCTGTCCAAGGGCCTCGGCGCGCCGGTCGGCTCGGTGCTGTGCGGCTCCGAGCAACTGATCGGCAAGGCGCGGCGTTTGCGCAAAATGGTCGGTGGCGGCATGCGTCAGGCCGGGTTGCTCGCGGCGGCTGGCCTGTACGCGCTGGATCATCACGTCGAACGGCTGGCGGATGACCATGCCAATGCGCAGTTGCTCGCCGAGGGTCTGCGTGAGGCCGGTTTCGTCGTCGAGCCCGTGCAAACCAACATGGTCTATGTGCAGATGGGCGACAAGGCCGCAGCACTCAAGGACTTTGCCGGCGAACGCGGGATCAGGCTCAGCGCCGCTGCGCGCTTGCGCATGGTCACGCACATGGACGTCAGCCGCGCGCAAATCGAACAAGTGATCGCGACATTCGTCGAGTTTTCACGCAAGTGACAGCGTCAGCCGTCCAATTGACCGTTTCTATCGTATAAACACGCTGTACCCCGCGCGCAGGGCCGATATAATGCGGCCCTTTGCCGTCGCTTCGTCTCACGACGTTTCGAACAGGCCTTTGGCCGCAGCCTCCGTGGAAGAACCTAATGAAAAGCGCAGAAATCCGTGAAGCCTTCCTTCGCTTCTTCGAAGAGCAAGGCCACACCCGTGTAGCCTCAAGCTCTTTGATTCCGGGCAACGACCCAACCCTGCTGTTCACCAACGCGGGGATGAACCAGTTCAAGGACTGCTTCCTGGGCCAGGAAAAACGTGCGTACACCCGTGCCACCAGCAGCCAGAAATGCGTGCGCGCCGGCGGCAAGAACAGTGACCTGGAAAACGTCGGTTATACCGCGCGTCACCACACGTTCTTCGAAATGCTCGGTAACTTCAGCTTCGGCGACTACTTCAAGCACGACGCGATCACCTTTGCCTGGACCTTTCTGACTGGCGTGCTGAAGCTGCCGAAGGAAAAGCTCTGGGTCACTGTCTACGCCACCGACGACGAAGCGTATGACATCTGGACACAGAAAATCGGTGTGCCCGCCGAGCGCATGATCCGCATCGGCGACAACAAGGGTGCGCCGTACGCTTCCGACAACTTCTGGACCATGGGCGATACCGGCCCGTGCGGCCCGTGCACCGAGATTTTCTACGATCACGGCGAGCACATCTGGGGCGGCCCGCCGGGCTCGCCGGAAGAAGATGGCGACCGCTACATCGAAATCTGGAACAACGTGTTCATGCAGTTCAACCGCACCGCCGATGGCGTGTTGCATCCGTTGCCAGCGCCGTCGGTGGACACCGGCATGGGCCTGGAGCGGATCAGTGCGGTGATGCAGCACGTCAACTCCAACTACGACATCGACCTGTTCAAGAACCTGCTCAAGGCTTCGGCTGAAGCGATCGGCTGCGAAAACGGCGATCAGTCGTCGCTCAAAGTCGTCTCCGACCACATCCGTTCCTGCGGTTTCCTGATTGCCGATGGCGTGCTGCCGTCCAACGAAGGTCGCGGTTACGTGCTGCGCCGGATCATCCGTCGCGCCTGCCGTCACGGCAACAAGCTCGGCGCCACCGGCAGCTTCTTCTACAAGATCGTCGCGGCGCTGGTTGCCGAGATGGGCGAAGCCTTCCCGGAACTGCAGAAGCAGCAAAGCAACATCGAACGCGTGCTCAAGGCTGAAGAAGAGCAGTTCTCCAAGACCCTGGAGCACGGCCTGAAAATCCTCGAGCAGGATCTGGCCGAGCTCAAAGGCACCGTGGTGCCAGGCGACGTGGTGTTCAAACTCTACGACACCTACGGTTTCCCGATGGACCTGACCGCCGACATCGCCCGCGAGCGCGGCCTGACCGTCGACGAAGCCGGTTTCGAGCGCGAGATGGAAGCGCAGCGTGTTCGCGCGCGTTCGGCCAGCTCGTTCGGTCTGGACTACAACACCTTGGTCAAGGTTGACGTGGCCACCGAGTTCACCGGTTACGCCGCCACCAGCGGCTCGGCGAAAATCGTTGCCATCTATAAGGATGGCCAGTCGGTCGACGTGCTGAGCGAAGGTCAGGAAGGCGTGATCGTGCTCAACCAGACGCCGTTCTACGCCGAATCCGGTGGCCAGATCGGCGACTGCGGTTTCATTCAGGCCGGCAGCAGCCGCTTCGACGTGCGCGACACCACCAAGACCGGCGGCGCATTCCTGCACCACGGTGTGCTGGCCTCGGGCAGTCTGACCATCGGCGCACCGGTGGAAACCCACGTCGACGCCGAAGTACGTCACGCCACCGCGCTGAACCACTCGGCTACTCACTTGCTGCACGCCGCGCTGCGTCAGGTGCTGGGCGAGCATGTGCAGCAGAAAGGTTCGTTGGTCGACAGTCAGCGTCTGCGTTTCGACTTCAGCCACTTCGAAGCGATCAAGCCAGAACAGATCAAGCAGCTGGAAGATATCGTCAACGCCGAGATTCGCAAGAACTCCGCCGTTGAAACCGAAGAAACCGACATCGAAACCGCGAAGAACAAAGGCGCCATGGCGCTGTTCGGCGAGAAGTACGGCGACAGCGTGCGCGTGCTGAGCATGGGAGACTTCTCGGTCGAACTGTGCGGCGGTATCCACGCCAACCGTACCGGCGACATCGGCCTGCTGAAAATCATCAGCGAAGGCGGTGTGGCCTCGGGCGTGCGTCGTATCGAGGCAGTCACCGGTGCTGCGGCGCTGGCCTACTTGAACGCGGCGGAAGAACAACTCAAGGAAGCGGCCAGCCTGGTCAAGGGCAGCCGCGACAACCTGATCGACAAGCTCTCGGCGGTACTGGAGCGCAACCGTCTGCTGGAGAAACAACTCGAGCAGTTGCAGGCCAAGGCAGCCAGCGCTGCGGGCGACGATCTGTCGGCCTCGGCGGTGGACGTCAAGGATGTGAAGGTGCTGGCCGCCCGTCTGGACGGTCAGGATGGCAAGGCGCTGCTGGCGCTGGTCGATCAGCTGAAAAACAAACTCGGCCGCGCAGTGATCCTGCTCGGCGGTGTCCATGAGGAAAAGGTCGTACTGGTTGCAGGCGTAACCAAGGACCTGACTGGCCAACTCAAAGCCGGTGATTTGATGAAACAGGCTGCTGCGGCAGTGGGCGGGAAGGGCGGTGGTCGTCCGGACATGGCGCAGGGCGGCGGTGTCGATGCCGCTGCGCTGGATGGCGCGCTGGCGCTGACCGTTCCATTCGTCGAGCAGGCTTTATAAGACGGCTCGCCGGGCCCGCAGTCTAGTGGCTGGCCCGGCGACTGTTCGAAAGATTATTGGGCGCCCTTCATGGGCAGAGGCGGCTTTGAAATGGCTTTGATCGTACAGAAATTTGGAGGCACCTCGGTCGGCACTGTCGAGAGAATCGAGCAGGTCGCCGACAAGGTTAAGAAATTCCGCGATGCCGGCGATGACCTGGTGGTTGTGCTGTCTGCAATGAGCGGCGAAACCAACCGTCTGATCGATCTGGCCAAGCAAATCAGTGGCGAGGCACAACCGGTTCCGCGCGAGCTGGACGTGATCGTGTCCACCGGTGAGCAGGTGACGATTGCCCTGTTGGCCATGGCGCTGATCAAGCGCGGTGTGCCGGCGGTGTCGTACACCGGCAATCAGGTACGGATCCTGACTGACAGTGCGCACAATAAAGCGCGTATCTTGCAGATTGATGACCAGAAGATTCGCGGTGATCTGAAGGCTGGCCGTGTGGTGGTTGTCGCCGGTTTCCAGGGCGTCGATGAGCACGGCAACATCACCACCCTCGGTCGCGGCGGTTCCGATACCACCGGCGTGGCACTGGCGGCGGCCTTGAAGGCGGATGAATGCCAGATCTACACCGACGTCGACGGTGTCTACACCACCGACCCGCGTGTGGTGCCGGTCGCTCAGCGTCTGGACAAGATCACCTTCGAAGAGATGCTGGAAATGGCCAGCCTCGGTTCCAAGGTGCTGCAGATCCGTGCGGTGGAATTCGCCGGCAAGTACAACGTTCCGCTGCGCGTACTGCACAGCTTCAAGGAGGGTCCGGGCACCCTCATTACTATTGATGAAGAGGAAACCATGGAACAGCCGATCATTTCCGGCATCGCTTTCAACCGCGATGAAGCCAAGCTGACCATCCGTGGCGTGCCAGACACCCCGGGCGTGGCATTCAAGATTCTCGGCCCGATCAGTGCCGCGAACATCGAAGTCGACATGATCGTGCAGAACGTCGCGCACGATAACACCACCGACTTCACCTTCACCGTGCACCGCAACGACTACCAGGCCGCACAGACCGTGCTGGAAAACACCGCTCGCGAGATCGGTGCTCGTGAAGTAGTCGGTGACACCAAGATCGCCAAGGTCTCGATCGTCGGCGTCGGCATGCGTTCCCACGCAGGCGTGGCCAGCCGCATGTTCGAATCCCTGGCGAAAGAAAGCATCAACATCCAGATGATCTCGACTTCGGAAATCAAGGTGTCCGTAGTGATCGAAGAGAAGTACCTGGAACTGGCCGTGCGCGCGCTGCACACGGCTTTCGAACTGGATGCTCCGGCCCGTCAGGGCGAGTAATCCGCTTCTGTGAAGGGCGCGGTCTGACCGCGCCCTTTATTTTTGAATGGCGCGAGCCCCGGAACTGTTCTTTTGCTCGCGCTGGTCAATACTCAGGCATGTAGGGCTACGATCGCTGCGGTTGTAGGTCGGGTGCCTTTTTTTTGCAGACTGTTGTCCCTGAAATGAATGGCGTAAGGAGAAAGGTATGCTGATTCTGACTCGTCGGTGCGCGGAAAGCCTGATTATCGGTGACGGCGAAATCACCGTGACCGTGCTCGGCGTCAAAGGAAACCAGGTGCGTATCGGCGTCAACGCTCCGAAAGAGGTTGCGGTGCACCGTGAGGAAATTTACCTGCGTATAAAGAAAGAGAAGGACGAAGAACCAAGCCATTAATTTTTATCGATTTTTATGTTTGCAAACGGGGAAGAAGCTGGTTAATATACGCCCCGTGTTGCGGAGAGCTGGCCGAGTGGCCGAAGGCGCTCCCCTGCTAAGGGAGTACACCTCAAAAGGGTGTCGGGGGTTCGAATCCCCCGTTCTCCGCCATTATTTGCTTAGTACGTCGTAATCTGGCTTCTTCTGTAAGTTGTTGAAATTACTAGAAAAAGTGTTTGACATAGAGATTAGACGGCCTATAATGCGCGGCAACAAATGCACTCGTAGCTCAGCTGGATAGAGTACTCGGCTACGAACCGAGCGGTCACAGGTTCGAATCCTGTCGAGTGCACCATTTAAGAGTTATTTGCTGTAAGGTGAGTAACTCGGCTTCAGCCAGTTGTGGTCTGGTTTAAAAACACAAAATGCACTCGTAGCTCAGCTGGATAGAGTACTCGGCTACGAACCGAGCGGTCAC
>NZ_RCOC01000011.1:0-24117 GCF_004307515.1 Pseudomonas sp. Sample_14 | reverse complement strand
AAATGCACTCGTAGCTCAGCTGGATAGAGTACTCGGCTACGAACCGAGCGGTCACAGGTTCGAATCCTGTCGAGTGCACCATATACCAAGAAGCCCGCGTTTAACGCGGGCTTCTTGCTGTCCGGGATTTGGCTTTTCCCTTCACACAGCCTCTTTCATCAAAATCAATTTGAGCACTGCGGCCTCGCTTGAGGTCGTAACGATAGCTCGTGGTCGACGTGCGCGTGTTGATCTTGTCGGGCTTGCCCAGTGCGCTTTCGACGTCCCGCTGGCTCATGCCGGCAATCACTCGCCGATTGATGATCGCTTCGCGCCGCTGCCTGTTATCGATCAGGTTTCCACATTTATGTTCGGTGCCGCCGACGATGCCCGGTTCGCGTCCGCTGTCTTTCATGCCGGTCGCGGCTTCGTGATTGAACTCCGGCATGATTGCGACCCAGCCGGGTAAATACGGGTGGACCTCCTGAGTTGAGAGTTGCTCGCCAGTTGCGCAGCTCATCGATGTGAATGTGACGCTGCCGTCACCGGCCTGGCAACGATGAAGTGTGGTGGCGTTGGCAGGCGTGGTGTGGAGCAGGGCGGTCAGTAGATATAGCGCGGGTTTTGCTGGCATTCGATGTCCTCCATGACGATCTACGCTCAAGGGTAGTCGCTGCTTTTTGCGTTGCCGGTGTGTTTTCTTTTCAAGATGAGTCGTCGCATTTGCACGGGTCAGGCAGGTGCTCAGGTTTGTTTCGCAAGCGCTTGTTTCAGCCGTGATTTTTTCAACGTTTTAAACCGTCAGGCGTGTATCATTGCGCCCGTCAGCCCCGCCGGGGCTTATGGAAAACCTCCATGGACTTACCCAGTAGTTGTTCAGTAAACCGTTTCACCAATCATGAATTGACTGATTGATCCTTCCGGCGTGCCCCGCTGCTGGGAGTGGAGTTCGCCTATGTCCGAAATCGAAGTAAAGAAAACACAGGAAAGCCTGCAGGACCGCCTGGCTCAGGTCGTCGAGCTGCTGCAGCGCCAACGTGTCGTTGAAGACCTGACTCATCGCCAGGAAGGTCCGCACCACGACCGCGTGGAAAACCTGGTTCACCGGCAAAACCTCGTCGAGCTGCAACGCAAGCTCGATGATCTGCACTCCGCCGACGTCGCCTACATTCTTGAAGCCTTGCCGCTGGACGATCGTCTGACGCTCTGGCAACTGGTCAAGGCCGATCGCGACGGCGACATTCTTCTCGAAGTATCCGATTCCGTCCGGGAAACGCTGATCGCCGACATGGACGATCATGAGCTCCTGGCTGCGGCCAAGGACATGGACGCCGACGAACTCGCTGACCTGGCCTCTGAGCTGCCGCGAGACGTTGTCCATGAGCTGATGGAAAGTCTGGATAACCAGCAGCGCGAACGCGTGCGCTCGGCCCTGTCCTATGATGAGGATCAGGTCGGTGCGTTGATGGACTTCGAGATGGTGACGATCCGTGAGGACGTCAGCCTTGAAGTGGTTCTGCGTTATCTGCGTCGCCTCAAAGAGCTTCCTGGTCATACCGACAAACTGTTCGTGGTCGATTACGACGGCGTGCTCAAAGGTGTGCTGCCGATCAAGCGTCTGCTGGTCAACGATCCGGAGAAGCAGGTGGCCGAAGTGATGGCCAGCGATCCGGTGAGTTTCCACCCGGACGAAGATGCCTACGACGCCGCTCAGGCATTCGAGCGTTACGACTTGATCTCGGCGCCGGTGGTCGACAAGAACGGCAAACTGATCGGCCGTCTGACCATCGACGAAATGGTCGACCTGATCCGTGAGGAAAGCGAGAGTGAAGTCCTCAACATGGCCGGTCTGCGCGAAGAGGAAGATATCTTCGCCTCGGTGTGGAAATCCCTGCGTAACCGTTGGGCGTGGCTGGCGGTGAACCTGATCACTGCATTTGTCGCATCGCGGGTGATCGGTCTGTTCGAAGGTTCGATCGAGAAGCTCGTGGCACTGGCGGCGCTGATGCCGATCGTGGCGGGTATCGGCGGCAACTCCGGCAACCAGACCATCACCATGATCGTGCGCGCCATGGCGCTGGATCAGGTCAGCACCGGCAACACCTCGCGCTTGATGCGCAAAGAGCTGGCGGTCGGTTTGATCAACGGTCTGGTCTGGGGCGGGGTGATCGGTGTAGTCGCGTACATGCTCTACGGCAGTTGGTCGCTTGGCGTGGTGATGACGGCAGCGATGACGCTCAATCTGTTGCTGGCGGCGTTGATGGGCGTGTTGATCCCGATGACGCTGGCCAAAATGGGCCGCGATCCGGCGATGGGCGCCAGTGTGATGATCACGGCAATGACCGACAGCGGTGGCTTCTTCATCTTCCTCGGGTTGGCGACAATCTTCCTGCTCTGACCTTGTGCAATGAAAAGCCCGTCAAATCGACGGGCTTTTTTGTGCCTGCCAAACAGATATGAGCGCAAGTACAAGTAACCGTGGCGAGGGGATTTATCCCCGCTGGACTGCGCAGCAGTCCCATTGTTTTTGGGGCTGTCATGCAGCCCAGCGGGGATAAATCCCCTCGCCACACTCAATTGCCAATCGGCCATCTGTCATATTGCGGGCAAAAAAAAGCCAGCAATCATGCTGGCTTCAATATGCTCGGTATAACTCAGGACGCGTCAGCGGCCATTTCTGCGTCGTGTGCGATCAGCGACACCAGGGCGTTCTGTTGACGGTGCGACAGCTGACGGAAGCGTTGCAACAGCTCGCGCTCGTGCAGCGACAGCTCCGGGCTGTCCAGGCGCATGCTCAGCTCTTCGCCCAGTGCGCCTTCCTGAATAAGACTCTGCTCAAGGCGCGCAATGATCTCGGAGTTCATGCTGCGATGATGATTGCGAGCCACCTCGGCAATGCGTTCACGCATTCCGTCTGGCAGACGTACGACAAACTTGTCAGCCGTACGGCTGGAATAAATTGCCTGTTTCAATGGGCGCATATATTTAACCGGTTAGTTCAGGGGAGCGGTTCTCGGGATTGGCCGCAGGATGTGTGGTAGGACAAGCATCCGGACCAATTGGTTCAACCTGAATTGTTAAGAGGCCGGCATCATGCCTCAAAATTGCCAGATCATTGGCGTCAATTCTGTGACAAATATTGAGCCGGGTAAAGGCGTAATGCCAGCACCAGTTGTCAGAAATGCGGACTGGTTGGAAAACTTTCCATCCTTCCGTATCGCTGCCCGCTTTCGCATGCACATCTGTTGATGTCCGCAGACCTCAGAACGTGCATGCTATGCGGCTCGCTATTCTTGATCCCTATGTGTACAGGATAGTGGCAATTTGCCGATTTACTAGAGGCAGGACCCGTCGGAGGGCGTTTTCGGGATGGATGGCAAGCTTTTTTACCTGATGGGGCCGTCCGGTTCGGGCAAGGACAGCCTGATCGATGCATCGCGCGAGCCACTGCGGGCGTTGAACTGTGAAGTAATGCGTCGGGTGATTACCCGCTCGGCGGAGTCCGTCGGCGAAGATGCAATTGGCGTGACGCTTGAAGAGTTCGAGCGGCGACAGCACGCCGGCGCTTTCTCCTTGGCCTGGCAAGCCAACGGCCTCTCCTACGGCATTCCAAGGAAAATGGATGAATGGTTGCAAGCGGGCCGGCACGTACTGGTCAACGGGTCAAGAGCGAACCTGCGTCAAGCAATGGAGAGGTATCCAACCCTGGTGCCGATTCTGCTGACAGTCCACGATGAGGTCCTGCGCAAGCGCTTGCTCAGCCGTGGTCGGGAGACCCCTGAGCAAATCGATGCGAGGCTGGCTCGCAATGCGTTATTCAAAGACCGAAGATCCAGCGACAGCCCCGTCCATCAGATCGACAACTCTGTTGACCTTGCTATCGCGGTCTCTTCGTTATTGGAGTTAGTTCGGCTCAACGCAGAACCGGATCGAACTTGATTTTGCGCCCTGCAATCAGCGCCAGCACAAACAGCACCGCAAACACGCCACAGCCAACCAGAGGCAAGGTGACTTCCGTCTCCTCGAACAGCGCCAGATGGGTAACGCCACTCAGTAAAGCGAGGATCAGAAATCCCGTCGCTGATTTGGACATGTTGTACTCCTGAAGATATTTCAAAAAACCAGACGTTCGGTGGTTGGCGCCGAGGCTTGCTCAGGCTCGCTGACCATTTGTGTAGAAGCGTCGCTGCGATCACTCAACACGGCCCACTGCGGCGCTTTCTGCACTTGCAGGTAATGCGGCATGCGCTGCGCCACTGGCTGCTCAACGTCAGCCTTGGGAAAAAAATGTGATCCGAGCAAGACAGCCAGAGCCGCTGCGTTTGCAAGCAAGAGGGTGCTGTTCATGGCACGACGCTCCAAATTGTTCTTTTTGATAGAACAGGCATAGCAGTCGCCGTGCCAACAGTGTAACGGCTGATAAGTCCTTTAAAAACAAGGGGTTGGTATGTTTTTTCCGGCGACGCTGATTGCAATCTGCAATGACCGCATTTCCGCGCAGTGCAAATTGCCCGGTAAAAGTTCCCGCAATCTTCCAGGGCGCTTGCCTACACTTAAAAAGCCCTACGGACGACATGACAAAACAGGGGCTGGCCGTTAACATGCACGCCGTCTGTCGCGCCGCGTCCAGCGCGCGTCAATCAGTGTCTCAGTAGCTCAATTGGATAGAGCATCCCCCTCCTAAGGGGAAGGTTGCAGGTTCGAACCCCGCCTGGGACACCACCTCTTCAAAAAACAAAAAGCCCCGCCTCACTTAATCGTGTGGCGGGGCTTTTTGCGTTGGAGCGCTGGCGAGCTTTACAGCAACTCCGAACGGCGCAACGCCTCGATGGTTTCAATCAGGTCGTCGTACGCCACCGGTTTACCCAGATGCTGATCGAACCCGGCTTCACGGGACTTCTGCATGTCGCTCTGAGTGCCATACCCGGTGAGGGCGATCGCCGGTACGTTTTTCACCAGCGGCAGCTTGCGCAGGGCAGCCATCAGTTCATAGCCGGTCATGACCGGCATGCCGAGGTCGGAGATGATCAGATCGAAGCGCGTGCTCTCAGCGGCTTTCAGCGCTGCCACCGGATGATCGAAGGCCGTTACGTCGGCGTCTTCCATCTCCAGCAGCAGCTTCAAGGTCTCCAGCACTTCCGGCGAGTCGTCGACCAGCAGAATACTCAAGCCATCGAGCTTGCCGGAAACCGGTTCAACCTCGGCTGTTGCAGCGGTTTCTTCGACATCAGTCGACAGCGGCAGGCGAACGGTAAAGGTACAACCGGCGCCCAGCCCCGGCGAAGCAACCTTCACCGTGCCGTGCTGGGCTTCGGTCAGTTGCCGCACCAGTGACAGGCCGATGCCCAAGCCTTCACGTTGATGGTTGGTGTGCTGTTTTTCCGCCTGGCCGAACAGATCGAAGACATGTTCGAGGTTTTCCGCAGCGATGCCGACGCCGTTATCCTTGACGTCCAGTTGCGCCATTTTCCCGCTCTTGCTGGCGATCAACTCAATGCGCCCGCTCGGTGGTGTGAACTTCAAGGCATTGTTGACCAGATTCCAGATGATCTGCTCGACCCGTGTCGGGTCGGCATGAATGATCAACGGTGCTTCAGGCAATTGCAGATCGATCCGCGTGGCATGCTGCTCATTGAGCACTACCGTGTGGATGTCACGCAGAACCGCGCTCAGATCGACACGCGCCAATTGCAGTTTGAGCTTGCCGGTGCGCACCCGTGCTACATCAAGCAGGTCGTCGATGATCCGCGCCTGACTGTTCACCGCATCGCAAATGGTGTTGACCGCTTTGGTCGCCGGTCCGGCGGTGCGGATCATTGGCAAACGGCGCAACAGTTCGGCGTTGAGCTGGATCAGGTTGAGCGGGTGCTTGAGTTCATGGGACATGACCGCGAAGAACTCATCACGCAGGGACACCGTATTGCGCGTCTGCGCCAGTTCCTTGCTCTGTTCATCCTGCTGGCGCTTGTGCCCGGTCAGGTCGCGGGCGATTTTCACATAGCCTTGCAAGCGGTCGCCGCTGAGCCGGGTGACCTCGCCGCTGCAGAAGAAACGGCTGCCATCCTTGCGCACATGCCAGCGCTCATCCTCCGAGCGCCCGTGCTGACGAGCCGTGGACAATTCACTTTCAGCCATGCCGGCAGCACGGTCTTCGGCTGTGAAGATGAAATCGTAGTACTGACCTTCGGCCTCGTTTTTGCTGTGGCCAAAGATCAGTTCAGCGCCTTTGTTCCAACTGGTGATCGCACCCATTTCATCGAGGATGATAATCGCGTAGTCACGCGTACTCTCAGCGACCAGACGCATGCGTTCTTCGCCCAGGCGCAGCTCTTCCTCGGCTTCGCGGCGTTTGCTGATGTCGATGAAGGTCAACACGGTGCCGTCGATGTGGTCTTCGCTGGAGCGATAAGGCAGCAAGCGGGCGATGTACCAGCGGTTATCGGTACTGTTGACCTCGCGTTCGATCATGTTCAGCGATTCGAACACTTGCGCCGCGTCCTCGGTCATCGCCGGGTAATTCAGGCGATGGGTGATATCCAGCAGTGAACGGCCAGTGTCTACCGGCAGCATGCTGAAGATGTCGGTAGCGCGCGGCGTGAACCATTTGATGCGCATGCTGCGATCGACGAACACCGTAGCAATATCAGTAGAAGCGATCAGATTGGTCAGATAATCGTTGATCTTGTCCGTTTCTTCGACCTTGGTCTTCAGCTCGTAGTTGACCGTCAACAGCTCTTCATTGATTGACTGCAACTCTTCCTTGCTGGTCTCGAGCTCTTCGGTGGCCGAGCGCAGTTCTTCGTTGATCGCCTGCATCTCCTCGTTGGAAGCCTTGAGCTCTTCGCTGGAGATTTCCGACTGTTCGATGGTGTCCTGCAAATGCAATTTGGTGCGTTGCAGCTCACGTTCCAGATTCGAGAGCACTTGGCTTTCAGTCTGCAGCACCGTGGTCAGCGCCTGCTCGTGCGCGTCGATCTCCGTTTCATCGAAGGTCACCAGCACGCACTCGCTGTCGAAGTCGTCGTCCTTGTACGGCTGCGCAATCAGCGTGATGCGGTACTGACGCTCCTCGCGCTTGAGCAGCACTTCACGCGAGCGCACGGTGAGGTTGCTTTGCTGCACCTGGAACAGCGTCGTGCGGATTTCCAGGCGCAGTTCCGGCAGGATCAGCGTCAGCAAGTTGCGTGACAGCTCGCCGCCGACATGCCGAAGGAAGCGCCCGGCGGCTTCGCTCATGTGAAGGATATCGGCGTTGGTGTCGACGATGATGCTCGGCGGGGCGAAGCGTTCTATGGCGCGGCGGTGGATATCGGCAAACGACAGCTTGACGGGCTCTATGGCTTTCGATGGCGGTCGGGAAACGCTGGTGCGCATGTAACCGCCACGCGGCATGGTCGGGGTGCGGCGGCTGTTCGCGGTGCCGGTCTTGGCGCGGAAGATGCGGTTGCGCTTGTCCACGGGCGCGAACAGTTCGTGGCAGGCATCGGCGCTTTCCGAAGTGCCGAGAAACAGGAAACCACCCGGTCGCAGGGCGAAGTGGAACATCTGCAGGATTTCCCGCTGCACCTCGCGATCCAGGTAAATCAGCAGATTGCGGCAAACGATCAGGTCGATCTGCGAGAACGGCGGATCGGACAACAGGCTGTGCTTGGCGAACAGCACTTTCTCGCGGATTTCCTTGCGAATCCGGTAATGCTCATTGTCCTTGACGAAATAATGCCGAAGGCGTGTTGGCGGTACGTCGGTGACGATGGCTTGCGGATAGGTGCCGGCGCGGCCAGTGGTGATCGCGCGTTCGTCGATATCGGTGGCGAACACTTGCAGGTTGGCCTTGCTGCTTTGTACCTGCATCTGATCATCGAGCAGGATCGCCAGGCTGTAGGCTTCTTCGCCGGTCGAGCAGCCGGCAGACCAGATGCGCAGTTCTTCTTTTTCCGACGAGTCGGCAACCGATTGCACCAGTTGCGGCAGCACATCGCGCTCAAGGGCTTCGAAGGCTTCGCGGTCACGGAAGAAGTTGGTCACGCCGATCAGCATATCGCCGAGCAGGGCCTTGGATTCTTCCGGGGTATTTTGCAGGTAGTCGTAATAGGCGCCGAGGTCAGACTGGCTGGTGACCTGCATGCGCCGCTCGATGCGGCGCAGCACGGTGGCGCGCTTGTAGTGTTTGAAATCGTGACCGGTGCTGCTGCGCAGGTACAACAGGATTTCATGCAGGCGTTGTTCGGCGATCGACGCTTCGTGTTCGTTTGCAGGCTTCAAGGCTTTCAAGTCGGGATCATTGGCGCTGGGTAATTTGATGTTCTGAGAGTTGCGCCACAGCTCCATCAGTTTCTGCGGCATCTCGACCACTGGCAGTATCAGATCGACCATGCGCGTCTCGATGGCGGCACGCGGCATGCCGTCGAACTCGGCGTCTTCCGGCACTTGCACCAGCGTCACGCCACCCTGTTCCTTGATTCGCGACAAGCCCACCGCACCATCGGAACCGGTGCCTGAAAGCACCAGGCAAAAAGCCCGCTCGCGATGCACATCGGCCAGATCGCGGAAGAACAGGTCGATGGCAGTGTGGCGCGCTTGCGGTGAGCCAGCGGGGCTGACGCGCAGGTAGCCGTCATTCATCGTCAGCGAGTGCGCCGGAGAAATCACGTACACGCAGTTCTTTTCGATCGGCACCGGCTGCGTCACTTGCAGCACCGGCATGCGCGTCGATTGCTGAATGATCTGGTCGGCGATGCTCTGGTGATCGGGCGACAGGTGCAAAATGATCACGAACGCCATGCCACTGTCCTTCGGCATATGCTCGAAAAACAGCTTGGTCGCTTGCAGGCCGCCCGCCGAGGCGCCGATGCCCACCACGGGGAAATTCAGGTGGCTGGGTGTCAGGTCCTTGCGTTCGGGCGCAGAGGGCGAGGCAGGGGTTTTCGAGGTCATCACTTCGGCCTTTTTTGTGGCGGTACAAGCGTATCGCGGACGTCCGGGGGCGCAGGTAATTGAGCAGAATAAACCTCATTTGCGAATCTGCCTGCACTTTTGAAGGACAAATGTGCTGCCTGTGTTTTTGACATCCGGTGATTGGCAACCGTGCCGATTAATTTTCCGGTGTGATGATCGGTGGTCAGTCGTCGTTGATTTCGACTTTGCCAAGGCTCCCACTGACCTCGGTTACATGCCGACGGCCGAAGACTTCGTAGGTAGTCCCGCTGGCCTCTACGCCCGGCTTGCGCACGGCCAGTTGGGCGAATAACCCAGTCTTTTCGCTGTAACTGCCGAACCAGTCAATCAGCGCCCCGATGTAGCAGTCGCCGCCGATCATTACCGGCAAATCGGTGATCTTTTCGATGGCGTAGTGCCCTGGACCGTAGCTGTAGTAATCGTCTTCGCCGGCGCCCGTCGGAGGAAAGGGGCAAAGGGGCGCGTCAGGGTTTGAGCCCGATGCGACTTTCGTTGCCTGAGTGATGGCGTGGTCGAGTGCCGCGCGCAAATCCGCTTCGAGCTCATAGGTACTGGTGCCGTCTTCCGTATGTTGCGTGGTTGGCACTTGCAGGGAGTAAGCGTAACGCACAGACACCGTCGGTACCTGACGGTTGATCTTCAGCGGATTGAGCAGGTACAGATTATCGACACCATAGGCGCCGTTTCGGTAAGCGGCATAAATTCTGTCGTGAAGCCTGATCCAGCTGATTGCCTGATTAGCGCCACGGTCGTTGGTGTAGAACAGCGAGCTTTCCGGCTCGACCGATCTTTTGACGAACCGCTCGCCCGTGCGGCGCCAGGTTTCCACGTAGGTGAACAAGCCGGTGCCGCCTGCGTATGTGTCGACGATAAGGTCGCGCTGGCCATCATTGTCCAGATCCAGCAGTGCGTAAGAAGTCCGTCCGGTCTCGGCGGCGCCTCCGATGCTTGAGGCTTTCAATGCTTGCCACTCATCCTCGCTCACGCCTTTGGGACGCGACTTGGGGAAGTTGGTTTGCTCGCCGTAACTGTCGACTGGATCGCCCGCGAACGATGTCTGCGAAGACTCGAAAGCCCGTGCGGCCAAGGCATGTTCCAGCGCAAATTCCGGGTGGTTTTTGCTCTCGGCACGAATGCTTTCCTGCAGATCGTTCATCGCCTGAAGATCCACGGCGTCCGGCTGCCACATTGCGGCTTGCGTCCACTGTGCCTGCAATGCTTGCAGGCGCTGGCGGTAGCTGCCATCCAGGCAAGCGACATCGACTGCGCAGGCATTGCGGGTTTTTAGCCAGGCGCGCTGGGTGCGCTTGAGCTCAGGTTGCGTCGCTGTGGCAGATGTCATCAGTTGGCGATACAGCGTGCCCATCTGCGCGTCGAGCTCATAAAGCGGTTTATTCGCGCAAATCGTGTTTTCCACGTCGTTCGCCGCTTTGGTGCAGTCCATTGCCGCCGCACTCATTGGCTGGATAAACAGCAGCAAAAAGGCCGACAGGATGTAGCGTCCCTTGATGTACACGATTCAGTCCCTATGAAAATCCTTGAGCAGGCGCGCAGAGTAATACTCCAGGCAACATTCTTGAAGCACCACCCTCAGGCCCGGGCATTTTTGGCCGATAACCCGAACGGTGAGTTCAGACTCCAGCGAAATCGCTTGATGGCGCATGGCCTCCAGCTATCATCTGCGCGCCTGAAATCGCCTCGGTTCGTTTTCTTCAATTGCCTGGAAATCCTCGATGTCGTCGTATCACCAAAAAAGCTTTCTGATCGTCGATGATTTTTCCGATTTCCGCAGTTCCGTGCGTTCGATGTTGCGTGAGCTCGGCGTCAAGGATGTCGATACTGCCGACACTGGCGAGCAGGCGCTGAAGATGTGCTCGCAGAAGTCTTACGATTTCATTCTTCAGGACTTCCACCTCGGCGACGGCAAGAAGAATGGCCAGCAGGTGCTCGAAGACCTGATGTCGGAAAAGCTCATCAGCCACGAAGCCGTTTTCGTCATGGTCACCGCTGAGACCAGTCAGGCGATGGTGCTCAGTGCGCTGGAGCACGAGCCGGATGCGTACCTGACCAAGCCGTTCAACCGTTCCGGACTGGCCCAGCGCCTTGAGCGTCTGGAGCAACGCAAGACCTTGCTCAAACCGATTCTGCAAGCCCTTGATCGCGGTAAGCCGGTCGAGGTGCTCAATGCCTGTATTGCCCTGTGCAAACAGGACATCCGCTATTCGCCGCTGTGCCTGCGCTACCGCGCCGACGCCCTGCGCGACATGAACCAGAACGAAGCGCTGGAGCGGCTCTACGACGGCATCATTGCCGACCGGCCGTTGCCGTGGGCCTTCGCTGGATTGGGCAAGTTGCTGTTCAAGCGCGGGCAGGTGTCGCAGGCCAAAGAGGTCTATGAAAAGGCCTTGAAAGTGTTCCCGATGATGCCGGCGCTGTATGACGGCATGGCCGATGTGCTGGTGGCCGAAGGCGACAGCAAAGGCGCGCAGCGGGTGCTCGAAGAAGCGATTCGCCTGTCGCCGCTGGCGGTGCGCCGCCAGGCTTTGCTCGGCAAATTGGCCATGGCCAACGAAGATTTCGAAACCGCCTCGCGCGCTTATCGTCAGGCCGTGGCGCAGGGCGCGCAGTCGCGTTTCAAGGACCCGGAAAGCAATCTCGGCCTGGCTCATGCGCTGATCAGCAAGGGCAGCGATCGCGGCCTCGACACGCGCACGCGGCTGGAGATCAACACCACCCTCAGCGCCGTGGCCAAGGAGAACCCGAGCGATCCCGGCCTGCAAATTCGCGCGCGGCTGATGAAGGCCACCAGCCTGTTGCTCAACGACGCCGAAACCGCCGACAAGCTCACCGAACAAGCACTGATGCGCCTCGATGGCATGGAGCAATTCATGAGCCCCGAGGCGGCGTTGCTGGTGGCCAAGCAGTTGCAGATGCTCGGTCAGGCCGAGGCGGGCACTTCGATGCTCAAGAGCTGCGCAGAGATCTACGGTGATGACCCGGCGGTGATGAAAGACATCGCCAAGCTCACCGACGATCCGACCATTCTCAGCTCGAGCAACGCTGCGGCCGATCTCAACCGCCAGGGCGTGCGCGTGTACAAGACCGGCAATCTGGTCGAGGCCCGCGAGGTGTTCCGCAAGGCGCTCAAGCTGCAACCGAAAAACATCAGTATTGCGCTGAACCTGGCCCAGTCGCTGCTGCACGGCACCGACACCAGTATGCCGTCGGCGGAGCTGGAAGAATGTCGGGCCTGCCTGAAACTGGTGGGCCTGATGCCCGACACCGACGCGCGGTTTGCGCGTTATCAGAAGCTGAAAAGCAAGGCGTTTGGCGAATGAACCCAATTGATCCGGCGCTGGATTTTTCCACGGTGATTGCCTCCACCGTTCACGACATGAAGAACTCCCTGGCCATGCTGATGCAGGCGCACAGCCAGTGGCTGGCGCGTTTGCCGAAAGAGTTGCGCGAAGGCTCGGAACAGGGCGTGATCGACTTCGAGTTCGCCCACCTCAACGGCATGCTGGTGCAGTTGCTCGGGCTGTACAAACTCGGCGTCAACCAGTTGCCGCTACAGCCGGCCTATCACGAACTCGACGATTTCATCGAGGCGCAACTGGCCGCGCATCAGGAAGTGTTTGCCAGTCGCGGCATCATCGCCACCTATGAAGTCGATCCGTTGAGCCCGCTGGGTTTCTTCGATCGCGAGCTGATCGCCTCGGTGCTCGGCAACTGCATCAACAATGCGATCCGTTACGCCCGCAAGTCGCTGCTGATTACCGTCAGCGACGAAGCCGGGCAACTGGTGCTGAGCATCAATGACGATGGCGACGGCTATCCAGCAGAGATGCTTGAGCGTCAGGCCGATTATGTCCAGGGCATCAATCACAGCAGCGGCAGCACCGGCCTGGGCCTGTATTTCGCCAATCGCATCGCCGCGCTGCATCAGCGCAACGGCGTGGAAGGGCGCACCGAAATCAGCAATGGCGGGCCGTTGGGTGGTGGGGTGTTCAGCCTCTACTTGCCCTGAGGTCTGGTGTAGGAGCTGCCGAAGGCTGCGATCTTTTGATTTTAAAAAGCAAGATCAAAAGATCGCAGCCTCGTTGCACTCGTCGGCTCCTACGGCTCCTGCACAAGATCGGGATTTTTGTGGGCGCTGCTTGATATTCCGAACAGGCGAAGCCTATTTTGTCCGGGTCGCCGTTCGCGGCTCGCACAATAACAAGGATTGCGTCATGACAACCGATGGCCAGGGTTCACTCGCGCAGCGATTGACCGGCATTGATGAGATTGAATGTGTCACCCCGGATCTGAACGGTGTGCCACGGGGCAAGGTGATGACCGCCGCGGGTTTTCTCGAAGGGCGGCGTTTGCAGTTGGCGCGGGGTGTGCTGCTGCAATGCATCATGGGCGGCTATCCGCCGGCGCGGTTCTACGGCAGCGATGACGGCGATCTGGCGCTGGTTGCCGATCCTGCGCAGATTCACCGTTTGCCCTGGAGCGACGAGCCGCGTGCCATGGCGATTTGCGACGCCGACGAACTGAGCGGGGGGAGCTCAAGTCTCTCGACCCGTGGCCAGCTCAAGGCGGTCATCGCCCGTTACGCCGCGCACGGTCTGGCGCCGGTGGTGGCGACCGAACTGGAATTTTTTGTCTTCGCACCGAACACCGATCCGACTCAGCCGTTCCGTCCGCCGGTCGGCCTCGACGGCCGCCGCGAGGATGGCCAGTCGGCGTTCAGCGTCAGTTCCAACAACGGTCTGCGGCCGTTCTTCAGCGAAGTGTATAAATGCATGGCGGCCCTCGGCCTGCCGCGCGACACCTTCATGCATGAAATGGGCGTCAGCCAGTTCGAGATCAATCTGCTGCACGGCGACCCGCTGCTGCTGGCCGATCAGACGTTCCTGTTCAAGCACCTGCTCAAGGAGGTCGCGCTCAAGCATGGCCTGAGCGTGGTGTGCATGGCCAAACCGCTGGCGCACACACCGGGCAGCTCGATGCATATTCACCAGAGTATCGTTGAGATCGGCAGCGGCAAGAATGTCTTCACTGACTCGAACGGCGAGCCGACGGCGATGTTCCGCCACTTCATCGGCGGGCAACAGGCAGGCCTCGCCGATTTCACCGCACTGTTTGCGCCCAACGTGAATTCCTATCAGCGCCTGTGTCATCCGTACGCGTCGCCGAACAATGCCTGCTGGTCCCATGACAATCGCGCCGCCGGCTTGCGTATTCCCGCCAGCTCGCCGGTCGCACGTCGGGTCGAAAACCGCTTGCCGGGCGCCGACGCCAACCCTTATCTGGCCATCGCCGCCAGTCTGGCTGCGGGTTTGCATGGCATCGAGCAGGAACTGGAGCCGAGCGCGGCAATCCAGGGTGAGTTCGCCGTGCCGGATAATCTGGCCTTGCCGTGTACTTTGCACGCCGCGCTGGAGCGTCTGAAACGTAGCCAGTTGGCGAGGGAACTGTTCGGGTCGGAGTTCATCGAAGGCTACATCGCTTCGAAGACCATGGAGTTGACCAGCTTCTTTGATGAAATCACTCCCTGGGAGCGCCGTGTGCTGGCCGCCCAGGCCTGACGTATCGCTGCTGCCGGGCAGTCGTTCTGACCGCCCGGTATTTACTGCAAGGAGCCGCTCGGAACGCCGATGCGCCAAATCTGGAAATCCTTTCGAGCGCTGTATTTCGCCTCGCTGATGATGTTGATCGGCTCAGGCCTTCTTTCTACTTATCTGGCTTTGCGTCTGGCTGCCGACAACGTCGACGGGCTATGGGTCGGTGCGCTGATGGCGGCCAACTATTTCGGTCTGGTGCTGGGCGGCAAGATCGGCCATCGCCTGATTGCCCGGGTCGGGCATATCCGTGCCTACTCGGCGTGTGCGGGGATCGTCGGCGCGGCGGTGCTCGGCCATGGGCTGGTGGACTGGCTGCCGGCGTGGCTGGTGCTGCGGACGATCGTTGGTCTGGGCATGATGTGTCAGTACATGGTCATCGAGAGCTGGCTCAACGAGCAGGCCGATGCCAATCAACGCGGGCTGGTGTTCAGCGGTTACATGATCGCCTCTTATCTGGGCCTGGTGCTGGGCCAGCTGATTCTGGTCATGCACCCCGGCCTCGGTCTGGAACTGCTGATGCTGGTGGCGCTGTGCTTTGCCCTGTGTCTGGTGCCGGTGACGTTGACCCGACGGATTCACCCGGCCCCCCTGCACCCGGCGCCGATGGAGCCGCGCTTCTTTATCAAGCGTGTGCCGCAATCGCTGAGCACGGTGCTCGGCGCCGGTCTGATCATTGGTTCGTTCTACGGTCTGGCGCCGCTGTATGCATCGCAACAGGGGCTCACGACCGAGCAGGTCGGTCTGTTCATGGGTAGCTGCATTTTTGCCGGTCTGCTGGTGCAGTGGCCGTTGGGCTGGTTGTCCGACCGTTATGACCGCGCGCTGCTGATACGCTGCTTTGCCGGGTTTCTGGCGGTGGCGGCGTTGCCGTTGGCGATCATGCCGCAGGTGCCGCTGGAGGTGTTGTTCGTCGTTGGTTTCTTCTGTTCGCTGGTGCAGTTCTGCCTGTATCCGCTGGCGGTGGCGTTTTCCAACGACCACGTCGAAGGCGATCGCCGCGTGTCGCTGACCGCCATGTTGCTGGTGACTTACGGCGTCGGCGCGAGCATCGGGCCGCTGCTCGCGGGCGTGCTGATGAAGTTTCTCGGCAGTCAGAGCCTGTATGCGTTCTTCAGTTTCTTCGCGTTGGTGCTGGTCTGGCGGATACGTCCGAAAGCGGTCACCAACCTGCACCAGGTCGACGACGCACCGCTGCATCACGTGGCAATGCCGGACAGCATGTCGAGCTCGCCGCTGGTGGCGGCGCTTGACCCGCGTGTCGATGAGCAGGTGGTGCAGGAGCAGATGGTCCAAGACCCGGCGCCGGTCACTCCTGAGCCTGAGCCCGAAGCGCAGCCGGAAGCAGTCGTTGAAACCGAACTGGACAGCGGCAATGACGATAAGCCTGCGCCGGATATCAGCGGTGGCAGGCCCTGAATCGAAGGTAAACATCGGCGCATAAAAAAGGGCAGTCCTGTGCGGGACTGCCCTTTTTATTGATCGCTGCGACTCAGAGATCGTCTTTGTCGAAACGCCGTGCTTCACGCTGCAACTGGTAAACAAAACGCTCGACGTTGCGCGCAGCCTGGCCACTGATGTTGTGGAAGCGCAGACCGGCGAAGGTGATGTTGAGTTTTTCTTCGAAATGCAGATAGCGCAGTTCGACCGATGTTGGCTGGTTGCCGAACAGCGGCGGGGCGATCAGGCGATCGTAGACCTGGCCCAGTTGCAGGCGATCAGTGATGTCGCCTTCGAAACGGAATTTGCAGCCGGTGGCGGAGATGTCCAGCAGCTTGCCGTGCAGAGGAACCTTGAGCTTTTCGCCGCCCAGTTCAACGCTGACCAGATCGGTGAGCTTCAACGCAGCGCGGAAGGCGTTACGGCGCTGGTGATAGACCACTTCGCTCGGCAGGTCGCCGGTGTAGAAACGGTCGCCGTCGGATTCTTCGATGTTCAGCGTGCCGTTGCATTCCCAGGCGATGCGCACGCCGTCATGAAAGCCTTCGACCTTGAACGGTTCGCCAGCCTGGAGGAAGCGCTCGCCATCGCGTGGAATCATTTCATCCAGCGCAATCGTTGCGGTTTCGCGGTCGACCTTGATCAGGTAACTCTGAAAACGCTGGCTGCGTTCATGGAAGGTGATGATCAGCGGATCGTGGCTGTCTTGCAGCTGGCGCAGGTTGCTGGAGATTTCCAGTGGCGTGGTGAGCACCTTCGGAGGCTGCGGAGCATCATCCGCGCTTAGGGTGTTGGACACGGTTCTTCAATCTCCAGACAAAATAAGACTACGACTGGCCAGTATTTTGCCAGCATGTTGCGCAAGTGGATAGTGCAGGGCCAGCGAATGGCTCATGCCTGGCTGAGCGTTCGCGGCTTGACCGGTTTGGCAAAGGTGCCGCTGGCGTCGTACAGCGCTGGCGGCTCACCGCCGGTGAGGATCTTCAGCTGGTTGGCCGTAGTCGCCTGCTGGATCTGGATCGACTGGCCGTTCTTGATGTTGGCTGCCTGGCATTGGGCGATCAGCGCGGTCAGGGCATCGCCCTGGGTCAGCAACTGGTCGCCAATGCTCGACTGGCTGGCCAGTTGCTCAAGACCTGTGCGATCGGTCGGCAGGTTGAGGCTGGCGAGGATTTCGCTGCGCTTGCGGCCATGCTGCTCGAGCAGAATGATCAACGCTTGCTTGGTCGCCAGAATTTCTTCCAGCAACGGCATGTCGCGACCATGCAAAGCGAGGGATTCGGTTTGCAATAACTCCAGCAATTGTTGCGCTGGAGCAAAGTCGTCGTTGATCAGTTGCAATAAGTTAGTGTCGTGCATGGCTGGCCTTGGGGTTTAAGCGTCCAAAAGCCTGGCGCCGGCAAAAGCCTAGCGCTGGGCTTCGAAGTTGAGCAGTTTGCTGGCTACACGGTTGCTGTCGACTTTATAGCTGCCATCGGCAATCGCGGCTTTCAACTCGGCCACTCGGGCTTTGTCGACAGCAGGCTGATCGCGCAGCCTGTCAGTGACCTTCTGCAACTGTTGAGCCTCATTGCTGAGGTGTACCGACTCCCCGCTTTTGGCGACATTGGCCTGTTCGGCCTGGGTATTCAGCGGCGCGGAGGGGCTGTTTTCAGCGCTTTCCTTGGCGTTGCTGGTACGTGTGCTGCCGGTTAGTGACGAGGAACTGTTCAATCGGTTGAAATCGATAACCATGATAAAAAACCTCTGGGAATTTGGACGCTTGCCATGTTTTCGGCTATCCCCTGAAAAACTTTAGGCCCAATCAACCATAAGCTTGCATGCGCCGTTGCGAGACCTGCTGCGGCACAGTTTAGGGAAGCGACGGGATCGGCGCCAGTTTTCTCCACGAGGCTTTTACATGGCCACTTCAACCTGTCCCGGCGCAATCACCTGCGCCTTGATAACTCTTTGAGAATTAAGGTTTTTTACGCGAATCTGTTCTTTCATGCCGCCATTGGAAAGCGCTTCCCCCGGCATGCGTACAGCAAGGGTGCCGCTGCGCGCAGTGATCACCACCTGGTCACCCTTGCGCACCACTTCGGCCTGTTCCAGATGCACCAGGGTGATGACCTGATCGGCGACCGTTGGTCGGGTAAGTTTCTGCCCGATCGCTTCGTCGACGGAAGTCAGGAAACCCTGGTTGATCGTGCTGACGTCGCGCTCGCGCAAGGTCACATCCTGCGGCTCGATAATGCCGGCGCGTTTCAGCGGACGAGTGGTCGTCACGATCTCGCGAAACAGGCGGACTTGAGCGGGTACGAACACCGTCCAGGGCGAACTGCCTTCGCAGCGAACCTTCACCGTGACGCGGCCCAGCGGGCGTGCCGGGCTCTCCAGTGTGGCTGTCAATTCCTTGTCGCACATGGGCATGCGCATGCGCGGGTCGAGCTGGTTGACTTCGATTTCGTAGCGGCCTTCGGTTTGACTGGAAGCCAAATAGTCTTCTACGGTGAATTCAAGAAAGCCCTGAGTCACGCCGATAAGCATATCAGGCAAGGTAACCGCATCTGCATGGGCAGGACTGCCAGCAAGCAAGCAGCAAACGGCGGACACCGCGCAAAGCCCTTTGCGAAGGGAGGATGTCAGGCGTCGGGAAAATGTCGTTTGAGCGTTCATACGAGTTAAAAAGCAAGCGCCGTGCCGTTTAGCAATGAATGTGCGTCGCAACAACACTTGGCGTTGGTGTAGGAGTCTGGGCATGGCTGGTGTAATGGATTCGGTGAACCAGCGCACGCAACTGGTAGGGCAGAATCGCCTCGAGCTGCTGTTGTTCCGTCTCGACGGGCCGCAGCTCTACGGGATCAACGTGTTCAAGGTACGGGAAGTGTTGCAATGCCCGTCCCTGACGTTGATGCCCAAATCCAGTCCTGTCGTGTGCGGGGTAGCGAATATACGGGGAGCGACCATTCCGATCCTGGATCTGGCAATGGCAACGGGCTCCGGTGCGTTGAAAGACAAGAACAGTCCGTTCGTGATCATCACGGAGTACAACACCAAGACCCAGGGTTTCCTGGTCCGCTCGGTGGAGCGCATCGTCAACATGAACTGGGAAGAGATCCATCCGCCACCCAAGGGTACCGGTCGCGATCACTACCTGACCGCTGTGACTCGGGTCGACAACCAGTTGGTCGAAATCATCGACGTCGAGAAGGTGCTGGCCGAAGTGGCGCCGACGCCGGAAGCGATTTCGGTGGGCGTGGTCGATGTCGAGACGCAGACCAAGGCGTTGTCGCTGCGGGTGCTGACGGTCGATGACTCGTCGGTGGCGCGCAAGCAGGTCACGCGTTGTCTGCAGACCATCGGTGTCGAAGTGGTGGCGCTGAACGACGGCAAGCAGGCGCTGGATTACCTGCGCAAGCTGGTCGACGAGGGCAAGAAGCCGGAAGAAGAGTTCCTGATGATGATTTCCGACATCGAGATGCCGGAGATGGACGGGTACACCCTGACGGCGGAAATCCGCGGCGACGCACGCATGCAAAAGCTCCATATCATCCTGCATACTTCGTTGTCGGGGGTATTCAATCAGGCGATGGTGAAGAAAGTCGGTGCTGATGACTTCCTGGCCAAATTCCGTCCTGATGACCTCGCATCCCGGGTAGTCGACCGGATCAAAGCAGCAGATATCAGCTAGGGGCCTTCTGCCCCTGGCGGTCAACACGATTTAAGAGGCGGCATCATTGTCTACGGGTAATTTGGATTTCGAACAGTTCCGGGTCTTCCTGGAAAAAGCCTGTGGCATTCTGCTCGGTGAAAACAAGCAGTATCTGGTCTCGAGCCGTCTCAACAAACTGATGGAGCAGCAAGGCATCAAGTCCCTGGGTGAGCTGGTACAGCGCATCCAGACCCAGCCGCGCAGCGGTTTGCGCGAGCAGGTGGTCGATGCCATGACGACCAACGAAACCCTGTGGTTTCGCGACACCTATCCGTTTGAAGTCTTGAAGAACAAGGTACTGCCGGAAGCGATCAAGGCCAGCCCCAACCAGCGTCTGCGGATCTGGTCGGCGGCCTGCTCGTCGGGACAGGAACCGTACTCGCTGTCGATGTCGATCGACGAGTTCGAGCGCAGCAACCTGGGTCAGTTGAAGATGGGTGTGCAGATCGTTGCCACCGATCTGTCGGGCCTGATGCTCAACAACTGCAAGACCGGCGAGTACGACAGCCTGGCGATCGGTCGCGGTCTGTCGCCGGAACGCCTGCAACGCTACTTCGACCCGAAAGGGCCGGGGCGCTGGGTGGTCAAGGCGCCGATCAAGAGCCGGGTGGAATTCCGCTCCTTCAACCTGCTCGACAGCTACGCAGCGCTGGGCAAGTTCGACATCGTGTTCTGCCGCAACGTGCTGATCTACTTCTCTGCCGAAGTGAAGAAGGACATCCTGTTGCGCATTCACAGCACATTGAAGCCGGGTGGGTACCTGTTCCTGGGCGCTTCGGAAGCGCTGAACGGTTTGCCGGATCATTACCAGATGGTTCAGTGCAGCCCGGGGATTATTTACAAGGCGAAATAAGCGGTTTGCGCTGATACAAAAAACGGGAGGCCCGCAAAGGCCTGCCGTTTTTTTATGCCCGAAGAAATTCTCTTAACACCAACAATCCCTGTGGGAGCGAGCTTGCTCGCGAAGAGGCCGTCACATTCTGCATTTGCATTGGCTGACACGCCGCCTTCGCGAGCAAGCTCGCTCCCACAATTGTCCGGCTGTGATGGGACGGCAAGCGGCAGAAAAGCGGCATCCGGCGGTAACCGGTTGCCGCTTTTCTGGCATTGCCGCTTAGCCTGTTTGGCGCAAAGCCCCGGAATACGGGGCTTTGTTCATTTGGCACGGCGCTTGCTAAAGCTCAGATACGAAAAACCGGTCACCTGAAGGTTCCCGACATGAGCATCAGCTTCGACAAAGCGCTGGGCATTCACGAAAAGGCATTGGGCTTCCGCGCCCAGCGTGCCGAAGTGCTGGCCAACAACATCGCCAACGCCGACACCCCGAACTATAAGGCGCGGGATCTGGATTTCTCCAAAGTGCTCGAAGCACAGACCGAGAAGACCAAGACCGGCGGCCACTTTGCCCTGAACATGACCAACAGCCGGCACATCGAGGCTGAAGGGCTGGGCAACGGCGACGAGTCGCTGATGTATCGCACGCCGATGCAGCCTTCGATCGACCAGAACACCGTGGACGCTCAACTGGAACAGTCGAACTACGCGGAAAACGCCGTCGGCTTCCAGGCCAGCTTCACCTTGCTCAACAGCAAATTCAAAGGGCTGGTGTCAGCCCTGCGCGGAGAATAATCCATGTCCCTGTCCAGCGTTTTCAACATTGCCGGCAGCGGCATGAGCGCGCAGACCACACGCCTGAACACCGTGGCGTCGAACATCGCCAACGCCGAAACCGTTTCGTCGAGCATCGACCAGACCTACCGCGCCCGTCATCCGGTATTCGCCACCATGTTCCAGGGCGGACAGGCTGGCGGCAGCAATTCGCTGTTCCAGAACCAGGACGCGGCCGGGCAGGGCGTGCAGGTGCTCGGCGTTGTCGAAGACCAGAGCAATCTTGAAGCGCGCTACGAGCCGAACCATCCGGCTGCCGACGCCAAGGGCTACGTCTACTACCCGAACGTCAACGTGGTGGAAGAAATGGCTGACATGATTTCTGCGAGCCGCTCGTTCCAGACCAACGCGGAAATGATGAACACCGCCAAAACCATGATGCAGAAGGTACTGACCCTCGGTCAGTAATAAGGGGCGACTGCCATGAGCGTTACGGATACCACCAGCAGCCTGAGCATGAACGACATCCTGGCCAACTCGTCGAAGAAGGCCAGCAGCACTACGTCGGGCGGCATCGCTTCGGCGACCAACAGTGCCACCGGCGGCCAGGCGCTGGGCAAGGATGCTTTCCTGCAATTGCTGGTTACCCAGCTGAAAAACCAGAATCCGCTCGACCCGCAGGACAACAGCGCGTTCGTTGCGCAACTGGCGCAGTTCAGCAGCCTTGAAGGCATTACCACGCTGAACTCCACCGTCAGCGGCCTTGCCGGCAACTACAACTCGTCGCAGGCATTGCAAGCGTCGTCGCTGGTCGGTCGCAACGTGATCGTGCAGACCAACACCGCCCAGCTCGATGACCCGAGCAAAGGCCTGACCGGTTCGGTCACCGTGCCTTCGTCGATTGCCGGCGGCACCGTGACCATCACCGACAAGGACGGCAAAACCGTGCGCACCATCGACCTGGGCAGCCGCGCTGCCGGCGATGCCAGCTTCACTTGGGACGGCAAGGACACCGCCGGCACCGTGGTTCCGGTCGGCACTTACACGTTCAAGGCCAACGCACCGATCAACGGCACCGCGACGGACCTGGCGACTTATCTGCCAGCGACCGTCAACAGCGTGACGATCAGCCAGACCGGCGGTGAGCTGATGCTCAACCTGGCTGGCAAGGGCACCGTCGCCCTGTCCAAAGTACAAACCATTGGTATATAGAGCCGACTAACCCGGCATAAAGGAGTGGAATATGTCTTTCAATATCGGCCTTAGCGGTCTCTATGCAGCCAACAAGCAACTGGACGTGACCGGCAACAACATCGCCAACGTCGCCACCGCCGGTTTCAAATCCTCGCGCGCAGAATTCGAAGACGTCTATTCGTCGACGCGTCTGGGCAGCGGCAGCAAAGTGATCGGCAACGGCGTGCGCCTGGCCAACGTTTCCCAGCAGTTCACCCAAGGTGACATCAACAACACTGGCAACGTGCTGGACATGGGCATCAACGGTTCCGGCTTCTTCACCATGAGCAACAACGGCTCGATCTCGTACACCCGTGCCGGTACGTTCAAGGTCGACAACGCCGGTTACATCACCAACACCGACTACACCTCGCGTCTGCAGGGTTACGGTGTGGATGCCAACGGCAAGATCATCAACGGTGTGTTGACTGACCTCAAGATCGATACTTCGAACCTGGCGCCGAAGTCGACTTCGGCGGTGACTTCGAGCATCAACCTGAACTCTTCGGCACCCGTGATTGTTGATACCGGCGCTACTGCCGTGAAGTTCGACCCGTCGAAGCCTGAGACTTACACCAAGTCGTTCAGCACGCCGATCTATGACACTCAGGGTAACTCCCACGTCATGGATCAGTACGTGGTCAAGACTGGCGAGAATACCTGGAAGGTTTACACCCTGGTTGATGGACGCAACCCGGATGCCACCGGTAGCGATCCAACCAACGCCGCCACGCCTCCGGTTGCTTCGACATTGACGTTCGACAGTTCCGGCAAATTGCTTCAGGTGAGTACACCGAGTACTTTGCCGCCGCCGGCGCCAAACCCGCTCATCAGCAGCGACTTGACGTTGAGTAACTGGAAGCCAGGCACCGTGACCAACGGTGTTTTTACGCCTAACGGCGCGGCAGCAAATCCGGCTGGCGTGACCATTTCGATGGCCAAGACCACCCAGTACAACGCTGATACTTCGCGCACGATACCGACTCAGGATGGCTACGCCACTGGACAGATCACCAACCTGACCATCGACGGTACCGGTACGCTGTTCGCCAACTTCAGCAACAACCAGAGCAAGGCGATTGGTCAGGTTGCACTGGCCAGTTTCACCAACGAGCAGGGCTTGCAGGCTGTCGGTGGTACTAGCTGGAAAGAGACTTTCGCTTCGGGTATTCCGGGCTACGACGCGCCGAAGACCGGTACGTTGGGTGAGGTGGTGTCCAACTCGCTGGAAGAGTCGAACGTTAACCTGACTAACGAGCTGGTTGATCTGATCAAGGGCCAGAGCAACTATCAGGCGAACGCCAAGACCATTTCGACGCAGAGCACGATTATGCAGACCATTATTCAGATGACCTGATTCGGGTTTCTGAGCTGGTTTTTTGGGCCCCTCGGTTTTGAGGGGCTTTTTTTTGGTCTTGGCGGCCTCTGGGCCGACCAGGTTCTTGGGGTTTTGGGGGTATATCCGTTTTTGCGGGTGTTGCGGCTGGCGGTTCCGCTCTTACAGCGGGTCACTTTTGCAGACGCCCAAAAGTAACCAAAACGCTTTGCTCCTGCGTTCGGCCCTCGCAGGCTCGGGTTCCTTCGCTCCGGGACTGATCC
>NZ_RCOC01000102.1:0-84448 GCF_004307515.1 Pseudomonas sp. Sample_14 | reverse complement strand
CTGACGGAGCGTTAGTCGAGATACAAGGAGCTGCCGAAGGCTGCGATCTTTTGATCTTCAAAACAGAATCAAAAGATCGCAGCCTTCGGCAGCTCCTACTCCCACAATTGAAATCAGCGGCGCCTGCTGGATTACCGCACCAGACACGGCCGCTTGTTATCGAATTTCCACCCCGGAATCAGGAACTGCATCGCCACGCTGTCATCCCGCGCGCCGAGGCCCATGCCTTTGTACAGTTCGTGGGCCTTGGCCACTTGATCCATGTCCAACTCCACACCCAGCCCGGGTTTTTTCGGCACCTGCACGAGACCATCGACAATCTGCAGCGGTGCCTTGGTCAGGCGCTGACCGTCCTGCCAGATCCAGTGGGTGTCGATGGCGGTGATCTCGCCGGGTGCGGCGGCGGCGACGTGGGTAAACATCGCCAGAGAGATATCGAAGTGGTTGTTGGAATGCGAGCCCCAGGTCAGGCCCCACTCGTGGCACATCTGCGCGACGCGTACCGAACCCTGCATGGTCCAGAAGTGCGGGTCGGCCAGCGGGATGTCCACTGACTGCAACTGAATCGCGTGGCCCATTTCACGCCAGTCGGTGGCGATCATGTTGGTCGCGGTTTTCAGGCCGGTGGCGCGGCGGAATTCAGCCATGACTTCGCGCCCGGAGTAACCGTTTTCGGCACCGCACGGGTCTTCGGCGTAGGCGAGTACGTGGTGCTGATCGCGGCACAGACGGATCGCCTCTTTCAGCGACCAGGCGCCGTTCGGGTCGAGGGTGATTCGCGCTTCAGGGAAGCGCTCGGCCAGTGCCGTGACCGCTTCGATTTCGGCATCGCCGCTGAGCACGCCGCCCTTGAGTTTGAAGTCCTTGAAACCGTACTTGGCGTGCGCCGCCTCCGCCAGACGCACGACCGCTTCGGCGGTCATGGCTTTCTCGTGGCGCACACGGAACCAGTCGTTGTCGGCGTCCGGTTCGCTGCGATAGGCCAGATCGGTTTCGTGTTGATCACCGACGTAGAACAGATAACCGAGCATCTTCACTTCGTCGCGTTGCTGACCTTCACCGAGCAGCGCCGCCACCGGCACGTCCAGATGTTGGCCGAGCAGGTCGAGGAGGGCGGCTTCCAGGCCGGTGACCGCGTGAATGGTGATGCGCAGGTCGAACGTCTGCAGACCACGGCCGCCGGCATCGCGGTCGGCGAAGGTCTGGCGCACCTGATTGAGAATTTTCTGGTACGTGCCGATGGGGCTGCCGACCACCAGATTGCGCGCGTCTTCCAGGGTCTGGCGAATGCGCTCGCCACCGGGCACTTCGCCGACGCCGGTGTGGCCGGCGTTGTCCTTGAGGATGACGATGTTGCGGGTGAAAAACGGCCCGTGGGCGCCGCTCAGGTTGAGCAGCATGCCGTCGTGACCGGCCACCGGAATGACCTGCATGTCGGTGATGATCGGAGCTTTGGCGGTGTCATGAACAGTCATTGTTGTTTTCCTTGTCGAGACGAAGTCAGGCGTGTTTCGGCGCGGCGTCGGCCACGGCCTTTTCAGCAGCGGGTTTGGGCGTGGTGCGCGCGGCGAAGACGATGATTGCGGCGATGATCGAGGTCGCGGCCAGACCATAGAGGCCGCCCTGAATCGAGCCGGTGTGTTGCTCCAGCAGGCCGAAGGTGGTCGGTGCGACGAAGCCGCCGAGGTTGCCCACCGAGTTGATCAGCGCGATCACTGCCGCCGCGATGCGTGCATCCAGATAAGCCTGGGGAATCGGCCAGAACAGCGACGAGGCGGATTTGAAACCCAGCGCTGCAAAGCAGATCGCGACGAAGGCAAAGATCGGCCCGCCAGTGGTGGACATGAACATCCCCGCTGCGGCGATCAACAGGGCAGTGGCGACCCAGGCTTGTTGATGTTTCCACTTCGCCGACAGCGAGGCGAAGGCGTACATGCCGACGATCGACAGCAACCATGGAATCGAGTTGAACAGGCCGACCTGCACGTCGCTGAGTTCGCCCATCTTCTTGATGATGCTCGGCAGCCAGAAAGTCGCCGCATAAATGGTCAACTGAATGAAGAAGTAGATCAGGCAGAACAGAATGATCTGCCGGTCCTTGAGCAGTTTGCCCAGCGACGGCCGGATCGGCGTCGCGGCTTCACGGGCCTTTTGCTCGTCGTCGATGGCGCTGACCAGTGCATCCTGTTCGGCGCGGCTCAGCCATTTCGCGTCGTGGGGTTTGGCATCCAGCCAGAACCAGACAAACACGCACAGGCACACCGAGAACATCCCCTCGATGAAATACATCCATTGCCAGCCGTGCATGCCCAGCCCGTTGATCTGCAGGAGCAGACCGGACAGCGGACCGGAGATCAGCGAGGCCACGGCCGAGCCGCTGAGGAAGATCGCGATCGCCTTGCCACGCTCGACGCCTGGCAGCCAACGGGTGAAGTAATAAATCACCCCGGGAAAGAACCCGGCCTCGGCGACACCGAGCAGGAAGCGCAGGATATAGAAGTGGGTTTCGTTCTGGATGAAGGCCATGCAGGCGGCGACTATGCCCCAGGTGAACATGATGCGGGTCAGCCAGATGCGTGCGCCGACTTTCTGCAAAAGCATGTTGGACGGCACTTCGAACAGCGCGTAACCAATAAAGAACAGCCCGGCGCCGAAGCCATAGGCGGCAGCACCAATGCCCAGATCGGTTTCCATGTGGGTGCGGACGAAGCCGATGTTCACCCGGTCAATGTAATTGACGATGAACATGATCACGAAGAGCGGCAGGACGTGGCGTTTGACTTTGGAGATGGCTGAGGCGAGCGTCGGGTCGACGCTGTCCTGCATCCCGGAGATGGAGGTTTTCACTGATGTTTCTCCCACTGATTATTTTTATGCGGGTAGGACTGGGTGCTGCGTTGTTGCTAGACATCATACAACTGTAATTTTTTGTCCTACAAGTGGGGAGGGCGATCAAATTCTTCTGATTGTTCGGTTTTTTATGCGAAAACCGGATTCTAGCTCGTATTTATTGATTGTTGAGCCAGACAGTGGAGCGCATTTTTGATATGTGAATGGTGATGCGTGATGGCTGGCTATCGAAAATATTCGATGTAATTGAGTGTTGTCATACAAGTTGATGGCCCGTCGACCGCTAAAATCCATCTCAACCGTCATCCCGCAGTGCTACGATCGGCAAGCCCCGATCACCGGAACCGATCATGCAAGAAGACCTCGACGCGCCCGCGCGCAAACGCACGCACAACCTCGCTCATGACCTGGTGGAAAAGCTCACCCAGAGCATCCTGCTCGGACAACTGTCGCCCGGTGACAAGCTGCCTTCGGAGAACTCCATCGTTCAGGAGCACGGCGTCAGCCGCACGGTGGTGCGCGAGGCCATTTCCAAGTTGCAGGCCTCGGGGCTGGTCGAGACGCGCCACGGCATCGGTACCTTCGTGATCGAGCGTGCAGCGGAGCAGGGCCTGCGCCTGAACGTCGATACGGCGCTCGGCGTGCGCAGCATTCTCGAATTGCGCATGGGCCTGGAAACGCAAGCGGCGGCGCTGGCGGCGCAGCGGCGCAGTGAGCAGCAGGTGCAGCAGATGCGTCAGGCGCTGGATGACTATCAACGGCTGCTGGCCAACAACGACAGTTGCGTGGAAGCCGATCGGCGTTTTCATCTGCTGATCGCCGAGGCCACCGGCAACGCTTGTTTCAGCGAGATCATGCAGCACCTGGGCAGTGCGATGATCCCGCGCAATCGCCTGAATGCCGCCGAGCGCGGCGCGGCGGATCTGAGCAAGCTCGGGCACTTGGCCAATCTGGAACACGAGGCGATTCTGAATGCGATCAAGCGTCAGGACGCCGATGCCGCCCGCGCTGCGATGTGGCTGCACCTGACCAACAGTCGTGATCGCTTTATCGCCCAAGGCTGATGCCGCTGGTCTGATCGACCGCACGCCCTCAGCACCCGCGCTTCCAAACAATACGCCCCGGATAATCCGGGCCAGTATTGTGAGGTGCAGCATGGCTGATGACTCGCTTGTTCCCGGTGGCATGGCGCCCACCGACCAGACCCGCCCCGTATCCGGCACCGACGAGCCGACCCTGAGCGATCACGATGCACCGCCGGGCATGGACCCGGGGCGCGATCCGCTGAGCGATGCCGACCGCCCGGATGACTGGAAGGATCCGCCGGATGACGAGGATGTACCGCCGGCGGATGAGCCGACACCGTTGTCGGATGATATGCGCTGAGGTCTGGATTATTCATTGAGTGGGCCGGCCTCTTCGCGAGCAGGCTCGCTCCCACAGGGAGTTTGTGTCATCCACTGTGGGAGCGAGCCTGCTCGCGAGGACGGCATCGACTTCACAGCAGATTCAAGCCTTGCTCTCAACTGCCCGAACGACGCCAACCCCACGCTCCAGATTCAATGCCAACACACTGATCAACACCACCACCGCTCCCATCAGCACCATCAACGTCGGCCGTTCCCCCAATCCCCACGACGCAATTCCCATGGCCGTCGGCGGTATCAGATACAAGGTCATCGTCGCCCGGCTCAAGTCCACATGCTTGAGCACGAAACCCCAGGCCAGATACGCCAGTGCGCTGGGAAACACCCCCAACATCAGCACCGCCCACTGCGCTTGCGGCGGCGCCTGCATCACGGCGTCAGCCAGCCCCGGCAGATAAATCAGCAACAGCAACGTCCCCGACCACACCGCGTAGCAGCCCAGACTGAAACCGTCGTAGCGCCGCGCATGATGCTTTTGCAGGGCGAAATAGAGGCTCCAGGAAAGCGCCGCCAACAAGATCAACAAGCCATGGGCATTGATAGCGCCCATGCCCTTGTCGCCGCTGACTACGATCACCACGCCGACAAATCCAAGCAGCACACAGGCCCAACGCCAGGCGCTGACGCGGTCCTTGAACACAAAGCACGCCAGCAGCGTGCTGAATAACGGGCTCGACTGCGCCAGCACGCTGGAAGCCCCGGCACTGATGCCTTGCTGGCCGATGTTCAGGGCGACGTGATGCAGGCTGACGGCGAAGAAGCCCAAGGCAAACAGTAACGGCACATCGCGCCACTGCGGCAGGCGAATGCCTTTGAAAATTGCGATCAGCGCCATCAACAGCGACGCCAGCAGGAAACGCAGCAAGGCCAGATGTCCGGGATCATACCCTTGCAAGCCGATGTGAATGCCGGTGGGCGAATAGGACCAGCAGCCGATGACAAACGCCATGGCCAGGATGATTTTGCAGGTAGAAGTGGAAGTCATGATCGAGGCACCAGGGCAGTGAATGCGCCGAGTATCCGGGCGCCCGATCGTTCGTCACAACTGACTTATACTGCGTCGACTGTTCACTCGGAGTGATGATTATGGAGCTGGCGCAAATCCGCATGTTCAAGACTGTGGCCGAGGTCGGCAGCATTGCCCGGGCCGCTGAAAAGCTGTTCTGCGTGCCGTCGAACATCACTGCGCGGATCAAAGCGCTGGAGGCCGAGTTGGGCGTGGCGCTGTTCTTGCGCGAGGGGCGCGGACTGCGCATCAGCCCGGCGGGGCAGACCTTTCTGGTTTATGCGGAAAAGATTCTGGCGCTGACCGTCGAAGCCAAACGCGCGCTCGACCCGGCCGCCGAGCCGTCCGGACCGCTGCGCATCGGCGCCATCGAGTCTTCGGCGACCGGGCGCTTGCCGCGCCTGCTGGCGAAATTCCACAAGCGCTACCCGCAAGTGGCACTGGAACTTACCACCGGCACCTGGAGCCAGTTGCTCGACGACACCGTCAACCATCGCCTTGATGGTGCGATCGTGGCGGTAGATGTCGAACGTGCTCAGCTCAAACGCACGCCGATGTATCGAGAGGAATTGTTACTGATCGCCTCGACTTCATTCGGCCCGGTGCGTGACATCGCGGATCTGCAAGACAAAACCCTGTTCATGTGGCCACCGGGTTGCCCATACCGCGCGGCACTTGAGCATTGGTTGCTGCGCCGAGGGCAGGCGCTGCCGATTGTCAGTCTGGCCAGTTACGGAGCGATTGTCGGCTGCGTCAGCGCCGGTGCCGGGGTGGCGCTGGTGCCCAGGGGCGTGTTCGAGCAGTACGCCAACGGCGCGGGCTGCGAGGGTTACGAGTTTGCTGAACTGATGGCGATCGAGAATTTGTTTTACTGGCATGAAAACGCCGGTGTGCACCCGGCGCGCGAGGCGTTTGTAGGGATGTTGCGTGAGGAGTTTGCCCAATAGAAAAGCGGCGCTCACCCCAGCCCTCTCCCGGAGGGAGAGGGGGCCAACCGAGGTGTCTTGCGTCAGACATCGACCTGAAAGTCCGAGCCGATTATGGATTCACGAGCACAACCAGCGCTGTGTAGTTTGCGGATTCAGCGGTCCCCGTTCAGGTCAGCGTACCTCTGAAATATCCCCCGATCAGTCCCCTCTCCCTCTGGGAGAGGGCTAGAGTGAGGGGATTCAGGTCCGCGGCAAATCCCGCATCAACAACCCAAAGCGCAAATCCACCGCATCCGGTATCGGCACGTACACCGTATGCCCGTCCCCCGGCGCCACTTCGATCGCTTGGCCGCTGACACTCTGCAATTCATGCAGATCAAAATGGAAATTGCCCTTGGGCGTCATCAGTTCCAGATGATCGCCCACGGCAAAACGATTCTTCACTTTTACTTCGGCCAGGCGATCACGGCGCTCGCCGGTCAGCTCGCCAACGAACTGCTGCCGCTCCGACACCGAACTGCCGTGCTGATAATTCTGATATTCGTCGTGCACATGGCGGCGCAGAAAACCTTCGGTGTAGCCGCGCTGGGCCAGCGATTCCAGATCCAGCATCAGGCTGCGATCGAACTCGCGCCCGGCCACGGCATCATCGATCGCCCGGCGATATACCTGGGTGGTGCGTGCGCAGTAGAAATGCGATTTGGTCCGGCCTTCGATCTTCAATGAATGCACGCCCATGCGCGTCAGGCGCTCGACATGCTGCACGGCGCGCAGGTCCTTGGCGTTCATGATGTAGGTGCCGTGTTCGTCTTCGAATGCCGGCATCAATTCATCGGGACGATTGGCTTCCTGCAACAGGAAGACCTGATCGGTCGGTGCGCCGAGGCCCAGCGTCGGCTCGGGTTGAAAGGTCTGGACGATCTCGCCGAGCTGGTTTTGTGTGGCTTCTTGCGCCGTGTACTTCCAGCGGCAGGCGTTGGTGCAGGTGCCCTGATTGGCATCGCGCTTGTTCATGTAACCGGAAAGCAGGCAGCGCCCGGAATAGGCCATGCACAGCGCGCCGTGCACGAACACTTCCAGCTCCATGCCCGGCACCTGCTCGCGGATTTCGCCGATCTCTTCCAGCGACAATTCGCGCGACAGAATGATCCGGCTCAATCCCTGTTGCTGCCAGAACTCGACGCTCGCCCAATTCACCGTGTTGGCCTGCACCGAAAGATGAATCGGCATCTGCGCAAAATGCCGGCGCACCAGCATGATCAGGCCCGGGTCGGACATGATCAGCGCATCCGGGGCCATCTCGATCACTGGCGCCAGATCCTTGAGGAAAGTCTTCAGCTTGGCGTTGTGCGGGGCGATGTTGACCACCACATAAAAGCGCTTGCCCTGCGCCTGCGCCTCACGGATGCCCAGCGCCAGGTTGGCGTGGTCGAATTCGTTGTTGCGCACCCGCAGGCTGTAGCGCGGCTGGCCGGCGTAGACCGCATCGGCGCCATAAGCGAAGGCGTAACGCATGTTTTTCAGGGTGCCGGCGGGGGCGAGAAGCTCGGGGGCGATGAGAGTCTGCATTTGGGTGTCGGTCGCAAAAGCCGCGCAGGGTAGGGCAGCTGTTGCGAGGGTTTATTGATCTGGATCTATGCTCCATGAATAAACATGGCACTCGCGCGCTCGGCGGCTGACTAAGTGGGGCGGGCGTGCGTGACGCCTGACTGACATGGACCGGATATGAACGAAAAGAGTCTGCAATTCAAATCCCTGACAGTGCTGCTGGTGCTGGTCACGGTGGCCTTTATCTGGATTCTGCTGCCGTTTTACGGCGCGGTGTTCTGGGCTGTCATCCTCGGCATTCTGTTTGCGCCGGTACAGCGCAGGTTGCAGCAGAAGTTTGGCTGGCAACGCAACGTGACGTCGTTGTGCACCTTGAGCCTGTGCCTGGTGATCGCGATTCTGCCGGTGATCATCGTCAGCATCCTGCTGGTGCAGGAAGGCGCGACGGTCTACAAGAACATTGAAAGCGGCGAGCTGGACATCGCTGCGTATCTGGCGCAGTTCAAGCACAGCCTGCCGCCGTACTTTCAGCACTTGCTCGACCGCTTTGGCATGGGCGAACTCGACAGCTTGCGCGAGAAGATCGTCAAAGCGGCGATGCAGGGCAGCCAGGTGCTAGCGACTCAGGCGTTCAGCTTCGGCCAGGGCACATTCGAATTCGTGGTGAGCTTTTTCATCATGCTGTATCTGCTGTTTTTCTTTCTGCGTGACGGCCCTGAGCTGGCGCGCAAGATGCGCACTGCCGTGCCGCTGGAAGAAAACCACAAGCGCCGCCTGCAACTGAAGTTCAACCGCGTGGTGCGCGCGACGGTCAAAGGCAACGTGGTGGTGGCCGTGACCCAAGGCGCGCTGGGCGGGTTGATTTTCTGGTTTCTCGACATTCCCAGCGCGTTGCTCTGGGCGGTGCTGATGGCGTTTCTGTCGCTGTTGCCAGCGGTGGGCGCGGGGATTGTCTGGGCGCCGGTGGCGGTGTACTTCCTGCTCAGCGGGATGATCTGGCAGGGCGTGGTGCTGGGATTGTTCGGAGTATTCGTGATCGGCCTGGTCGACAACGTGCTGCGCCCGATTCTGGTGGGCAAGGATACGAAAATGCCCGATTACCTGATTCTGGTTTCCACCCTCGGCGGCCTCGCGGTCTTCGGCCTCAACGGCTTTGTGATCGGGCCGCTGATTGCCGCATTGTTCCTGTCGAGCTGGGCGCTGTTCGTCGAGACCAAGCCCAAGGTGCAGCTGCCTTAGGCATGAAACGTGTTGCTGGCGACTTGTTGCGACAAGGCCTGTGCTGCTGGCAAGGAGGTGAGCGGGCCGCTGATTGGCTCGCCATCGCGCACCAGATACCAGCAAGCGAGCAAACCGGATGCACGCAGCGAAGCGGGAACTGCGCTGCCGATCACCGACATGATTTGAACCTGTGCCATGGGAAAACCTCCATCAAACTGATGGGGTTACCTTAGGGATTTGCCGGCACGACGGACAATCAACGCTTTCGATAGTGGTCATTGATGCCAGTGAGGTCTG
The DNA here is from genome assembly GCF_004307515.1 of Pseudomonas sp. Sample_14. Lineage (NCBI taxonomy): Bacteria > Pseudomonadati > Pseudomonadota > Gammaproteobacteria > Pseudomonadales > Pseudomonadaceae > Pseudomonas > Pseudomonas sp. Sample_14. The sequence goes on along the minus strand of NZ_RCOC01000102.1, from coordinate 75,170 downwards.
GCGTCATTCCACCACTTGATCGAGCATGTGCATGACTTCTCGTTCATTGAGCAGGCCCTTGTGCACGAGATTTTCGGCGAGCAGGGACAGCAGCTTGGCGCAGCGATGGCCTTCCAGATGCTTGAGCTCGGTAAGTGCGCTGTACACCTTGCTCGAGGTGCACAGACCGACGATGCGGTGCGGGTTTTGTGTGGGCATACAGTCGTCCTTGTTGTTATCGATCTGTTGTTTACGGACGGATTCAGATTGCGGTTCCGTCATGACAAAGCGGTGACCGTTCGATGAAAAAAGCCCGACGGTCGATTCCATCATGCCGACTTTAGCTGCTCGAACTGTCCTCACAGCGACCTTGGCGCGATTTTTTCAGACGTTGGCCGACCAGCGGTCATAAAAAAGCCCTGCTCGAAAGCAGGGCTCTGTGTTGCGCTTACCAGCGTGGACCGCCGTAGTAGCCATGCGGGCCGCCGTAGTAGCCGTGGGGCCGACCGTAATAACCACGAGGCGGGCCGTAATAGACGGGGGCCGGCTGCACGTAGACCGGTTGTTGTACATACACCGGTGCCGGTTGGTAATACACCGGTGGCGGTGGTTGCTGCACGTAGACCGGTTGCGGCTGCACATAAACCGGTTGTTGCTGCACATACACCGGCCGATCCTGGTTGATCAGTGCCGAGCCGATGATGGCCGAGCCGACGATCGCGCCAAACACTGCAGGGCCCTGCCAGCCATGGCCACCACCCGCTTCAGCCTGGCCGGTGACGGCAAGTGCGCCAATCAACAAAGCCATGATGGGAAGTTTACGAATCATGATAAGTCCTCGGTTCTTCGACCCGGCGCCGCGGCCTGAGTCAGGCCCACAGTTGTCGCGGGGATACAGCTAAGACAGCAAATTTGCGAAATTCAGCACAGCCGCTGGGTAAATTTTGTGTAAGGTCTGTAGCGGCTTCTTTACCCGGCTGCGCGGCGCCACAAACAAGCCTCAATGATGATTCAGAACCCGGTGGGCTGGCCAATCCCGTCCATCCGAAAGTGCGTTTGAAGGAGAAGTTTCATGCAGATGAACCCGAACAAAGACACCCAACTGTGCATCTCCCTGTCCGGGCGCCCGGGGAATTTCGGTCTGCGTTTTCACAACCATTTGTATGAACAGCTGGGCCTGAATTTCTATTACAAAGCGTTCAGCAGCCAGGACCTGACCGGCGCGGTCGGCGGCATTCGGGCACTGGGCATTCGCGGCTGCGGCGTGTCGATGCCGTTCAAGGAAGCCTGCATTGCGCTGGTCGATGAGCTGGACACGTCGGCGGCGGCGATCCAGTCGATCAACACCATCGTCAACACTGGCGGCCACCTCAAGGCCTACAACACCGATTACATCGCCGTCGCGCAATTGCTGGAAAGCCACGCGGTGCCGAAAGATTCGACCTTCGCCCTGCGTGGCAGCGGCGGCATGGCCAAAGCGGTGGCCAGCGCCCTGCGCGATGGTGGCTACCAGAACGGTTTGATTGTCGCCCGTAACGAACGCGCCGGCCGCGCCCTGGCGGATTCGCTGGGTTATCGCTGGCAGGCCGAGCTGGGTGACGAGCGCCCGCAGATGCTGATCAATGTCACCCCGGTAGGCATGGACGGCGGGCCGGAGGCGGGGCAACTGGCGTTTGAGCCTGAAGTGATCAAAGCGGCTGAGACTGTATTCGACGTGGTGGCGATCCCTTCGGAAACGCCCCTGATCGTGCGGGCGCGGGCCGAGGGCAAGCGAGTGATCAGCGGGCTTGAGGTGATTGCGATTCAGGCGCTGGAGCAATTTGTCCTGTACACCGGGGTGCGGCCGAATGAGGCGCAGTTTGCGGCGGCGGTGGATTTTGCGCGCAGCTGATTGATCTTTTAGTGGCTGGGCTGGCCTCTTCGCGAGCAGGCTCGCTCCCACAGGTTGAGCTGGAATGCGATTGAATGTGGGAGCGAGCCTGCTCGCGAAGGCGGCGCTGCGGTTCTGGATCACTATCTATAATCCTCGCCAGCACGCACAGACGTGCCACCACAAAAACCTTAACCGAGGCCGCCCATGCATCCGCCCATCCTCAACCTGAACGAGGTCGAACTCGAAGCCCTTCCCGAAGCCCTGGCCCCTGAAGGCGACACTGCCGGGCGTTATCAGCAGCGTATCGCGCGGATCGGTCAGCAACTGGGTGCGCAGAAACTCGGTTATCGCCTGTATGCGCTGCCAGCGGGCATGCGCGGCAGTCCATTCCACAGCCATCGGGTCAACGAGGAAATGTTCTACGTGGTGGCCGGGGAGGGCGAGGTGCGGTTGGGAGGCGAGCGTTTTCCGATCCGCGCCGGTGATGTGATCGCCTGCCCACCCGGCGGACCGGAGAAGGCACATCAGATCATCAATACCAGCGCGGGCGAACTGCGTTATCTGGCGATCAGCACTCAGCAGCAGCCGGAGATCTGCGAGTATCCGGACTCGAGCAAGTATGCGGTGATGGATAATTTCACGGTGGATGCCGAGGGCAATGCCTCGGGTTTTGTCGCTGTCGCGCGGCAGGTGGATGGGGTGGATTATTGGGATGGGGAATAGAGCGGGCAGCTGAATATCGCGCAGACCCTGTGGGAGCGAGCCTGCTCGCGAAGGCGGCGGGTCATCCGAGATCGTGGTGACTGACGCTACGCTTTCGCGAGCAGGCTCGCTCCCACTCTGGCTTTGCGGTGGTTATTCGAGGCGGGCCAGGCGTTCTTCCAGCGCCGCGATGCGGGCCTCGAGTTCTTCGATACGCTCCATTGAAACGCCACCGCTCGAGCGCTCCCCAGGATTCTGCCGCGCCGCCAGGATCGCTTCGATATCTGCCGGATCGCCCAAGGCATGGGTGTAGCGATCCTCACGCTGCCCGGCCTGACGCGGAATCAATACCGCCAGTCCGCGTGCAATCAGGCGTTCAAGCTGATGCACGACCTGCTCGGCGTCTTCGAATTCGTGCATGCGCCCGCTGCGGGTCAGCAGTTCGTTGACGGTCTGCGGACCGCGCAGAAACATCAGACCCGTCAGAATCACCTGTGCCGGCACCAGTTCCAGCGCCTTGTCGACCTTGTGCTCCCAGCGGTCGGCACGGCTGCCCATCACCAGCCGGGTAAAACCACGCCCCTCCAGCGCCCGCAAGCTCTGGCCGACCTGGCCTTGATTGAGGTTCATTACCGGTTCGCGGCTGGTTTTCTGATTGCAGGCCAGCACCAGCGCGTTGAGGGTCAGCGGATAGGTTTCCGGGCTGGTGGCCTGTTTTTCGATCAGCGCACCGAGAATGCGGATTTCCGTGGCATTGAGCCGTGGCTGGTCGGAGGTGGATTCTTGTTCGTTGCTCATCGCGCGTTCCCTCTGCAGTCGAAGCCGCCTAGCCTAATCCTTGCCAAACAAAAGGCAAGCCGTGTGCTCATCAAGCATGGCTATAATCGCCACCACGTATTACCCAGCCATCACATGAGATTGCCATGACCATTTCACTGTACGCCGCATCCGTCCCGGTTTTTCAACAAATGCTCAACGCCCTGAGCGATGTGCTGAAAAAGGCCGAAGCCCACGCCAGCGCGAAAAACATCGACCAGAGCGTCTTCCTGCAAGCGCGTCTGTACCCGGACATGTTCCCGCTGGTGCGTCAGGTGCAGATCGCCGTGGATTTCGCCAAAGGCGTGTCGGCGCGTCTGGCTGAAGTCGAACTGCCGAAGTACGACGACACTGAAACCACCTTCGCCGAACTGCAAACGCTGATCACCAAGGTCCTGGCCTTCATCGGCGAGATCAAGCCAGAGCAGATCGATGGCAAGGAAGGCATCGAAATCGTCACCCGTCCGGGCACGCCGAAAGAGAAGCGCTTCAGTGGTCAGGCGTATCTGCTGACTTACGGCTTGCCGCAGTTCTTCTTCCACGTCACCACCACCTATGCGTTGCTGCGTCATAACGGCGTTGAAGTGGGCAAGCGCGATTACATGGGCGCGTTCTAAACACCCCGATACGAAAAAGCCCGCCAAGGTTCGCGCCTTGGCGGGCTTTTGTTTTTCTGTGGGAGCGAGCCTGCTCGCGAATGCGGCGTATCAGGCGCTATTTATGCTGAATGTCTCGCCCCTTTCGCGAGCAGGCTCGCTCCCACAAGGTAAGGCGGTTACGCCGTACGCTGAGCCTTCTCTTCTTCGCCCAGGCAAGCCGCCGCTGTAAACAGCACGTCAGTCGACGAGTTCAGCGCGGTCTCCGCCGAATCCTGCAGCACGCCAATAATGAAGCCCACCGCCACGACCTGCATGGCGATCTCGCTCGGGATGCCGAACAGGCTGCACGCCAGCGGAATCAGCAGCAGCGACCCACCGGCCACACCCGAAGCACCACAGGCGCAAATGGCTGCGACGACGCTGAGCAGGATTGCGGTCGGAATGTCCACAGCGATGCCCAAGGTGTGCACCGCCGCCAGGGTCAGCACGGTAATGGTGATCGCCGCACCGGCCATGTTGATGGTCGCGCCGAGCGGGATCGATACCGAGTAGGTGTCTTCGTGCAGGCCCAGGCGCTTGCTCAATTCCAGGTTGACCGGAATGTTTGCCGCCGAGCTGCGGGTGAAGAACGCGGTGATGCCGCTTTCGCGCAGGCACATCAGGGTCAACGGGTACGGATTGCGGCGCAGCTTCCAGAACACGATCAGCGGGTTCATCACCAGCGCGACGAACAGCATGCAGCCCAGCAGCACCGCCAGCAGGTGCGCGTATCCGAGCAGCGCGCCGAAACCGGAGGTGGCCAGTGTCGACGCGACCAGGCCGAAAATGCCCAGCGGCGCGAAGCGAATGACCACGCGGACGATCACGGTGACGCCATTGGACAAGTCACCCAGTACCTCGCGAGTGGTGTCGCCAGCGTGGCGGATGGCAATGCCCATGCCGATCGCCCAGGCCAGAATGCCGATGAAGTTGGCATTCATCAGTGCGCTGACCGGGTTGTCGACGACGCTCAGCAACAGGCTTTGCAGCACTTCGCCGATGCCGCCGGGCGCAGTCACGGCAACGTTCTCGGTCGATAACACCAGATTCGACGGGAACGCCATGCTGGCGACCACGGCCACCACCGCAGCGCTGAATGTACCCAGCAGGTAGAGGAACAGGATCGGGCGGATGTGGGTTTCCTGACCGTGCTTGTGGTTGGCGATCGAGGCCATCACCAGCACGAACACCAGAATCGGCGCCACGGCTTTCAACGCCGAGACAAACACCTTGCCGATGAACGCGGTGGACCTCGCCAGCTCCGGTGCAATCAGGGCCAGGGCAATACCGGCGATCAGACCAATGACGATCTGGGTCACCAGACTCAGGCGTTTCAGGCGTTGCAGTAACGAAGGGGATGAAGCGGTCATAGCGGCATCTCTGTTTTTATAGGGTGCGAAGCGTCGTGGGCAGTCACGAAACGCCTGTCGAAGTGACATCAACGCCGCCAAACGGCACGTTGAACAGCTGTACGATTTTCAGGGCGCGGACTTTATCACAGCGTAGGCGTGAACCTTCAGGCCTGTGACGATCTGCCATCGGATCGGCCCGGCAGATCGGCAGTTTTGGGCAACTCAGTGCGGACGCAGTCTGTTAAGCTTCGCCATCCTCATTTTCAAGTTCTGCCAGCGGGCCTCCGGGTCAACGCTGGTGTCGTCGTTTTGCTGGAGTCGCGCATGCTGTTGCCTATTCTTCTGTTGTCCGCCGCCGGGTTCACGGTGCTGACCACGGAATTCGTCATTGTCGGCCTGTTGCCGGCGATTGCCCGAGACCTCGAAGTCAGCATCCCGCAAGCGGGGCTGCTGGTGACCTTGTTCGCCTTTACCGTGGCGCTGTTCGGCCCGTTCCTGACCGCTTATTTCGCCCGTTTTGAACGGCGCAAACTGTTCATCAGCATTCTGATCATGTTCGGTCTGGCCAATACCGTTGCAGCGTTGGCGCCGAATATCTGGGTGATGGCCATCGCACGGTTGATTCCGGCGTTGGGTTTGCCAGTATTCTGGGCATTGGCCAGTGAAACCGCCGTCGACATCGTCGGCCCGGATTTCGCCGGCCGCGCCATCGCCAAGATCGGCTTCGGTATCGTCTGCGCCACGGTGTTCGGCATTCCGGTCGGCACGCTGATTTCCGACGCGTTCGGCTGGCGCAGCGCATTCGGCATTCTGGCGTTGATCGCGTTTGCCAAAGCCTTGCTGCTGTTTGTCTACCTGCCGAAAACCAGTCTGCACCAGCATCAGGTCAGCTTCCGTTCGCAGTTCAAGATCCTGCGCAGCCCGCTGATGCTCGGCCATATCTTGTTGTCGATTCTGGTGTTCAGCGGCATGTTCACCGCTTACACCTACCTTGCTGACATCCTCGAACGACTTGCCGGTTTCAACGGCACCGTGGTCGGTTGGTGCCTGATGGCGTTTGGCGCAGTCGGGCTGATCGGCAACTCGCTCGGTGGGCGAGCGGTGGATCGGCATCCGCTGGGGGCGTCGGTGTTGTTCTGTGCGTTCATGATCGCCGGCATGGTTTCGCTGGTGCCGAACATTCATTCGCCAGTGGGTCTGGCGGTGGCGATGGGCATCTGGGGCGTGACTCAGGCGGCGCTGTTCCTGGTCAGCCATGTGCGCCTGATGAAAGCCGCACCGGAAGCGCCGGCCTTCGCCGCGTCGCTGAACATCGCCGGGGCCAATCTCGGCATTGGTCTGGGCGCGATGGTCGGCGGCCGGGTGATCGACAGTGCCGGGCTGGGCTTCTTGGGCTTTGCCGCTGCCGGCTTCATTTTGCTGTCGGTGTTCCTCGCCATGGTGCTGATGACGCTGAAGCCGCGTGAAGTCTGCGCTTCATAACCCGGTAAACAGCTCGCGTCGGGCACCCTCGGTAATCGCTACGATGCCAGGGTGCTTGACCTTGCGTTCCACCGAAATGGCATAGAACGACTCGCTCACCGCGTCGGTCTGGCCGATCAACTCGACGCCGTACTGGCGCTTCACTTCCTCGGCAATCACGCTCGGACCGATAAAGATCCCGCTGCCGGATTGGCCGAAGGCCTGCATCAAAGCACTGTCATCGAATTCGCCGACAATCTGCGGCTGGATCTGCTGTTCGGCGAACCAGCGCTGCAAACGGCTGCGCACCACGGTTTCCGCGCCGGGAATCAACAGCGGCGCGCCGTGCAGGCTGCGCGGGAAATCCTGGCCATACTGCGCGGCGAGTTCGGCGGTGGCGAAGAAACTGATTCCGCACTCACCGAGCTTCTGGCTGTAGCCTTTGATGTCCAGATGCGAGGGCATCGGGCTGTCGGAAATCACCAGATCCAGACGCTGAATGGCCAGATCGGCGAGCAGGCGTTCGAGTTTGTCCTCGCGGCAGGTGATGCGCAGCGGCTCGCTCAATTCCATGGTCGGCGCGATCAGGCGATAAACAATCGATTTGGGCACCACGTCGGCCACCCCGACGCGAAAGAGGATCTGCTGCTCGTTGGGTTGGGCACGCAGCATCAGCTCCAGCTCGCCGCCCAACTGAAACATCTGCTCGGCGTAGGGCAGGGCCTGGCGCCCGGCTTCGGTGAGTTCCAACTGGCGGCCAACTCGGCGAAACAGTTCCACGCCATAGGTTTGTTCAAGCAGTGAGATCTGTCCGCTGATGGTCTGTGGCGTCAGGTTCAGCTGCTCGCAGGCGCGGACGATGCTGCCGGTTTTGGCTACAACCCAGAAGTAATGCAGTTGTCGGTAATTGAGCATATCGGTCGCCACTTCGTGAAAACCGAAGTATAGCCGCTAAAAATACGAATTTTCCTGAAGTGTTCATCTCCCTAGAATGCCCAGCCATCGACGGCCGGTGTGTGCGCCTGTCTGTTCATTCGAAGGAAACCTTATGAAATACACATTTCCCGCAGTGATGTTTGCGTCTTTACTGGTTCTGGCCGGTTGTGATCAGGCGGAAAAAAGCGCCCAGCAACTGATGGGCGCGGCGGCTGAAACTGCCAAGCAAGCGATTGACGACACCCATAAAGCCGCTGAGCAAGCGCTCAGTGATGCCACCGGTGGTTTGATCGATAAAAAAGAAACACCGGAAAAACAAGCGGAAGAATCCGAATCTTCCTCCAAGACCATCTAAACCGTCTTACACAGAGTCAGGACTGACCCATGGAATATCTGTTAGAACTCGCCGCCAGCCCCACCGCTTGGGTTGCTTTGGCCACACTGGTGGTAATGGAAATCGTGCTTGGCATCGATAACCTGATCTTTATTTCGATCCTGACCAACAAGCTGCCCGAACAGCATCGGCAGAAGGCGCGCCGTATCGGTATCGGCATGGCCCTGATTCTGCGTCTGGCGTTGTTGAGCACCATCGCGTTCATCGTGCAGTTGACCGAGCCTGTGATCGAAATCCTTGGCCAGGCGTTCTCCTGGAAGGACATGATCCTGATCGCCGGTGGCCTGTTCCTGGTGTGGAAAGCCACGACCGAGATCCATCACAGCATGGACCCGTCGCCGGAAGACCCGAAGACCGCGACTTCCACCGTAACCCTGGGTTTTGCCGCGGCTATCGGTCAGATCCTGATGCTCGACATGGTGTTCTCGATCGACAGCATCATTACCGCTGTCGGCATGACCGAACACTTGCCGATCATGATCATCGCGGTGGTGGTGTCGGTGCTGGTGATGCTGCTCGCGGCTGATCCGCTGGCCAAGTTCATCAACGACAACCCGACCGTGGTCATGCTGGCGCTGGGCTTCCTGATCATGATCGGCATGACGCTGATCGCCGAAGGCTTCGGCGCCCACGTACCGAAAGGCTATGTGTACGCGGCCATGGCGTTCTCGGCGGGCATTGAGGTGTTGAACATGCTGTCGCGCCGGGCGAAGCAGAAGAAGGTTGCTCAGCAGGCGTAATTGCTGAGAACACAAAAAACCGCCTGGGCTGGTTGAGCTCAGGCGGTTTTTTTATTCACCTTTTGCTGAGTTATCGAGAGCGCACTGCTGCTGAGCGCTCTCATGAGGGAAGGACCTTGTTGGTCTTCAATGCGCAGCAGCGTGTCGCACTGGATGCTTCTCTGTCTTCTCAACCGGCATCGTCTGCACCGGATGATGATGGCGCCGCGAAATCCGCAGCACGCCCCACAACATGGCAGTCGCCACGGCCAGCCAGCCGGCTATCAACATCACGATGGTCATGGTCAGGCTCATTGGTGCCTCCTCTTCGCCCTGCATCGGGCGCCCGCTTTTCGCAATTCGCTCTATTTCAGTGACAGTCTAGTCAATGGGGTGTTTCAAGCTATTGACCAAAGGTCGTTAGTGACCAATCAGTTTGCTCTATGCAATCGCCCGCTCTGCGGTTTAAGGCTATACCGCAGGCTGGTGCGGCTCTATGATCGCTGGCGTTGCCGGAACACGATGACCGGCGTCTGGAAGAGAGTGATTGATGGTGCAGGTATTTTCTCGAGTGCGCGGAGCGTTGCTTGCCGGCGTTTGCGCGGTGGTGCTGAGCGGATGCGCGGGCAACGTGGCCCCGGAAGTCAAGCGCTTGCCGGAGCGGGTTGAGCTCAGTGGCACCTTCTATCGTGGCGAAGCCAACCAGAGTGGGCCACAGGTGCTGGCCAGTCTGCTGTCGCAACAAGGCATCGTCATCACCCCGGGACTTCTGGAAAAACCGCTGCACTTGCCGGGCGCTGAGGACAAGCTGCAGCAGAACATGCAGAACCTCGCCCGCGAGTACGGTCTGGTGGTTTATCCGCTCGACAGCAAGCTGCCGGCCTTGCTGACCCAGGTCGCAGCGGGCTACCCGGTCATGGTGCGTTTCAGTGAAGGTTCGGCATTCTGGGCCGAGCCGCGTTACGCGATCCTGTCCGGCTACGATCGCAATAAACAGAAGGTCCTGCTGCGCGCCGGCATGAACCGTCGGCAGTTGATGGATTTCGGCAGCTTTCAAGCAGCGCTCGAAAAGGCCGGTGGCTGGGCGATCCTGATTCAGAAACCGTCGCAGATCCCGGCAGCCGTCGACCGCTCCCGTTGGCTGAAAGCCGCCGATGAACTGGCCCAGGCCGGTGAAGAAAACGCTGCGGCGCAGGCGCGAAAGGCTCTGGCAGCGCAATAAACCTCCGTTCGTCATCTGCCGGGCACGACTGCGCCCGGCCAGCCTCTGAAGATTAATGCCCGTGCTTCGCGGGTGAATCAAGGAGGCAACATGGCAGATTCCCCAAACCCGAAAGGCCCGCACTCGTCCGAACATTCCTCGGGTGATGATCTGGGATTCGATCCGGATTCGCCGGACCTTGACGATCCGCAAGTTGATCCAGTCGGTCCGGCGAAGGCGCCGCTGGATGTCGAGCCCGGTGAAGATCCGAAGAAACCGGCCAAGCCCTATGATCCGTTAGCCGACTTGAAACCTTGATGTGAGGTGCGTATGAGTACCGATTCAAGCTTCGATGACCACAAACCTGACAGCGTGCCGACCACGCCGGAGCCGGAGGTTGATCCGGTGCTGGATCCGGACAGCCCGATGCGTGACCCGATGGCCCGGCCCAATGTGCTGACGCCGGAGGTTTCGCCAGAGCCGAGCTCGGGCGATGGCATCCCCGATGACGACAAGATGCCGCTGCCCAACGACTGATGCGCAGACGAAAAAAAGCCCCGAAGATTCGGGGCTTTTTCATGAGCGCTGGATCTACTTGGCCGCCTCAACCACGCCGCTCTGACGGCTCTTGAGGTTCTTGTCGGCTTTGTATTGCTGTGCCACCGCAGGAACACTGGCGCTGCGCCCGGTTTCCACCCAGCTGCGGATGCGGCTGGCATCGGCAAAATGCGTGTATTTGCCAAACGCATCGAGAATCACCAGGGCGACCGGACGGTTGCCCATCTTCGTCACCAGCACCAGGCAATGGCCGGCCGGGTTGGTGAAGCCGGTCTTGGTGATCTTGATGTCCCAATCGGCCTTATTGACCAAGTGGTCGGTATTGCGGAAGCCCAGGGTGTAGTTGGGCTTGCGGAACGCCACGGTTTTTTCCTTGGTGGTGGTCAGTTGCACCAGAAGCGGTTGCTTGTGCGCAGCCACCAGCAGTTTGCTCAGGTCGCGGGCGGTGGAAACGTTGCGCTCCGACAAGCCGGTCGGCTCGACAAAGTGCGTGCTGGTCATGCCCAGCGCCTTGGCCTTGGCGTTCATTGCCGCGATAAAAGCAGCGTAGCCGCCCGGATAGTGATGGGCGAGGCTGGCGGCAGCGCGGTTTTCCGAGGACATCAAGGCGATCAGCAGCATCTCGCGGCGCGGCAGCTCACTCTTGAGTTTGACCCGGGAGAACACGCCCTTCATTTCCGGAGTGTTCCTGATGTCGACATCGATCCATTCGTCCATGTTCTGTCGAGCTTCTACCACGACCAGGCCGGTCATCAGCTTGCTGACGGAAGCGATCGGCACGATCACGTCAGGGTTGCTGGAATAGATGACTTTATTGGTCTGCATATCCATGAGCAGGGCGCTGCCGGACGCGATCTTCAATGTCGAAGCGTCACGTGGAGCAGCGGTGGTTTCCGCAGCGTTGATCGTTGGCGTGATGAATGTGCCTGTAACAGCAAACAACAGGCTCAGAATCGAGAGACGAATTTTCACGCGGGCGAACTCTAAAAGGTTGGATATACCGTTAGTTTGTAACGGGTTATTTCTTAAAACCGGCGCATTTTAGGAGTATGTGCTAGGAAAGCTAGAGCCGCCCGTAAACAAAGGGCGAAATATGAAATAAATTTAAGCCTGTACCAATTTTGTACCAATCTGGCTTTCCAGCTTCCCAACTTCAGACCAGTCGGTAGTGGAGCTCAGCCAGCGCGCATATGTGGACAGTAACACCTGGACGCTGTGCCCGAGTTGCCCTGCGATGAACGCGGGGTTCATGCCCGCCATAAGGCACATTGTGGCGTAAGTGTGACGGCAGTTGTACTGACTGCGCGGCTTTATTTTCAGAGCTTCCAGCGCCTTGGCGAAGTGGCCACCCGGCGTGGTCGCGCCCAGAATATATTCCGAGCTTCCGGAAGGCGGAAAGACATAGGGCGATGACTGGCGCTTGCGGCGCACCTGGTTGAGTCTGGCGTCGGCAATTCGCTTGGCGCGCTGCAGCGCGTGCATGGCGCGGCTGTTCAGCATCACAGTGCGCGCATACTTCGTCTTTGTCCGCTCTTCAACTTTTCCATCAACCACGATCCGGCAGACATGCGCGACACGCTTGTCCATGTCGATCTCATCCCAACGAAGAGCCCTGAGCTCTCCCGTCCTCATCCCACAGTAAAACGCGAACTCGAAATAGGCCGCGTAGATCTGTGCCGCCCTCGAAGTGAAGTTGGCATACATCCATTCGATGATCATGTCCGCTTCTTCAACGCTGAACGGATCAATCACTTTCTTGGCTTTGCCAGGGAGCTTGATTGGCGTCGCCGGATTCCTTTCGATTACTTCATCCCGCACCGCAGCCTTGAACAAGGCATTCACTCGCGATATCGCCGTGCGCTTTACGGTGTTGCTTTCCCATGTGGTCTCGGCAATCACCCGGCGCAACAGCATCGGGGTGATCGTGGTCATTGGTACCGTGGCCAGTTCCGGCATCCAGTAGTTGTTGATGGTGCCCTTGTAGTTTCGGCGAGTGCCGGGAACGATCTCAAGGCCGTCGATCCAAGTCTGGGCGTATTCGCCGAACGTAAGGCCATTGGCAACAGCGGAGTAGCTGGAGTTCGGGAACAGTTCGGCGTAACGCTTCTCGTCCAGAACCCCATGCTTGGCCAAGCTGATTACTTGATCGCGTAGATCGGCGGCCGCCTTGATCCCTTTTGGCGTCTGGGAATGGGCAAGGGTTTCGCACCGCCGCTCGCCGTTCCAAGTGAACCGGATACGGACAGACTGGCCAGCAAATTCAACTCCTCGGGGCAGGCCCACTGGCTTTCTTGCCATGCTTCATATCTCCTGATGCTATAAAAAACCCGGCCGTCTATCTTATTCCAGACGCCTTCGGGGATGACTCCTCGCGCTCGCTTGCCTTCGAGTGCGCGTTTTGTGGTGCCGATCAGGGCAGCCATTCGCTCTTCGGGCACCTTGTCGAACGGGAACGTTTCGACGGTTTCTTCGTTTTCGGACATAGCAGGCTCCATGCCGCGCGTGGCGGCAGAAGGTGGTGTGGGCTACAGGTTCACTACCTGACTGTTCGGATCGAAAGGTTTGCCGTCGGGATCTACCACCAGGCGCGGCACGTTCTTTTGAAGAAACTCATCGAAACACTGAGGGCAATAACCGGCCTGAGTGGTCTGAAGCTGAGCGTGCCCGGTGTAGCCGCACTTCGGACACTTGAGTGCTGTGGGGATGATGAAAGCCATGAGGAATCCTCGCCCGCCGTACACCGGCAGGCTGTTGAGTTGGGGGAGGGGTTATAAAGCGAGTTCGACCTGGGCTTCGCGTTGCCAGATCGGCGAACTGTTGTGTGCTTCGATTCGATCAGCGATGACGTTGGCGCGCTGGCCGGCGGTGGGCGCGGCGTACATCCCGAATCGGCTGATGCTTCCGCCGTTCACTGCGGCGTTTGTAGAGTCGGCGGACGCGAAAGGCAAATGCTGGAAAATTGCTGGGTCGAGCATCCGCAGCCCGTGTAGCCGGCACACCGGACGACCCTGGTCGTCACAGATAGCGTCCATCGCGGCAGCCATCCGCTTCCACCATGATCCTGTGCCCGGCGCAGCCCATTGCCCCGAGCTGCCGAGGGCGACAGTTCGCCAGCACCTCGCCAGTCGCTGCAACCGCTCAAGCGATTCGTGCAAGTGCCAAACAGGCACGCCGCGTAGATCCTCTGGCCACTGCCTTACAAGGTCGTCGTTCGCCTCTTCGTCACCATCAATGACGTCCGGTATGAGCGCCCATGTGAATCCGGGGTGTCGGTGCCAGTCTTCTACCCAGCGCGTATAGCCGTCGACATCTACCTGACCGCCTTTCTTCCACACAGTGAATGCGCCGTTATCGAAAACAAACGATTTGCAAACATCGGCGACGATGCCGAGATCGTCCTTGCGTGGGAACGGCACCAGCGCGTGCCGCCCGGCCAGGAACTTAGCGGCATCCTCGCGCTTACCGCCGACTGGCGTGCCGTGGTAATGAATCATCCGCTGAGCCTCACCGTTTCGATTTCTACGCCCTGATGGGTGGCGATGATGGTTTGGTCGCCGCCGAGAGTTTCGGAAAGGCTGTCAGCGATTTGTTCGTGCCAGCCATGCTTGATCAGCGCGGTCGCGGTTTTGATGTGCTCGACGTGGATCATCGATGTTGATCGCAATTCAAGCCGGTAGATGATCGTTTCGCCGTCGGCCGGGCAGACGGCTGCGAATGTGTGTCGGTAAATGTTCATCACCGCGGCCCCTTGTAGCAGTACACGTAGTCGAACCAGGCGAGGGCGATCATGGCGTCACCTCTCGATCGCCGAATAACCGCATCAGCTCTTCCTCGAGCTGGCCGACCAATACCTCGTAATCGCTGAGCCTGATCGTGCGCATGCGATTTTGTTCTCGGTCGAAACCGGCCGGCACGCCGCGATCTGCCCACCAGTTACGCGCGAAGTGGAACATCTCGGTGGCTGCCGGGGCTTGGAACTCGTAAGCATTCCCAGGCCGACCATTCCATTGCAGACATCCCGTGCCCACCAAGGCCTTGATGCGTCTCGCAAGCTGCCCTTTGCTGAGTTCGATTCCAAGGCCGCCGCGGCTGATCATGCTCAGGTACTGCGCATGGTGGCGGTCGATATCGCGATCACCGGTGAGCCCTTTGCCGCCACCGATATAATTGACGATAACGCCCTTCGCGGTTCGTTTTACCTGCGCTCGCCAGATGGCGCGCAGGATTTCTGAGTCGGTTACTTTCATCCGATCACCGCCTTTATGGTCAGTACCAATGGAACCCAGAAGAAGAGGGTGGAGCCGAGTAAGCGCTTGGTGATCATGGCGACAACTCCAATTCTGCTGGCGCTGTTGCGGCCAGGGTTTCGACGGCCAAGGCGTAGACGTCCGGGTGCTGCTTGTCGAAGGCCGGCAGATGTTCAGTTTCGATCCAAGTACCGCGCACGGCGCCCTTTGCCAGCCATGCCGGTTTGCTTCCCGGTGCCTGCGTCCACGCGCTTACGCCGATGCCGTGGCTGGCAATCTGCTTGGCTGTGATGAAACCTTGGCGCCGTAGCTGGGCCAGCACCTTCAACGCTGACTCTTTCCACGGTGTCAGGCGCACAGGAGAGGGAACGCCAGCCGGCAAGTTCGTGACCAGCACCGGCACCTGGCAGCGCTCAGGCGGGTTCCAGTCGAACATGTACCAGTCGTAGAAAGGCTTGTGCCCGCTTACCTCCAGCAGAGAATGGTCGAGGCTGAAGGTCAGGCAGTTGCCTTGCCGGGTCCAGCTCTGTCTCGGAACCATCACTTTGACGCCGAGGTGTTCCAGCATCTTCACGATGCCTTTGCTTGCATCGGTGATTTTGCTCACGATCACCAGCCGGTAATCCGGGCCGGCGCGCCCATAAAGGTCGTCGCCGCGACAGGGCAGGATCTGATCGGCAACCTTGGCGTTCAGCTGCATCTTGGCCTCGACGCCGATCTGCCGACCGTCTTCGTGCACTACCAGCACGTCGAAGCCAGCGGCCTCGGGGTAGCAGGTCCAGCCGGGTAGTTCGTTGAACTCCTGGATGAACAGCGCGCAGAGGTCAGCCTCCTTTTCGATTTTCTCGATAGGCATTTTTCGTCCTTGCCGCTATAGCGGCTGACTTTGAAGGGGGAGGGGTTACGGGTCGCTTATGGTGAAGGCGTGTGCTATCGGTCGTCACTGAGCGCCAGTTGTCTATGTATGCGATGAGCAGCCGTACTAGGCAATTGGGCTATCCCGTTGCAGCTAAGAATCTCTGACAGCATGGTGTTCAATGCTTCAAGTGGTAGACTTATCGGGTAGTTAGGGCGGTGAGAGTCGAACGACAGTGGTGCCACTCAGCTGGCCAAATCGATGATTGTTAATATTATTTAGCCTGATTTATTAAATATTAGGGGGGCGTTCTGTGACTGATAAAATTCCAATGAATCCAAAAAAAAGAAGCAAAACAAAACTACTCTCGGAAAGAAAAAGGTATGTGGGGATATGTGGTGAGCTTGGTTATCGTGTTGAGTCCGATGATAGTGATGAAGAAGATATTATCTGGTTTAGCGGCCCGCATGAACTAGCATATTCCATGCTCTTTGATTTTGTGGATAACAAATTTGTCGGTATCTACCTGCAAACAGCGGTTGAAGATACTTCGTCGGAGCGCATTAGAGATATAGAGAAATATATCGCTCAAGAGTATCGAGTTACGAAGTGCTGGTATGATGATGAAGCTCTGTGTCTAGCATTTGAGTTTTTTGATCTTGACGACGATAACAGCCAACTCCTTATAAAATATGGAGTAGATGCCATGACGTACGCATTTAAGGATGTTATGGATAAGTTTTCTGAGGTGTTTTAAATCATGGACAAGTCGAGCAGGCGGGACCCCTCAGGGAAATTTTCTACTCTTTTCGCAGCCGCTGTTGGCTCCGCCGCCGTTGTCGCGGTAAATAATGCAGCCGACGGTACGCTCGTCAAAACAGTATCGTATTTTGTACCTGCACTTACCTTGTTAATAGCAGGGATTGTAGGTGAGGTCGAAGAGCTAGCAGTTAGAAAGTGGAGGTTGTACAAGTTCGATCTTGAAGTTGATGGTATGATTCGCAAATATGATAAGTATCTGGAAAAGGTTGGAGTGGATGAGCATCAGCGAGAGCACGCGGTATCTAAGAGAAATCAGCTGATATTTAGTCATATGGATAGAAGTGCAGAATTCATGCAGAATGAGCTAAATTGGCAGCCTGACGCAAAACGCAAGCCAAGTAGTAGGGCAGTAAACCGTAAGCAGTCCACGGAAAGTTAAATGCTACTTCTGCGGCCGCGGCAGCGAAGGCGCGAAAACAGGAACCGGACAGGCCGGTCATGGGACCGCTGATGTAGATGCGCTTCATGCTGTCTCGTGCTGCGGCTGTTCTTGGCGCAGCGCGCCCTGTGCCGCTTGCACCACCCGGCGCAGATAGTTGAATTCGTGATTCTCATCGACTGCCTTGTCGCCAACCGGGTAGTGCCACTCATCACCAAACAGTTCAGTCAGCAGCCTGTCGTGATGCCAGCATTCGTTCGGCGACTCGACGCTTCGTAGAACTTCGATGTCGTGCCAGAGCTCACGCGCCTCATCTTTGCTCAGCTCATCCAGCTCCCAGTCGTGTCGCCCGGCCTGTTGTCGTCGGCGCTGGACGATGCATTTTTTCGCGAAGGCGTGAAGGGCATTCCCGCTGAACCGCGTGCTGCTGATACCGCGATCAAGGCAGTTCAGGACGTAGTGCCAATCACAGTCGGCCACGAACTCGGCCACCGTGC
This sequence comes from Pseudomonas sp. Sample_14, assembly GCF_004307515.1. Taxonomy (NCBI): domain Bacteria; kingdom Pseudomonadati; phylum Pseudomonadota; class Gammaproteobacteria; order Pseudomonadales; family Pseudomonadaceae; genus Pseudomonas; species Pseudomonas sp. Sample_14. The sequence continues at coordinate 57,740 of NZ_RCOC01000102.1, read as the reverse complement.
GCGGACCCATGCCACCCCAGTAGGCGCTCCAGCTCTTGTCCCAGCAATTGACCGTGATCTTGCCTTGGGCGGTCTGATAGCTCGGGTCGGATTCAGTAGGGCAGTCGCGGCGGCCGAAGTCCTCAAGGAACACGGTAATCGCGTCGAGACGCGCCGCGCCGGTGATCACCAGCTTGGTCACAGTCGAGCGCTCAACCTTCAGCGGCTCGGCCGGTTTGTTTTCTTTGGGCATGGGGCGTCCTATGCCGGGGCATGCCCGAGCGGTGGAGGGTGGTGTGGCAATTTGCTATGCGGCGAGGTAGGGTCTATCGATTTGCGATGAGGTATGTATGAATTACGAAACGTCAGTGGTTTACCTTGAACAGGTCCCGAAGGTTGTCGTTGAGACGGGTGTGGATTACCCAACGTTGATAGGTTTCGCTGTAACAGTCGTTATTTTTGGCTTAGGAACATGGTTGTCAGTTCGCACGTCAAATCACAACGCACGGCAGCAGGCCGAAGATTTACTAAAAACGATTGCGCATCAGGAGAATTCCACAAACAGGACTATCTCCAGTCAAGAGTCTGTGGCAGAGAAGAATTCTCTAAAGGCGAGTCGTCAAGCCTGGATAAACGATCTGCGCGACACATGCTCTTGCTTTGTTTCCGAGGCCTTCAATGTTCAGCGACTCAACATCTACTGGGATTCAGCGCAATCAAACTATAGCTATAAGTTAAAAGCCGAGCCGCAGCTGGCTCACCAGATGCATATCGATTGGGTTAACTCACACATCCAAGCGATGAAGGAAGTTGCGAGACTAAAATCCAAAATCGAGTTGCTACTGAATCCGGATGAAGTTGATTCAAAAGAGCTCTTGAAAGCTGTAAATGAAGCAGCAATCGAGTGCGACAAGTCTGGAGGCTCCGCCAAAAAACCATGCCAAGACGTTGTGGAATGGTGCCAGCATATACTCAAGCAAGAGTGGGAGAAGGCGAAGGCTGGCAAGTAATTGCGCTTACTCGCCGTCGTAACAACCGCAAGGCATATCAGCGGGCTGATCGAACATATCCATTTGTTCATGATGTGAGCGAAGCAGATCGGCCCATCGCCAGCGACGCCCAAGGCCTGCAATCGATGTCAGGTCGGCGTTCGCTTCCATCTCGAGTGCTCGAAGCTTCAGTTCAGGAGGCAGTGCCAGAATCTCTGGGATCTTGCTGTTGGGACAAAAGAAGCAGGAGGACTTCCCGGGCAGCGGCAGGCCAGCGGCACGAATTGAATCGATGCATTCGTCTCGCCCCATGTCCCACTCAATGAGCGGGTAACGCCAACGGTACTTCTTGTCCTCGTCGAACTTTGCGCGCTGCGGCTCGCCGGCGTCATAACCGATGCACTTGATCACCTTCTCGCCGGCGGCCCACGCATCCTTGGCGGGCTGCCAGTTGTTGGCGAACTTCTCTTGAGGCTCGACCTTGAATTTCAGCGAGCAGGATTTCCAGCCATAAGCCACGCTCGGGAGCATGTTCATCCGGAGGCAGTTCTCTTCGAGCGTTTCTACCTTGCCGCCTTTTTTCACACGAATAATTTCAGGCATGCCGTGATCAATGAGCCACGCGCTGAACATGTCAAGGTACTGATAAGTTTCTAGGCGCTCCCCGCCGGTATCGGCAAAGGTTATGACGTCGACGTGCTCGCCTCGCCTCACCATCTCGACGAGCATGGCGGTGCTGTTGGTGCCGGCGCCGTAGCTGACCATGATGGGCATAGTGTTCTCCAGACAGCCGACTGCCTCGCCGGCTGGCGTGATTCGTAGAAGTGGGGTATTTATCTGCAATCTCACACTGGCAGGAGGCCGACATGAGGTTGCAGAGCGATGTAGATGCGCTAGCGGCTATCGAAGAGGACGCTAAAGCGATGCTGAAACGGATAGGGCTGCCTGACGATGCAGTGAAGCTGGAGGTGGTCGTGTTCCTTCGGGAGGTGATCGACCTGGCCAGCTACATGGATTCGGCGCACCGAATCGTTGAAGCGCCGAGCAGCGCGTAATCCAGCCGACAGGTGACACGCTCGTTCAACACTTCTCAGTGAACCCTCGCCGTTTTGCCCGAATCTATCTGGGCATCAGGAGACGAGTTATGAGATGTATGTGTTGGATCTGCTGGGGGGAAGCGTACCGCAAGGGAATCTACGGCGATTGGGACGACCTTGTGTGCTTCAACTGCGGACGTTACAAAATCAGCCGTCGCTTCTTGGGTGAGCACGTCGGCAAAAAATTCGATGTCGCCGCGATGCGTGAGCGATTCCAACCTACGCACGATCGCGACCTGGTCCCGATTGTCGATAGCCACACCGCTGTATTTCAGAGCCGCGCCCAGCAGCCTCTTGTGAAGGGTGAGTTGGTTGGGTGGCCTGCTCCGGCGATGAGATCGAAGCGGCTGGTTGATCAGTGACGCAAGCCTAGTGCTCGACCATTTCCGACCATCCTGCCGTTCGCAGTGGCGCAACCCTGATAAGTGGGGTATTTGTGTTCGGCCCGGCACGGAGACTCAGTACGCGGCTCGGTTGAGTGGGCGCTACGCACGGTGATGGGTGAGGGTGATTTCAGGTAATATCTAAAGTTGTAAACTAACTAAATAATTCTCAAATTTGCTTGGGGTATCAATAGAATGGCATATAACTGGCGCTGTCCTTATTGCTCACACGCTTCAACAATTACCGCGGAAAACCAAAGCGTTGGCTTTCACTATTTTGAACATAATAATTCTTTAGGTAAAGAGCTTGGATTTCAGATTGTTTCAACGGTCTGTCCAAACAATGATTGTAAAGAAGTTACTCTCAATGCAAGTTTTGGTCACACGCAATATGTCGGTGGTCGAACCAGGCTGGCAGCGCCGATAATTCAAAACTGGGCATTGAAACCTTCAAGTAGTGCCGTTGTATTTCCCGATTACGTCCCTGATCCAATCCGTCAAGACTATGAAGAAGCATGCGCAATTTTAAATCTTAGTCCGAAAGCTTCTGCAACACTTTCTCGTCGATGCCTGCAGGGAATCATCAGAGATTATTGGAAAATAGTGAAGGGGCGTCTTGTAGATGAAATTATAGCCCTTGAGGATAAAATTGATCCGGACACGTGGGCAGCAATAGATGCTGTTCGGAAAATTGGTAATATCGGCGCTCATATGGAAAAGGATATCAACATAATTGTTGAAGTTGATCCTGAAGAGGCGCAGCTTCTCTTGGAGCTTATCGAAACATTGATAAAGGATTGGTACATCGCTCGGTTTAAGCGTCAAGCTCACTTAGCCAAAATAAAGGCCGCAGCGGACAATAAATAATGCTTACTACTTTCATTGAATAATTTCATCACCAGGATCTTCAGCAATCTCGGCCATGCTCTTCTCGTAAAATGCTCGCGACACCTTTTCGCTTGGCTCATAAGGTGTCGTGACATTCCGCAGCATCCAAGCCTGAGTTTCGAAATCGGCGCCGATAAGGTTCTTCAGCAACCGCTGGTGGATGTCCTGCTGATTGTTGATTCCGTGATCCGTCATCACCTTCTTCAGATCAGGCTTGAACACCCCGGCCACCTCAACCGTAAACTTCTCGACGCCCAATGCGGCGTCCTTTGCTGCCGCCTTCTCGCGCTTTTTCTTCTGCTTGATGGCTTCCTTCGTCGGCTCCTGTACTTCGGCCATGGCCTACCTCTTCAATTCCGCTGGCCGGCAAGTCCAGCCAGGTCTGTCGTTTGCGTTGTTGGGTTCGAGCTATGCGGCGCATGAAGTACAGCCGCGCCGCGCCTTCGGATAATCGATGCCGTGGTTGGCGAGAATCCGCTCGAGTGTTTTATTGGCAATGCCGAGGCGTCCGCACACCTGCCGGCGAGTGATGCCCAGTTCAAGGAACGCCCTGATCCGCTCGGCGAACTTCGCATCGCGGGCTTCCAGATGCTCCTCCCGGTCTTTACCGGTCAGGCGGCCGCGAGCCGCACCCTTGAACGTCAGGTCGTGGGTCTGGGCGATGTTGTATAGCGTGCGGCGACTGATGCCGAGCGCTTCAACAATCTCAGCCTGCGTGTGCATCGGAGCCATTTCGCGAATCCGTTCGAGCTGCTGCATGCGCTCCTGATGGCGAATGTCTTGAGCTGACAGCGGTTGAGGCGGGACAGGCGCGCGACGCCGAACGAATGGCTTCGGCGCCGGCGGCATCTGGTTGCTGTAGCTGATCGGCTTGGGCTTGTAGCCGATGGGCTCGGCTTCTTCGATCTTGCCGCCGGCGGCCAGGAACTCTTCGACCTGCGTCGCCAGCTCGTTGGATTTTGGCCGAAGGGCTTCGACCAGGCTGAGGTGGTTGCTGATCATGCTGGCCTCACTTGATCCGGATCGAACTGTCGCCGCGCTCCAAGTGCGCATAGGCCGGCTCTTCGATCAGCTCATGTCCTGCGTCTTCGCCGGCGGCCATGCGCTTGCGCACAGCTTCGTTATGCTCGCGAATTTCCTTGAGCTTGGCGGCGATCGCGTTCTTGTCCGGGGCAATGCTGGTTTTCACGGATGTCAGCTCGTCCGGCACCGCGTCCTCGTTGTCGACGATGACCTTCTCCTTGCCCAGGGCCAAGGTGATGGTGAACAGCGGGCGCTTGATCGACTTGAGGTTGGCGGCTTCCATATTCCGGCGCAGGTAATCGCTGATCTGCGCAACGCTGTTGGATTTGATGCGCTTGAGCTCGGTCAGTCGTTCAATCTCCGTGTCGATGGCCGTCACGTCGCTTTCAATGTTGCGGCGGAGCATGACGATGTTGTCAGCCTTCACCTCGAACTCGCCTTGGATTTCGTCCATGGCGTGCTGCAGGGCTTCTTTCAGGCCTTCGTCGTCGGTGTCTGCCATCCCCTGAAGTTCGGCGAGCTTGCCGGTCAGTGCGTAGAGCTGAGTCATGCTGCGTTCTCCCGTTCAGATGCTTCTTTGATTCGTTTCCATTCCAACGAGACTCGCTCAACGCCCTTGGTATCTTTGCGGAGACTCAGTTTTCGAACGGCGACATCGTGGATTTTTTTCAACTCTTGGGCTGACTGGGCGCCGCCCATGGTTTCGATGACCGACTTGATGTACTCGAGCCGTTCTTGCTGCTGGCGGTCGATCTCTTCCTGCTTGTCTTGAGCCTTGGCGATTGCGACCTCATCGCGAACCGTCTCGACATATGCGGCGTCATCGAACAGCCCCATGTGGATGTCCGCGGCGAATCCGAGCGGCTGGAGGCATTTACCGATCGCGTCTGTGAGTGACTTCTTCGCCGCCTCCCAGTCGGTGATGATTTTGCCTTGCTGCAGGAGAACGAACGGCGTGTGCCCGTAGTGCGTCACGGTACATTTCTGTCCGCCTTCGCCCTGATACCAAAGCTCAATTCTCACGGTGTGGACTTTCGCGTTGATCAGTGGTGCAGTCGGCCATTCCTTGGTCGGCGCTTGCAGCGGGCCACCTTCGTCGAATCGCTCTTCAAGGATGGTCCATCCCCAGCCTTCACCGCATGGGCCGAACACTTCGGTGGCTTTGCGCATCAGGTAGGTCGGCTTGATGGCCGTACCCTTGAAGCCGCCCATCCCTGTGAAGTTCTTGGTGGCACTCGGATCGGTCGTGTTGACCTGATCCCAGATCCGCGTATTCGTGGACATGAGGAATCCTTGCCGCGCTATGCGCAGCGATTGAATGCTTGGGTTATTGAGTGATGCGGTCGGCGAGGGCGCTGAGCAGCATCAGGAATGTGTAGATTGCGAGGACTGGGAACGAGCCGCGCCGGATCAGCACGCGGCGCGCCCGCTGAAGGCTGGTCATCGGAACACGTTGTAGGTGGTGGAACGCGGCACCTGGCAAGTGCCCGAGCCGTCTTTCACGATTCCGTAGAAACCTGCACCGGCAACCAGAATCACTACGAGAATCCAGTAGACAAGGTTCATGGCCGAGCCCTCACAGCGATACGCCCGCCTTTCATGGTCACCGACAGGCGCTGCGGGAGGCTGTCGACCAGATCCTCGCGCTTGCGGCCGATCACTTCGTTAAAGGCCAGGCCGAAGCCGAGAATCGCAATGCGGCGCTCGATATCCTCGAGCTGTTCAGCGACCAGCGATTTCACGATTGGGGTAGCCATGACGACTCCTTGCGCCTGGCAACAATCTTGTTGAGGCGTCCGCAGTAGTGGTTGAATTCTTCGATGGTGATGCGCTCGTCGGTCATCATTTCGCTGATGGTCTTCTGAATCATCAGCGACCAACTGATCGGCGTTTCTGGGTGCTGCAAGGTCTCCAACTCTTCGCCAATAAGGACGTGCGGACTCAAAACCCACACTCCTGCTCGACGAGATCGCTTTCGCGTTTGGCGTCGCGGTATTCGTTGGCGTGCACGGCAACCAAGTCGGCGGCGAGCGACCGAACGATTTGCGGATCACCGCCGACGGCTTCAACGGCCCAGGTGTGCAGAACCCCGCCGTCTTGCCGCCTGATCAGTTCGATCAGGATTTTCTCGATGTACCGATCTGGGTCTGGGTTCGCAGCCATGTAATCCGCCAGCGCCTCCGGCAAGTGGTCTGCGTTGACCAGTACCTTGCTTCGGCCTACCGGATTCGGCGCTTCCACGTGTTGCCGAGAAAGCAGATCTTCGACCGACTCGGTCAGCCATTCCTGACCTGCCTTCGTATCGAGGAACTCTTCTTCCGGGATGAGTTTGCGTAGAGCTGACATGGTCGCCTCCAGAGTGGCGGGTGTTGATCCAACAAAACTCGGATGCACTCATCCGCTCCGCTGGTTGCCGTTGGGCGCGGAGGGGAGTGCATTCGGGTGGTGTCGGGGGAGGGTGACTAACTCTGCGCGCCAGCGTCTATCCAGCTCCGCACAAAGAAGTAATAAGGACGTTACGTGGTTCGAAAAGCGATTTTACTGGTGCTGATTGCCAGCCTGAGTGGGTGTATGGCAACCGCCATGCGCATGGACTATGACAAGCACCGGTGCCCCTACATTGGCTTGCGATTCGACTGGTGGTTGGTGGGTACCTCCAAAGGAAAGCTGATTCCCTTTTTGCTGATCGACGCGCCGTTTTCTCTGGTGGTCGATACCGTCTTTTTCCCGTTCGAATATCAATACAGCTGCAACCTTTGAGCTATCGGGTGTACGCATCGGGGTGTGATCTGCATGACGTTTGCCTGACATTGCTCTCACGCAGCCAGACGGTACTCAGATCACACCCCGATGCGCTCTCATAGAGAGGATCGGGCAGTTACCGACAGGCTGTCGTGGCGCTGGTTGTTCAGACGGCGCGTTCCAGCTCGCAGCATTGTTCGTAATGAGCCACCGCGATTGGCATGTGGAAGCTATCGAGAGGCCACTTGCTGACTTTGCAGCCTTGACCAGCGGGACAATGAAACACGAACAGCTCAGCCGCCTCTTTGTCCATCTGCATGCTCACTTGGGCGCCGCTTGTGAAGTCGTCTTCGATGATGATCATCTCGTCTTGCCCTCGGTTGTTTTCCCAATGCACCCGTCACCAGGTGCATCAGTGAAACTTTCCGCTGATCCTTCGGCGCTACTGGCGCGGTACAGATCGATTCAAATTGTTCTTCCAGCCGCGGGCCTTTCGGCTTGTTCTCCCGCTGGATAACTGCTTTCGACGATTTACGCTGCACGCCCGGGTCAGTTGCCAACCCTCTGAACCGTTGAGGCCGGTTCATCGCTGCCTTCGAATCTGGGCCGGTGGTAATCCGGCAAAGGGTGTCGCTAAAGAGCTGCGCGGCTTTCGCTGCTTTGCTGGAGTCATCCGGCTTGCGAATAAAAGTAGCAGTGCTGCTATTCAAAGTAAATAGCGCTGCTAATAATAATTTTTGCGGGCGTAAAAAAGCCCGCGGTCAGCGGGCTTGATAGGTCGTCTCGTTGGATCAGCTTTAAGACGGCACCCAGTACATGTTGCACTGAATATCATGATTGTCACTGAGTTCCACAGAAACCACTTGGGCGGATTGCTCATTCTCAAAGGGTCCCGTGATGATAGTGTTGCCATCTACCGCAAGCACTGGTATCGCTAGACTTTCAAGCAGGTTCTCAATTCTGATCGAGTCTGCTGGAGGGGTTTTGATCCGAACTGTCCAACCCTGAAAGGAACGCTCGATAATACTGTCAGTGATAGGCGGATATTTCCCGCTCACTGAATCCCTGTAAACAATCTCGCTGAACAGTCTCGGGCCGTCTCGCATTGTGATCAGGGCTTGCTTGGCTTCGTCCTTCGTCTCGAATGGCCCTGCGCCAACGGCCAGGCCGACCATCGAAACTACGGGAAGTCCGGTGGCAGCAATGGCTTCTATCGTGCGCAGCTGCTCTTCCTCGTCACGGCAGGAAGTTGAAGCGACCCATCCATTTTTCAGTCTTGGAGCTGCCATCGGCTCAACGTCAGCACCACAGTGTTTGCACTTTATTGCTGCCATCTTGATAGATTCGGCACAGAGAGGGCAGGGGCGAGTGTCGGTGTCAGCGCCAGCTTGGGCCGCGGAGGATTTGCCCCCCAGCAAAATCATGAGTAAGCCTGCCAACATAATCACGCCGCCTACGATGGTATGCACTTGGCGGTCAGCCATGAGCCCAAGGTTGTTGACCCTACCGCCGGATCCCGTCGCGACGGAAACATCCATACCAAGCGCAAATACCAGCCAGCAGATGCCGACAACCATTGCAACGGTCCCAAAACCTTTCATTGGATCCCTCCCTCAATTGAGCCGAAATTTTAACATTCGTGGCTGTGCGCCACCATTGGCCGAGAGAGGGAATACGAGCCCTCCGATCGCGTGCAATAGCTTTATTCGAGATGCGCATCTGAGGGATCGGGCCGTGAATACGAGTGAGTGTGGAATGAAGGCTCGGGGAGTCGCGACCGTTGTGCTGGCTATAGCAGCGCTCGGAATTGTTCTTCTGGGAAGTGCCTACCTAGGTTTGAATGGGAAATTTGTGGAGGGGACGCCGCGCTGGATTGCCGGGCTGTACTCAGCGATCAAGCAGAACGGGAACGTCGTGGCAGGAATATTGGGTTTCAGCGGCCTAGCCTGGTCAAATTTTTACAGAGCATCGGCGAGACTCAGCGATGGGTGACGCGGAAACACAAAGCCCGGCGCAGGGCCGGGCTTTTCTTTATGAGCTTGAACCATCAAAGGAGGCGTAATCATCTGGTTCAAATACTTTAGGAGGAAGTAAATATTCTCCCCATGGTCCGCGAGCAGTTAGAGAGGCTATTTGGTCTCTAATCGATCCATAAAGAATATTGGGCCCGCTCTGAACCACCAATGCTATTTGTTCTTGTTTTTCTATATCATCGTCGACAACAAAAATCCCAATTGCAACTACGCGGGCATCATAGGCATCAGCATCGACTTCTTGATTTTTCACAAGATTCATACCGACTACATAGCGGTTTTCGTCAGTAGGCGTGATGTGAATACTTACTTTCGGTTCCGTTGGGTATTCTTCACAATCTCTTTTAAAGGCCGCGTTCGCCTTGACAGAGAACTCTGTGTAGAACATTTGATCAAGCGTAAATTTTGCGCTCTTCATTATCGATCTCATGCAAAATCATTGAAAGATTCGAGATTTTTTCAGGATGGTCGATAGCGCTAAGGTCTGCCCTGACTTCCCCCTGAGTAGGGGCACCGCCTTGAATTTTTTCAAGCCAATGGACGTCTGCAACAGAGTCAGCGACGTGGATATGGATGCGGCCACCCAGCGTGTGAGTGATCTTAACCATAGAGTCGATAGTAAAATTAGTATCGCCTCTCAACGCTTTAGTAACATAGGCGCTGCTAGTATTAAGTTTTACTGCTAGAGCCTTGTTATTGATTCCCTTGTGTTTCATAAGCCTAGTTATGCCGCTTACAAATTCCAGCTTGGCTTGCTCAACGCAATATACGTGAGTGCGCCTAAGAGCTTCCATTCTTTCCTTGAATGACTTCATCATAACTTTATGCCTCATCAATAAACTGTAGGCTTCGGCGCGACTTACTGAGTAAGTATGCCGCTTTTACGCGAAGCGCTTTTTCGATCTCGCGCTTCGGGGTTTTCTGAGATTTTTTGACAATGCCATGTGTACATACAATCACCCTGTCTTCGTCTTCAAACCAGAAAAACCGTAACCTGCCCTTAATGTACTCGTAAATTTTTTCGCTCTGGTCTACATAGTGACATTGCTCTGTGTTGAAGGTTTCGCAACCATGCTTGCTATGTCTTTCCATCATCACCATCAATCCACTGATGTTGGAGTGGAAATTCGCGCTCACGTCATCCATGAAAATTTCGACCTGAGAGCGACCATCACTCTCCATCGGTGAGACGATCATCCATCGGTTCTTGAAGTGGATTTTTAGCTCCAAGGTGCACCTGACAGGCTCGACTCACACACAAACATTAACCTATAGGTTAACTCGTTGCCAGCAGGAAATTGTGAAATTATATGGAACGCGACGACTGGAAAGACCTTTGCGCATCGATCAGCGATGCTCTCTGAATAGCTCACAGCTTGCATCCTTCCTTGGCTGTCGGTATCGAGGGTGGCGAATTGCCATTTGCAAACTATATCAGATGGGCATTTGCAGGGAGTGACTGACCGGAGAGAATCACGCCTGTTATGAGTGACTGCGTTGCTCTCTGGAGAAATTCAAACCTCATATTCTACTCAGCGCGAATACATCGCCCACCAGAATACGTGCCCTAGGATCGAGATCTGCTGCTCTTGGATCTGCTGGAACGTGTAGTCCTCGTCCGGATGCTCATCTCGGTTAAAGCTGCGCAGGCGAATACCGATTGGGATCCGGTAAACCTGCTTCACGCGAAGCTGGCCGTTGTGGTTGATGGCGTACATCTCGCCGTCGACGATATCGCTCAGAGAGTTCTTGCCGACGTTAACGCCGACTGTCGCGCCATCGCGCAGCACGGGCACCATGCTGTTGCCGCCAACCTTCACGCACTTCGCATTGCTGAACTGAACGCCATTGTGGCGCAGGTCCTTCTTGTTAAAGCGCAGGCGCGAGTTTGCGCTTTCCTCAATCGCAAACCTGCCAGATCCAGCCGCCAGTTCGACTTCATGAAGGAAGGGGACGTAGACCTCATCGTCATCGAGCGGGGTTTCGTCGTCCCAAGTCTCGATGCTTCCTAATTTCACGCTTGGCTGTATGCGGTCCTGCTGCACGCTGGCAACAGTGGATAACAGTCGAGTGCTGACCTCGCTTGCGTCGAAGTTGAGCGCCTTTGCGAGCTTCAGCAGCGCTTCCACATTTAGTGGCACCTTTCCGGTGGCGTATTGGCTGAATGCGCTTTGCCCAGACCATCCGCACGCTTCGGCAACGTCCGCCTGCGTCAGGCTGCGCCCGGCCGCTTTAGCAGCTGATTTCCGCTGTTCGTAGATAGCTTTGAGCCGGGCGCTCTCGGCGACTTCTTCGGGGGTGAGGGGGCGACGTATTTTCATACGAATAAGAGTATTAGCAGAGCTGATATCCAAGCAAACAGCACTGCTAGTATTTTGTTGCTGATAAAAAGCAGCGCTGCTACTATCCATGGCAGATATCAAACCGTGGAAATTCCATGAAAAAGATCCCTTTGAGCAAATACCTAGAAGAGCACGGCACTCAAGCTGCGCTTGCTGCTGCTCTCGGCGTGAACCAGAGCGCGATCTCGCAAATGGTTCGAGCCGGCAGAAGCATCGAAATCACCCTTTATGACGACGGCCGTATTGAGGCGAATGAGATTCGTCCGATCCCTGCGCGCCCAAAGCGCACAGCAGCCTGATGCAGTCATTGCTTACTGCACGAACAAATCATCGCCCACGCACTGGCAGGGCGCCACGGAAACAAATTTGAGGTTTTACGAATGGAAGATTTTCTGCGGGCCTGTCAGAGCGCTGTCCTGGACAACGAAGCTAAGACCCTTGCTGCAAAGATGGGCGTTGCTCACGTTGGCCTGCTTCAGCGCGCCAATCCGGACAACGACGCACACCACCTGACCGTGGAGCATTTGTTCGGGATTCTGCTGCACGCCGGCGACATGCGACCTCTGGCGGCACTGGCAAACGAGTTTGGTTTCGAGCTCGTTGCGAAAACCACGCCGGAACCTCAGGCATTAACCAAGTCGCTGATCAATGTCGGGAAAGAAGTGGCGGATCTGACCATCGCGGTTCACCAGGCGCTCGACGACGACCACGTCAGCGGCTTCGAAAAATCCATGATTCGCCAAGAGATCAACCACGTTCGGCAGAGCTTGGATGTGATGGACGCCTCGGTTAAGGCCGCCTGAGGAGTTTGCGCATGTGCAAACTTTATTTGCGGCTGTCGCGCAAAAAATCGAAAAAAAGGCGCCATCAACAGCACTGTTGAATAAATGGAACAAATAACAGACACAAAAAAGCCGACGGGCAATGTCGGCTGATTCGCAAAACTAGAGAGGCCCGATTATGCAGAGCCAACCGAATTCGAGCAACACCCAGAACAATGACGCGACACGTTTTAACAAATCACAAAACGTGTCGTGTACCAACTCAGTAGTCCCTTTCGACTTCGATGGCGGTGCCATCCGCGTTATCACCGACGAGCTCGGCGATCCGTGGTTCGTTGCCCGTGATGTCGCTGACGCCTTGGGCTACGCCAAGCCAGAGAACGCTATTTCCCGTCACTGCAAGGCCGCGACCACTACCCCGAAACAGGGTGGTGGCTTCATGACCGTCATTCCTGAGCGCGATGTCTACCGACTGGTGATGCGCTCGAAGCTGGTTGGTGCGGAACGCTTTGAAGAATGGGTAGTGGGTGAGGTGCTGCCCAGCATTCGCAAAACCGGAAAGTTCGAGGCTGCCAGCCCGAGCAGTTCCAAAGTTGTAGGTGAACTGGCACTCATGGAGTGCTACACGCGCTTGCTGAAGCCGTCGCCGTCCAGCCAGGTGATGATGCTGGCGAGGATAGCCACCAATAACGGTCTGGAGTCGAGCTTCCTTCCGGGTTATGCCGTGGATGCTGCGCCAGATGCCACTGGCGGCAGCTCGATGCCGACCAAGGCCATAACTGCGCTGATTAAAGATCACTGCATCGCCAGTACCGCACGCACTTTCAACATTGCACTGGAAGCTCACGGCTTCCTCAAAGTCCTTCAGCGCAAAAACTCCAAACAAGAGATGGTCGACTTCTGGTCGGTGACTGACAAGGGGCTGAACTACGGCAAGAACCTCACCAGTCCTCAATGCCCCCGCGAGACACAGCCTCACTGGTACGTCGATCGCTTCCTCGAACTGGCCAAATTGGTCGGGAAGGCCTGATATGCAATTCACCGTCACGATCAATCAGGTGAAGGCGCTGGAGTGGGGGCTGAATTCTCAGCAGGCCTTGCTGTTCGCCTTCGTCTACGGCTGCCCAAGCTGGACCAAGCCAATCAAGACCGACGACGGGATCTTCTTCGCGCTGAGCAAGGCCAAGATCATCGAGGAGCTGCCGCTGCTCACCGACAAGCCAGACACTGCTTACCGCATGCTGAAGGCCCTAGAAGAGGCCGGTCTGATTGAGCTTTCCAGCACTTCGAACATCACGCTGTTCCGCCTGACCGAGAAGGCGATTGAGTGGAATCAGAAGCTGGACGGGTCGGAAAAATATCCGACCCCACCAAAGAACGAAGGTCGGAAAAAAATCCGATCTACCTCGGAAAAAAATCCGAGCAAGGTCGGAGAAAAATCCGAACAAGGGTCGGAAAAATCTCCGACAAATCAGGATACCAATCATCAGGTTACCAATCAGGATACCAGTCAGGACTTGCAAGGCAGCCCGGACAAGCCGGCTCGCAATCTGGTTCTCGTGGTCGATCGCACCGATGCGCCACGGGTCGAGATCCCTGCCGACATGCCAGGCCCAAAAGACCGGTCCTGCAAAACCTTCAAGGTCTGGGCGAACTACGCCATGGCCTACCGCAAGCGCTACAGCACCTGGCCGGTGTGGAACGCTAAGGTCGGTGGCCAGCTCGGTCAATTGGTCGACCGCCTCGGCGCCGATGTCGCCCATCACGTCGCCGCCCACTTCCTGAAAACCAGCGATGCCACCGTTCTGCGCAAATGCCACAGCCTTAACGAGTTGCTGGCCAATGCCGAGAGCTACCACACCCAGTGGGTGACCGGGCAGCGCATCAACGGAACAACCGCGCGCCAGATGGAACGTACCGAAGCGAACGTCTCCGCCGCCGAGCAGGCCGCGCAAATGGTCTTGGCCAAGCGCCAAGCAGGGGAGCGCAATGAGTACCTTTGAAATGAATGACCAACAGGTTGCCGGGCTCGCTGCTGCGATCTGCGCCACTGCTGAGGCCATGGGGCAGGAAATGAACCCAGGCACTGCGGCGATCATGGCCGAAGACCTCTGTGCTTACCCGGTGCCGGTCGTGAAAGCCGCACTGAAGGCCTGCCGCTTTGAAGTGAGAGGCAAGTTGGCAATGGCTGACATTCTTCAACGCGTTCAGGTCGCCGATGGCCGCCCCGGCAAGGACGAAGCATGGGCGATCGCGATGACCACCAACGATGAATTCGAAACCGTAGTGCTGACGGACGAAATTCAGCTCGCGCTGGCAGCCGCGAAACCTGTCCTCGACGCCGGCGACAAGGTCGGTGCGCGCATGGCATTCAACAGTGCTTACGAGCGTCTGGTGGGGCAGGCCCGGGAGGACAGCAAGGAAGTGAACTGGCATGTGTCGGTCGGCTTCGACGCCAACCGCCGCACACAGGCGATCGCCAAGGCCGTGCAGATGCAGCGAATCCCTCAGGAGCGCGCTCAGCAGTACCTGGCCGACTTGAGTGTCGTGCCGGTCACTGAAGACGGTCGGGCCGTCGTTGCGCTGCTCACCGGTGTGGTAGCGCGGCCTTCGCCAAAGCTGCGCGAAAAGCTCGCCGCGGTGAAGGACTCGATGCTCGCCATGCGCCAGGCATCGGCCGAGGAAAAAACAGAACTGCGAATTCTGGCAGCCAATGAGCTGGCGGATCGCCGGGCGCTGCTCATTCAGCAGGCCGAACAATTGGAAGCAAGGAGTGCGGCTCAATGACTATCGACAAACAAAAACTCCAGAAGCTGCTGTGGAGTGAAGTCGCCTCCTGGAAGGCTGACTGCGGAGAGTGGAAGCAGAACGCTGAAGCGCTCGGCGAATTCCTCGGGGAGAAGACCGTGGAGGAGGTGGCGCTGGACCTGCTGGCGGAGAACGATCGCCTCGGACGCATCGAGCAAGCATTTTCTGAGTGGATCGAAAAAACCGAATGGGTGCAGGAGTCCGTTCAAGCGCTGGAACTAGGTCGTCACCGAGCGGATGTGCTGCGCACACGTATTGACCAGCTCAATGCCGAGGTTGATTCGCTTACCCGAGAAGCTGACAGGCAATACACGACCATTGAAGCGTATCGCAAGGACGCCGAGCGCTACCGGTGGCTTCAGCACGGTCACAGTGGCTACATCGAAGTCGTCGAGTGGATCGGACCGCACGCTACCGGGATGACCGGCGAAGACCTCGACGCGCTTGTGGACGGCGCGATGGCCAAGACGGTGCAGCCATGAACGAGTTCGCAATCCGTAGCCAGCGCGATATCAGCCGCCTCATGGGCGTCCTGCACGCATCCGACTTCACCAAACCCAAGATCGTGGTCATCAAGGACGAGAAACGCCCCGACGTCTGCAACCGCAAGATGTGGGCAATGCTCAAGGACGTATCCGAGCAGGTGGTTTGGCATGGCAAGAAACTGACCAGTGAAGACTGGAAGTGCCTTTTCAGTGCCTCGCTGGAGAAGCAGCGCGCGGAACCAGGCCTGGACGGTGGCTTCGTTGTGATGGCCGTATCGACCCGCAAGCAATCCCAGAAGTGGTTCAGCGATCTGTTCGAGCTGATGCATGCCTTCGGCGCCGAGCATGACGTGCGCTGGACCGAGCAGGACAAGTGGGGAGGGCGGTATTGATGCGCACTGCCCTCAAGGATGTGAAGCAGAAAACCTGCAAAGCCTGCGGCGAGAAGTTCGCGCCGATGTTCAACACCACGCAGGTGGTGTGCAGCCCGAAATGCGCGCTGGCCCATGCGCCGGCGAACAGCGAGAAAGCCCGTAAAGCCATCGGTCAATGCGAGCGCCATGAGATCAAAGTCCGCAAGGAGAAGCTGAAGAGCAGGGCGGATCACTTGCGCGAAGCCCAGGCGGCGGTGAACGAATACGTTCGCACCCGGGATGCGCACCTGCCGTGCATCAGCTGCGACTCGATGCCGAACGACAATGACCTGATGACCGGCAGCCGCTGGGACGCAGGCCACTACCGATCCGTCGGCGCTTGTCCGGAGCTGCGTTTCGAGCCACTGAACATTCACCGCCAGTGCGTGAAGTGCAACCGCAACCTGTCCGGTAACGCGGTCGAGTACCGCATCCGGTTGGTGCAGCGCATCGGCGCCGAAACCGTGGCTTGGTTGGAAGGGCCTCATGAGCCCCGCAAGTACACCGTCGAAGAAATCAAAACCATCAAGGCCGAATACCGGGCCAAGACCCGAGAACTGAAGAAGGGGCAGGCAGCATGAAATTGATCAACGCACGTCAAGCGTGGACAGACGCACAGCATGAGTCGAACGCCTCAATCAGTGCGGCAGCGGCTGACCGGGCAAAATCCGCGACCGTTGTCCGGAAGGAGAAGGCCGCGCTCCGGGAGATCATCTTCGCTGCCCAGGGCGACGACAAGGAAGAGCGCATCAAGGCCGTGCGACAGAAGATCCACATCGCCGAGACGCGCCGCACGCCGATTGGTCGTTCGACACATCGAGCTGCCCACCTGGTGACAATGGGGAAGGTCCAGAAGGCGATCGAGTCGTTGCCGTTCCAGGTGCAGCAGTTGGGACACTACCTCTACCACCCGTGCATGACGGTGGTTCACATGCTCAACGCCGAGAAGTTGATCTGGTCGGATACCGACTTCAGTGCTCTCACTGATGCCAAGGCGTCGAAGGTGCATTGCCTGATCACCTGTGCCCTGCAGTCCTACAAGGCCGAGGCGAACGGCGGCGATGCCTGGGGGCCGGCCCGAGTGTCTGACGCCATGTTGAAGCTGTACGGGATCGCTATCCAGCCCAAACACTGGGATCGCGACTGGCTCGACATCTGGAATTTCCTGCGAAAGGCCATTGAGGAGGTGGATATTCAGGCACAACAGCCGGTGTGGCAGGTTATTCACGCAGAAAATTCAGAGGATGCGGCATAAAGGTGTTGTCATGGTGGGGAATTTGATGTACTTTTCCCACACTGCGCAACTTACCTCCAGCGCACGACCACTTCAGAGCCTCGCCAATGTGCGGGGCTTTTTGTTTATGCGCTGCCGGGTTTCGGTCGCAGCGCACCTATTCAGGGCCTCTGCATTCGCAGGGGCTTTTTCGTTTTCGGCTCCCCACACCCATTGCCCCGAGCTGGGAGTGCAGCGGACGCCGATCTATTCACATGCACCCACGGAGTCGAGCGCATGGAGTTATTGCAGCGCCTGCTCGACAGGTTCGACAGGCTTGAATTGCTGATCGCAGGACTGATCGGTGCTGTCGTCGCAAGCTGGTGGCATAAAGACGACCTGAGAGACTGGCGTGCATGGCTGTTCTTCCTGACCACAGGGCTGGCTTGCGCCGTGTACCTCACCGGCATGGTGACCGCATACCTCGGAGTGACAGAGCCGAATATCGTGGTTGGTGTGGGCTTCTTGCTAGGCACCTTCGGCGGGTCACTCCTGGCAGCCATCAACCGAGCCATCAAAGCCGCTGACCTCTGGGCGCTTATTCGCCAGCGGTTCGGGGGAGGCAATCCACCATGAGTCTTGAACTGATCAATTCCATCGCCTGCGGCTTGATTGCCTTCTGGGCGACCTGGTGTGTTCTCAGTGGCCGAGTGCGGGACGGCGTCATTGGCAAGCTGATCTACTCGGCTGTGGCCATTAGCGGGTTCGTCGTGATGACGCGTAGCCAGAACATCTTCTTCGGTCCAACCACCGCAGGCCTGACGTTGCATATGTCGCTTGCGCTGGCCGGGCTACGCCACATCTTCATGGTCATCTGGTGGCTGAGGGTGAAAGCTTGGCTGTGCCGCACCATGAACTGCGAACACTGCATGGGCTGCGACCGCCCGATCGTGACAGGTAAATCTGGAGAGGCTCCAGATAGGAAGCGCCCTTGAGCGGACTCATTCGGCTGATACCAATCTGGCTGTGGGTTGTTCTCGCCGCTGCAGGATCAATCTGTTATCTCGCGATCCGCCTGGATAGCGTAAAGGACGATCGAGCAGCAATCACCGCCCAGCTCGATACCGCCACCGCCCGCGTGGACTCGCTCACCAACACGCTCCGCATTCAGCGCGAGATCACCAATGACATCAACCGAGTCTCCGATGATGCGAAAGCCAAGACTGAGCATGTGTCGGCTGCCGTTGTTGTTGCTGATAACCGGGCTCGCAGCCTGCAGCAGCAAATTACCGACCTCCTCGCCAAGCGAAGGTCTTGTGCTGCCGAGGTTGCCAGCGGAAGCCAGGCAAGAACCGACCTTACCGTTCTGCTCGCCGACCTGCGTAGAAGCGCTGACGAAGAAGCGGGAAGACTGGCAGAAGCGCTTGATCGAAGCCGAATAGCTGGATTGGCGTGTGAGGCTGCATACGCTGCCGCACAGAAGAGCAAGTAGGTCGCGACACGTTTAGCGAGTGTGCAAATTGTGTCGCGACACTGTTCAAGAGACATTATCGCGTTTGTATTGGCCATGAAGCTGCTTGAGCGCTCCCTGATATTCGGAAGCTGTGAGCTTGGACTTAAGCCTGACCATGACGTCCTGAGCAGTCGAGCTTACCGTCTCGGTGTTCCTCCCGGTTCGCTCCGCCCATTCTGATGCGGCCTTCAACACAGCTGTTTCATCAATGCGATGGCTCACTTACGGATTTCCTTTTCTGAGACCAACTGATCTTAGTTGAGTGGCCGGATGGAGATGAAATGAATCGACCAATGCCGCCTCAGTCGCTGCTCGACCTGTCTGAGCTGTCCGGCTTTGGTATCCGCCTTATCCCCGCGCCTGAGGTGTGGGAATGGCTCCAATCCGAGATTCTCGCCGACACCGGCAGCGTCCACAACGAAGACCACGCCCATCTGATCGATGCGGACGTGAGAGTGATGTGGGCGTCTGCCGCCTTCACGAAGAAGGGGCGCACGGTGGTAGGCCAAGCCGAACAGGTAGCGTTTCGTGCAGGGGGCTGGCAGAAGGCCCGGATGGAACAGCAGATGCTGGACTGGTTCGGCGACGTGCCGGCCTACATCATCACTTTGGCGGCAGACTACTGCGCAGACTGTTCCGACGCCGACTTCTGCGCACTGGTCGAACATGAGCTGTATCACATCGCTCAAGCGACCGATCAGTACGGCGCACCCAAGTTCACCCAGGAAGGATTGCCCAAGCTTGAGATGCGTGGACATGACGTTGAAGAGTTCGTTGGTGTGGTGCGTCGGTACGGGGCAAGCGCTCAAGTGCAAGAGCTGGTGGACGCTGCAAACAGTCCTGCCGAGGTGGGGAAATTGAACATATCGAGGGCCTGCGGAACCTGTCTGCTTAAGCTGGCCTGAATGTGAGACAGGCATGAGACGGAATCCAATCTATGGCAGCCCTGAAAAACGATGTGAAAGCCTTCATCGTTCAGGCTTTGGCGTGTTTCGACACTCCCACGCTCGTCTCACAAAACGTTAAGCAAGAATTCGACATCGATGTGACCCGCCAGCAGGTGGAGCAGCACGATCCAACAAAGCGCGCCGGCGCCAATCTGGCAGCCAAGTGGCGCACTCTGTTCGAAGATACTCGCAAGCGCTTCCGTGAAGAGACGGCAGAGATCCCGATCGCCAACCGAGCGTATCGACTTCGCACCTTGGGACGAATGGCCGAGAAGGCAGAGAACATGAAGAACATGGCGCTGACTGCCCAGTTGCTTGAGCAGGCAGCCAAAGAAGTGGGCGACGTTTACGTGAATCGTCGCCTAGAACCTGAAAAACCTCTGGGCTCTCAAGCGGACCAGCAGCACGCCATTGCTGAGTACACCCTGGAGCCTGATGAGAATGTCCCCGCTACCCCGTACCTATGATCCGCCGGTAAAGCTGACGCCGAAACAGGCGAACATTTACTGCTGGGGCTTCCAGCCTCAGGCGCGCTTCCGCGATGCGGTGTGTGGTCGCCGGTTCGGCAAGACGTTCTTGGGCAAAGCTGAGATGCGACGAGCTGCTCGGCTGGCTGCTGAGTGGGGCGTGAGCGTCGAAGATGAGATCTGGTACGGCGCGCCGACGTTCAAGCAGGCCAAGCGCGTGTTCTGGCGACGGCTGAAGCAGGCAATCCCTGAGGCGTGGCGTGCACACCGGCCCAACGAGACGGAATGCTCGATCACGCTCAAGTCTGGACATGTGATGCGCGTGGTAGGGCTCGACAACTACGACAATCTGCGCGGCTCAGGTCTGTTCTTCGTCCTGGTGGATGAATGGGCGGACTGCCCATGGGAGGCTTGGGAGGAGGTTCTGCGGCCGATGCTTTCGACATGCCAATATTCGATACCGGGTATCGGCATGCGGAAAGGCGGTCACGCGTTACGCATCGGTACGCCCAAGGGATTCAATCACTGCTACGACACGTTTCAAGACGGCCGGCCGGGACATGAGCCTGATCACAAGAGCTGGCTCTACACCTCGCTCGATGGCGGCAACGTTCCGGCTGAAGAGCTGGATGCGGCGCGCCGCAAGATGGACCCTCGAACCTTTCGGCAGGAATACGAGGCCAGCTTTGAGAACTACGCGGGTGTCGTCTATTACACGTTCAATCGTGAGGCAAATCGAACCAGCGAAACGATCAAGCGCGGTGAGGCCCTGCACATCGGCATGGACTTCAACGTCATGAAGATGGCGGCAGTCGTGCATGTCATTCGCGATGACCTGCCACTGGCGCTCAGCGAGTTTTCAGATGTGCGGGACACGCCTGAGATGATCGAGAAGATCAAGCTCCGCTTTCCTGACCACAGCATCGCGATCTACCCGGACGCCAGCGGCCAGAACACAAGCAGCAAGAGCGCAAGCGAATCTGACCTGTCACTGCTGAAAAAGGCTGGATTTACCGTAGTGGTGGATTCGACCAACCCCGCTGTGAAGGATCGGGTCAACGCCATGTGCGCGATGTTCGCTAATACCTACGGCGAGCATCGATATCTGGTCAACGTCGACCAGTGTCCGAAATACACGCAGTGCCTGGAGCGCCAGATTTACACCGACAAGGGCGAGCCCGATAAGAAGGCCGGCTACGACCACCTGGTGGATGCCCCTGGCTACTTCATTGCCAAGCGGTACCCGATCAAAACACGCACAGGCGGAACACGCCGAATTGGAGGCTTGGCCTGATGCCAGTGCAATCGACAAACCCTGACTACGACGCGCACATCGCCGAGTGGGAAATGATGGACGACGCGCTCGAGGGTGAATGCGCCGTCAAGCGTAACGAGCGCAACCTTCCCAAGCCGAGCGGCATGGTCGAAGCTGAGAAGCTCGACACCGCCGGGAACAAGTACCTCTACGAGAATTACACGAACCGGGCTCAGTACGAACACTGGGTGCGCGATTCGCTTCGTTCGATGATGGGGCTGGTTTCCCGGCTGATTCCGGAGATTGAGCTGCCCACCGGCCTGAAGGGGATAGAGGACAATGCCACCTCAGACGGCTTCGGCCTGAAGCAGCTGTTCTTCCGCATGGTGCGCCAGGCCATCTCTCACGGCCGCGTCCCGCTGGTGGTGAACATTGATGAGCGCGGCGAACCGTACTTCTCGACGTACGCCACGCGCAACGCGATCAACTGGGACACGGCTGATCAAGGCGGTCGTCAAGACCTGGTCCTTTCGGTGTTCCGGGAATTCCGCAAGAAGGGCAGCGATCGCTACAGCCATGACTGCGACACGGTGTTCCGCGAGTTCTTCATGCAAGGCGAGACCTGTTACACCGCTGTGCGGAACGAAGGCGGCGAGATCGTGGAGGAGGAGAGACCCCTGGGCACCACTGGCACCGACAACCGACTGGTCAAAGGCCTGTCATACTTGCCGGTGATCTATTGCGGCTCGACCGACAACTCGCCGGAAGTGGATGAGGTGCCGTTGCTCACGATGGCGCGTGCCGCGCTGAAGTCCTACCAGTTGAGCGCTGACTACTTCACTGCGCTACACCAGACCAGTCACCCGCAACCATGGGTGTCTGGCCTTGATGATTCGGTAGAGCTGAGCGTGACCGGACCATCTGCAGCATGGGACCTCGGTCCAGCTGGCCAATGTGGCTATCTGGAGTTTCAAGGCGCCGGAATTGAAGCCGTCCGCAAGGCAATGGATGACCAGAAGAACGCCGCCCTTGAAGCGGGCGCCAAGGTCATGGACGTGGGCGGCACCGAGTCGGGCGAGGCGCGCAAAACACGTCAGAACGACCAGCACGCCACGTTGCACAGCATTGTCGTCACGGTGGCAGAGGCAGTGGAGCAGGGGTTGCGGTACGCGGCTGAGTGGAAGGGTTACGACCCCAAACAAGTCAAGTTCAAGGTGAGCCCTGAGTTTGTGACCCCAGTGGTCGATGCTCAGGTGCTTGCCGAACTGCTCAAGGGCGTGATGGCTGGCACGATCAGCGCCGACACCTACTGGCAGTACCTCACCACCGCCAATCTGCCAGATCGCCCATACGAAGACGAAGCCGACCTGATCAGCGATGAGCGCGAGTCGGCCGGCCTCAACCTGGATAAAGACGATGCCATCGAAAAACCTGGCGCAGGCGGATAGCCAACTGCTGGAACAGACGACGCGCCACTCGGTAATGCTGGAGCGGCTTAAGGCCGGTGAGGTCAAGAAGTTCGAGAAGTACCTTCGGCAGATCGACACGCTTGTGCGGGTGCATTTGACCCGCAAGGAGTTAACCACTTACAGCCGGGACCGCCTTGAGCAGTTCCTAGCTCGTGTGGACGGTAAGCTGCTCGAGATCTACAAGGCCTACGGTGACCTGGTGCAGGCCGATCTGGTCGATATCGCGCTGTACGAGTCGACCTTCGAGGCCAACAGCCTGAGCAATGCGCTGTCCATCGACGCAGTGGTGCCGAGCAATACCGTGATCCGAGCGGCGGTGTTTTCCTATCCGCTGCAGGTGAAAGGCATCGACGGCGGCAAGCTGCTGAAGAGTTTCGTCAGTGGCTGGACGCGCACGGAGACGATGCGCGTGACGAATACCATCAGGCTCGGCTTCGGCCAAGGCCAGACCAATGCCCAGATTATTCAGGCGATTCGCGGCACCGCGGCGCAAAACTTCACGGACGGCATCCTCGCGGTGAGCAATCGCAACGCCGCCTCTGTGGTGCAGACGGCAATCCAGCACGTGGCCACGACGTCGCGAATGGAGACGCTGAAAGCCAACAGCGACGTGGTGCTGGGCTATCGCTGGGTATCGACGCTCGACCGCAAGACCTCGCAGCAGTGCAAGGGCTTGGATGGCATGCGCTTCGACCTGGGCAAAGGGCCGCTGCCGCCGGCGCACATTAACTGCCGGTCAACTACCGTGCCGACAACCCGGCTTTCCGAGATGTTCGCCAAGGACGCCACGCGTGCTTCGGTGGGCGACAATGGCGGGGCGCAGGTCGATGCCAGCCTGAACTATTACGAGTGGCTGGCAACGCAGCCGGCGAGTTTCCAAGATCATGCGCTCGGCCCGGTGCGGGCCAAGTTGTTCCGTGATGGAGGACTGACTCCGGAGAAGTTCGCCAAGCTGCAGCTCGACAAGTCGTTCAAGCCGCTGACGCTGGCGCAACTGAAGGCGGCTGAGCCTGACATGTTCATCCGCGCAGGCGTTACACTCGGCGCTCCACCGGGTTGAGAAAGCCGATGCAGATCATCGTTGAAGACGGAAAGGGCAGGCCGGACTCCAACAGCTTCGTGCCGCTGGAGAAGCTGACCTTCTACCGCGACTACTACGGGTTCCGGATACCTGAAACTGAGGCTGAGCAAACCGAACTGCTGCTGCGCGCTGCCGCCGAAATCAACGGTCGTCAGTGGAAAGGGCGCAAGGCTAGGACCGAACAGGCAATGGCCTGGCCGCGGCGTGACTGCAAGATCGAATACCAGACGCTATCCGAGACGTTCGTGCCCTTTGAGCTTGAGTGGGGACAGGTACGGCTGGCGGTCGAGCTATACGCCGCCGACCAGGGCTTCCAGATCGAAGAGCCGACCCACTGCACTGAGCCGAATGGACGGCGCACGCGCCTCAACCGCGATACGCCTGGGCTGCGCATACGTCCTCCGCCATACGCGCCGAGCAGGACGCAGTTCGCCGATTACTTGGTGATGCGCGGCCTCAGTATCGTACGAACCCAGGCTCAGTAATGGCGGCAATTACATCGTCATCAAGGATTCTGCCGCGATGATATCGATGAGGCCTGTTTAGTCTTTCCAGTTCATCAAAATGTCTTTTTGTGGCATTTCTGTTAATGATGAACTGTTTATGGATGATCAGAAACTTGTCGTGCGGCTCTGCCATGGTGTTTATCAGTTGGCTGTCGGCGGTCACGAAAATATCCGCGTCGCACGGCGACTTGTCGCTGTTGATTTCTTCGAGTCGGCTGTAATGATGCGCCGTCGCGTCAGTGCTCATGATGTACTCGCCGCCCTCTACAAAGCCCATATGCTCAAATTCTCCGAGAACATCGGTTGCTTGGAACATGAGGATGTGACCTTCTTGGTGAGTACGCCCGACTATTAGTCCGCCGTCTCGACCATCAACTATCCATCCATTGATGAAGCTTCTGACAAATTCGTCTTGCGACATTGAATATCGTTCTTCGCTCATGACCGCTTCCTATCGCTGAATGATCAGCACGTCACGAACATTAGCAAAATTCCAAGCCTCGGCCATGCCGGGGTTTTTTTATGCCTGCAAAGCGGGCCGACCAAACCCAAGGGGTGCACCAAGTGGCAGACGAAAACCAGATTGATCTTGAAGACCCGGCAGTTCAGACCGCCATTGCTGCAGCTGTTGAGGCTGCGACCGTGGGCCTCAAGAACAAAAACACCGAGCTGCTTGGCTCGCTCCGGACTACCAAAACTGAACTGGACGGATTCAAGTCCCAGTTCGAAGGTTTGGATATCGCCGCCGTGAAAGGGCTGCTGACCAAAGTCGGCCAGGACGAAGAAACCAAGCTGATTGCCGAAGGCAAGCTGGACGAGGTCATCACCCGTCGTACTGAGCGCCTGCGCACCGATTACGACACCAAGCTGGCCGCCGAGAAAGCGCGCGCCGACAAGGCCGAGCAATTCGCTGCCAAGTACAGCGACAAAGTCTTGGCTGACTCCATCCGCGCTGCTGCCATCAAGGCCGGCGCGCTACCCGAGGCTGCCGAAGACATCATCTTGCGCGCCCGGGGCACTTTCAAACTCAGTGAAGACGGCGAGGCGATTGCCACCGACCGTGACGGCGAGGTCGTTTACGGGAAGGACGGGAAAACCCCGCTGTCGCCGCTCGAATGGGCGGAGTCGCTGCGTGAAACAGCAACACACCTGTGGCCAAGGGCTCAGGGTGCCGGTCCGACCGGCGATCAAGGTGGCAAGGCCACGAAAAAATGGGGCGAGTACACGGAAACCGAGCGCGCTGCGATCGCCCGTGACAACCCCGAGCTGTTCAAGAAAATCCAGGCCACCAAAGGAACCTAATTCATGGCAACTACCCAACTGACCGACATTTTTGTCGGTGACTACTACGCCTCGCTGGAGCCGGTAAATAGCCCGGAAAAAACCGCTGTCTACGAGTCTGGCATTGTGACCCGCTCGCCCGTTCTGGACGCTATCGCTTCCGGCAGCCAAGGCACCGCCGAGATCAGCTACTGGCAGGATCTCAACGCTGATGAAGCCCCGAACATCAGCAACGATGACCCGAACGACCAGGGCGAAGTCGGCAAGGTTACTCAGGACAGCATGCGTGCTCGCGTCCTGTACCTCAACAAAGGTTATGGCGTAGCCGACCTGACCGCCGAACTGGCGAACAGCGAGCCTCAGCAGCAGATCCGCAACCGCTTCGGCACCTACTGGACTCGCCAGTGGCAGCGTTACGCTCTTGGCGCAGCGCGCGGCATCATCGCTTCGAACATTGCCAACAACGGCGGTGACATGGTGATTGACGCCGGCGCGGCCATCAGCGCGAACGCGTTTCAGGATGCCGCTTTCACTGCCGGCGATGCGGCCGACCAGTTCGGCGCGATCGGCGTGCACTCGGTGGTGATGAACCAGATGGTCAAGCAGGACCTCATCGAGTATCTGCGCGATTCCGACGGCAAGATCATCCTGGCCACGTATCTGGGTAAGCCGGTGTTCATGGACGATGGCCTGGTGTACGGCGCTGGCAAGTACCTGTCGGTGTTCTTCGGCCAAGGCGCGTTCGGCTACGGCGAAGGCTCGCCGAAGGTGCCGGTGGAGATCGAGCGCAAACCGGGCGGCGGTAATGGCGGTGGTGCTGAGGTGCTGTGGGAGCGGAAGACCTACATTCTTCAGCCTGCCGGCTTCAGCTGGAAAGGCTCCGAAGCTCAGAACCTCAGCCCGACCGCGACCCAGTATGCCGCTGCTGCGAACTGGGAACGCGTGTTCAGCCGCAAGCAGGTCCCATTTGCCGCCGTCATCAGCGGTACCACCACGCCGTAATCCGGCTTTCACTTACCCTGGCGTCCGCAAGGGCGCCGGACTGCATTGAGGTGACTCATGAAAGTTATCTACACGGACAAACCGGGCAAAGAGCGCGGCGCTTGCTACCGCCTGCTGAGCGAATTCTTCGGCGTCATTGGCACTGCCACTGAGGTGGTTATCGAGGGTGATGCGCCTGAAATTTACGATGCATACGAAGCGGCGGGCATCAAAGTTTCGGATGGCAAGGAGCCTGAAAATGCCGAAACCGACCCTCTGAAAATGAAGGTGCCGGAGCTGAAAGAGTGGCTGACGGCGAAGGGCATCGCCTTCGACCCAGCCGCCAAGAAAGAAGACCTGCAGGCCCTGGTGCCAGCGGAATAAGGACAAGCACATGACCGACTTCATCACCGTTGCCGATGTTGACGCTTCGCTGGGTCCTGGCTGGGCCGGCACCGGTGATCCGGTCCTTGCTGTGACCATGGCTAACGCCTGGCTCACGGGCAAGATCAAGCGGGTTGTTCCAGATCCGGTTCCTAACGAGATCAAGACAGCCGGCGCCCAGGTCGCCAAAGAAGCGGCAGCGGGCAAGTTGTACACGGCCACTCAGAAGGAAGTGCAGAGCAAGACGGTTTCGGCTCAGTCCGGCACGTCTGTGAGCAAGACCTACGTGGCCGGATCTACTGATCAGTCGGCGGGTGTGAACTTCGCCCTGGCGCTGCTGGAGCCTTGGATCAAGCGCTCCGGCGTGATGATGCTGAAAAGGATCTGATCATGAGTATGCGCGAAGAGATTCAGGCCGAAATGGCTGAGGCGTTCGACGATCCTGACGGCCTCGCTGACGCGGTCCAGCCGGTGACCGGTGTGCGTAAGGTCGCGGGCGAGTATGACCCCGACCTGGGCGGCGCGACGCCGGAAACCACCATCACTTACATGGGGCGCGGCGTCTTGGGCAGCTACCTGTCCAAGGAAATCGACGGCTCACTGATCCAAACCACCGACAAAAAGCTTCTGTTGCTGCAAAACGAGCTGTTCGTGTCAGAGGCCGGTGTGCCGACAACGGTGCCAGCTACCCCGGCCATCGGCGATATCGTCAATGGGTTGCGGGTGATGAACGTGTCTGCGGACCCTGCTGATGCAACGTGGACGGCGCAACTGAGGAAATGACATGGCCGCTCAATCCGGCAGCTTCGCCCTGAGCTTGGCCGAGTTCGCCGCGCAAACCAGCGAAGCGATCGATGCCAGTGTGCGCGAGATCATCATCGAGGTCGGCAGCAGCCTGATCCGCATGTCTCCCGTGGGCAACCTGGAGATCTGGGCACAGAACGCAGTTGCCTCCGAGTACAACAAGGCTGTCGACGAACACAACGCCGCGCTGCGCAGCGATCCGGCCAACCTGACCAAAGGGGGCAGGCTCAAGAAAGGCCGCAAGCTCAACGACGGCATGGACATCAAGGCGCCAGAAGGCTACGTCGGCGGCCGGTTCCGTGCGAACTGGCACATCTCGCTTGGCGTAGTGGAAAACGTCACCTTTGACGAGGTAGACCCGAGCGGCGCCGAAACCACGGCCGCGCTGGTCGCTGCAATGAGCGACTTCACTGCTGGCCAAATGGCCTACATCATCAACAACTTGCCCTATGCGATCCCGCTGGAGTTCGGCCATTCGACCCAGGCGCCCGGAGGCATGGTTCGGGTAACCGTGGCTCGCTTCCAGCAAATCGTGTTGGAGGCCATCAGGAACAACCAGGTATGAGTCACGCCATCATCGCCTCAATCTACGAGGCAAAGCTGATCGCTTGGAACAATGCCAGGCCGGAGAAGCAAAAAATCGTTTTTGAGAACATGCCCTACACACCCACAGCGGGCGAGACTTACCTGCGGGCGTTCACCATCCCGGGCGACACGGCCAGCAACACGCTCGGCGGAGACCACCGGCTGTATACCGGCGTGTTCCAGGTCAGCATTATTTGCCCGGCCGGCACCGGTAAGGCAAAAACCAACCCTATTGCCGCCGAGATCATCGCGTTATTTCCACTTTATGTGCGTGACGAAAAAAATGGTTTCGTAGTTACGCCCATGACACCTGTAGACGTCGGCCCAGGCATCACAGGCGATTCAACCTACACCGTCCCGCTGTCGTTCTCATACCGGTCCGACACCACGCCATAACCCGCCCGTTGGGCAAATCCTGAACCCGCCTCCGAGCGGGTTATGTCATTTCTGCAAAGAGGAAAACCCATGTCTGTTTACTTCCCCAACGGGGCGACGCTTTCGATTTCCAGCGGATTCGCCGCTGCCAAGCTGATTTCGGCAATCAGCAACGCCAACCCAGGCGTCGCTACCAGTGCCGCAAATGGCTTTGCCAATGGCGACATCCTTCTGATCACCTCCGGTTGGGAGGACATCAACGAGCGCGCGGTGCGTGTATCCAACGCGGCGGCAGGCGCATTCACCCTTGAAGGCATCGACACGTCCAACGTGGCTTTCTTTCCCGATGGCATCAGCGGCGGTACCGCCAAGAAAGTGACCGGCTGGGTAGCCGTCAACCAGGTGATCGGCAACTCCATGTCCGGCGGCGAGCAGCAATACTGGACTTACGCGCCGCTCGAAGCGCGGCGTGACAAGCAGATCCCGACCACCAAAAATGCGCAGGCGTTCGCTTTCCAGCTGGCTGACGATGACAGCCTGGCCTGGTATGAAGAACTGGATAAGGCCGATCGAGAGAAGGAAGTGCGCATCTTGCGTATGTCGCTGCCCAACGGCAAAACGATCTATTACGCCGGTTATGCATCCTTCAACAAAACTCCGACGCTGGTGCGCAACGAAGGTGCGGCCGTTTCCTTTGGCTTCACCATCAACGCTGAGATCACCGCCTATCGTGCGCCGGTTGCTGCTGGCGGCGGGGCCTGATCATGGCGAAGTTCAAG
This sequence comes from Pseudomonas sp. Sample_14, assembly GCF_004307515.1. NCBI lineage: Bacteria > Pseudomonadati > Pseudomonadota > Gammaproteobacteria > Pseudomonadales > Pseudomonadaceae > Pseudomonas > Pseudomonas sp. Sample_14. Next base: position 28,136 of record NZ_RCOC01000102.1, on the reverse strand, counting down.
ATTGCGCAAGCGCCAACATTCACCGGTGCGGTGATGGTCCCGGTAGTTGGCCAGGATCCGGTGAAGGTGGAATTCATTTTCAAGTATCGGGACCGGATTGAGCTGGCGGCGCTGTTTGATGGGTGGAACCTACGGCACAAGGAAGCTCTTGAGCAGTTCGGCGACAAGCCTACGATGTCTCAAATCGTTGCGGTCGACACCGAAAACCAAGTGCAGCAGATCAAGGATCTGGTTGTTGGCTGGGAGTTCGATGACAAGTTCGACGACGAGGGCATCAAGGCGCTGGTGACGTCTTGCCACGGTGCAACCGAGGCCGTGGTAAATGCCTACCAAGCGGCCTACGCCAAGGCCCGCACGGGAAACTGATTCGCGCCGCCCGCGCCATGTATCAGCCCCCTCCGAATGCGGAGCAACTTGCCGCATTCGGGTTGGATGCAGAGGACATCGAAGAGGAATTCGAAGTTTGGCCGTGCCTTTGGCCAGCCTTCCTCCTGTTCAACAGGATGTCCACTCAGTGGCGTGCAGGCACCGGCGGCGCTATCGGTCTCGACTACAGCAGCATCCGCGATGTGGCCGGATTCCTCGGCATCAAGAAAAAGAAACTCGCCGCGATCTTTCCTGACCTGCAGGTGTTGGAAGGCGAAGCCCTGCGCGTCATGGCGGAGGAAAGGGAAAACAGCCCGTAAACGCGGGCGTCAATACAAGGTGAGTCGATGAACATTGCAGAACTCGGCGTCAAGATCGACTCGGCCGACGCTATTCAGGCCAAAACCAGCCTGGATGAAATGGCGAAGGCCGGCGGCCGCGCCGAGCAGTCCGCCGTTTCGTTGATGAACGAAATGCAGGCGCTGGAGAAATCGCTCTCTACCAACGCCAAGACCACGCAGGATCTCGCAAAACAGCGGGAAGCATTGGCGAAGCTGACCAAGACCGGCGCCTATGGCGAGGCTGAGGCCGCCAAGATTTCTGCGCAGCTCGACAAGCAGCAGGTGGCGCTGGCCAAGTCGGCCATGGATGAACAGAAGGCACTGAATAGCCTGCTGGGGGCCATTGACCCGGCCCGCGCTGCACTGGCGAAGCTGGATACTCAGGTCGAGCAACTGGGCAAACACTTGGATGCCGGCCGGATCAGCCAGGACGAGTACAACACCGCCCTGGGCAAGATCGACAAGGACTACGACAAGCTCAACAAAACTACCTCCGGCTTCGAAAAGTTGCGGCTCGGCTCGCGCCAGGCGCAGGAAAACGTCGTGCAGCTGGGGAATGCGCTGTCTTCGGGAGACTGGGGTAGCGGTGTTCGCGCAGTCGCGCAATTGGGTGCCGGTGCGGGCGAGGGTGCGGCGGGGCTGCTCGCAATTCTTGGTCCGCTTGCGCTCGCCACCGCTGCGGTGGGTGGGCTGGCATACGCCTTTTACAAGGGCAGCGAAGAGCAGGACAGCTACAACAAATCGTTAATCCTCACTGCCAATTACGCCGGTGTGAGCGCCGGGCAATTGGGCGACATGGCCCGTCAGGTCAGCGCAACCGTTGGCACCACTGGCCAAGCAGCAGCCGTGCTGGCTTTGCTTGCCGACAATGGCAAGATCGCCGGCGAGAGCTTTACCGGCATCACTCAAGCCGCGGTGTCGATGCAGGAAGCGACCGGCAAGGCCGTTAGCGAGACTGTCGCGGAGTTCGCCAAGCTCGCCGACGACCCGGTCAAGGCATCTGCTGCGCTGAATGAGCAGTACCACTATCTCACCGCGTCGGTTTACTCGCAGATCACCGCACTGGAGAAGCAGGGCGACCATGCCGGCGCCGTGAAGCTGGCTACTGAGTCGTTCGCCGATGCGATCAACGAGCGCACGCCGCGGATCCTCGAGAATCTGAGCTTTTGGGAGAGGGGATACAACGCAGTTGCTCGCGCTGCTGATGGATTGAAGAATATCGGGCGCAGCGATATCGGTGCTGATATCGAGCAAGCCCGCCGTGACTTGGCGGGCGCTCAGGCGGGCGACGTAGGCCTGTTCCAGAACAAGCAAGAGATGATCGATCTCTATCAAAATCGCCTCAACATGCTGGAGGATCAGCAGGCTGCAGAAGCCGATATCGCCAAGTGGCAAGGTGAGCAGGCAAAGGCCCAAGGTGATGCCGTCTCATCCATGGCGAAGGTCGACGCTCTCACGAAGTCGGCGTGGACGAATGAGCAGAAACGTAACGACGCGATCAAGGAGTACAAGCGGCAACTCGAAGACATCCGCGAGGTAGCGCCGAACGATCCTCGCCTGAATCAGGCGGCGATCGACAAGAACCTGGCAAACATCAACGACCAGTTCAAGGATTCAAAAACGGCCAGTTCACAGGTTGATCTGACCAGCTTCAACAACGCCAAAAACAACCTGGTAGCCATCAGCGCTGAATACAAAAACGCTCAAAAGGAATTGGACGCAGCGCAGAAGGCTGGACTCGTTTCCCAAGCCGACTACGCCCTGAAGCGTGAAGCGCTGATCGGCAACGAGCGCGACGAAGTGACCGCAGCCTACGAGGCTGAGATCGCTGCGCTGGAAGCCGCTAAGGCGAAAAAGACCACATCTACCGCGCAAAGCATCCAGCTGGATCAGAAGATTGCCGATGCTCGCGCCGGCATGGTCAAGGCTCAAAAGGAAGCTGACAGCCAGCTCGAAGTGCTCGCTACCAGCGAAACCGGAAGGCTGGCGAAGCAGGAGCGAGCGATTTCCTCCTACGTTCAGGCTTTGAGCCAGCAGCAGAGAGCACTGAAGCTGGCAGGGCAGCGGGCGGTAGTTGGCGTTGGCCAGGGTGATCGGCAGAACGCACTGAACGGCGAACTGAACAGCCAGCAAGATCGGTTCGCTCAACAATCGCTCGAGCTGGAAAATCAGCGATCTGACCCATCCCGCAACATGTCGGAAGAGGAGTTCTCTCGGAAGTCGCAGGCGCTCGCGGATGCGAACAAGGCCGCAACCGATCAGATCCGGCAAAACTACGCAGATGTTGAGAAAGCTCAAGGGGACTGGACCAAGGGCGCAACGTCGGCCTGGGCCAATTACCTGGACTCGGCGAGCAACATCGCCGGCCAGACGAAAACCCTGTTCGGCAACGCCTTCAGCTCCATGGAAGACGCAGTCGTCAACTTTGCCATGACCGGGAAGCTGTCGTTTGCTGACTTCACCAAGTCGATTCTGGCGGATATGGCGCGCATCGCGACGCGTCAGGCCAGTTCGGCATTGCTGAGCAGCCTCGTCGGTGCTGCCACCAGTTACTTCTCCGGCGGTAGTGGCGGCAATGGGCTGGCCGCTGGGTCTGCGGGCGCTACGTCCTCCAATCTCGGCGCCTCCTCGGCGGGCTATTCCAGCAGCTACTTTCCGCAGGCGCTCGGCGGTGCCTGGTCATCGGGTGTGCAGATGTTTGCCAACGGCGGCGCTTTCACCAACAGCATCGTCAGCACGCCGACAGCTTTCGAGATGGCCGGCGGCAGGGCGGGCGTGATGGGAGAGGCGGGACCGGAGGCGATCATGCCACTTACCCGGACTTCCAGCGGCAAGCTGGGCGTTCTCGCTGCTGGTGGCGGTTCCGGGACTACGATCAGCATCAGTGCGCCGGTCACGGTGGTAACTGAGGACCGTGGATCTGAAGGCATGCAGATTGACCAGCAAGCGCTATCGAAAAACCTTCAATCGCAAATGCAGGCCGTGGCCGAGAAAGCCGTCGCTGACTCTTGGCGAGCGGGCGGCACCAGCTTTCGTAATGCCAATGGGAGGGCCTGATGGCCATCGAAAAATTCACCTGGCCAACCGAGCGCGGTGAGACACCCGAAATCACCTATCGGGTGCGCGCCTCTAAATTCGGCGGCGGATACACGCAGAGCGTTGGCGACGGCCCGAACAACAAGGAGGACTCCTATCCGATCACCTGCTCCGGTCGAAAGGCCAAGGTGCTGGAGATCATGGGGTTCCTTGACCGGCACGGCGGCGCAAAGGCGTTTCTGTGGACAACGCCGCTCGGCGAACTTGGGCTGTTCACCTGCAAAAATCCCGCTCCCACGCCAATGGGCGGCGGGGTCTTCAAACTCACCGCCACGTTCGAGCGTGCATTCCATCCATAAGGGGCAACCATGCCGCTGATCAGTGACATCCAAGTGCTTGAGCCTGGCAGCGAAGTGCTGCTCTTTGAATTGGACGGCACGGACTATGGTGCGGACGTGCTGCGCTTCCACGGGCACGCGATACCGCACACGCCGGCCGAGTTGATTGCCGCCGGCGACGATGCCGACCAACTGCCGGCGAAGGCGATCTACTGGCAGGGCAACGAGTACAGCGCCTGGCCGATGCAGATCGACGGCATCGAGGCGAACGGCGACGGCACGGCGGTCCGGCCGACATTGTCGGTGGGCAACGTAAACGGGCGCATCACTGCGCTCTGTCTTGCTTTCGAGGATCTGCTCGAGTTCAAGCTGACGATGCGCCACACGCTCGGCAGCTACCTCGATGCCGCGAACTTCCCGGCCGGCAACCCAACGGCCGACCCTACCCAAGAGACGATCGAGGTCTGGTACATCGACCATAAAACGAACGAGGACGGCGAGAACGTCAGTTGGGAGTTGGCCAGCCCGGGCGACGTTGGCAACGAGTCAATCGGCCGGCAGGCCACAACCCTTTGCCATTGGTGCCTCACCGGCGGATATCGCGGGCCGAACTGCGGCTACACCGGCCCGTACGTCACGAAGGACGGCGTGATCACCGATAACCCTGAGCTAGACCAATGCGATGCCACGCTGGGCAAGGGCTGCATTCCGCGCTTCGGCGAGGGCAACCCGCTGCCGTTCGGTGGCTTCCCGGCCGTTTCCCTGATCGCACGGAGCTGACATGCGAAAGCACATCTTGAACGCAATCCAGGCGCACGCGGCCGCCGAGTACCCGAAAGAGTGCTGCGGGCTCCTGCTGGCGATTGGGCGCAAGCAGCAATACTTCCCCTGCATCAATGTCTCGACCGAGCCGAACGAAGAATTCCGAATCGATCCTGAGCAGTATGCTGCAGGCGAGGACATCGGTGAGGTGATCGGCGTGGTGCATTCGCATCCGGACGCCACCAGCAGGCCTTCACCGCGCGACCTCGCCATGTGCGAAGCGACGGCGCTGCCCTGGCACATCCTGAGCTGGCCGGAAGGCGATCTGCGGACTGTCGTTCCCACCGGTGAAGTGCCGCTGCTGAAACGACCGTTCGTGCACGGGGCTTGGGACTGCTGGCAGGTCTGCGCGGATTGGTACAAGCGCGAGTGGGGGCTGGTATTCGAAGCTTTCAAGCGCGCCGATGGCTGGTGGGAGAGCAAGGAAAACACCAGCCTGTACGAAGCGAACTACGAGGCCGCCGGCTTCTACCGGGTCGACCAGCCGCAGCGCGGCGACATGATCGTGATGGAAGTAGGGCGGACGGTTTACCCGAACCACGCTGGGATCTTCCTCGGCGCCGATCCGGCTTTGCCCGGCGAGGATGCCGCGACGTTCGGCCCCGGCCCGTTCCTGATGCACCACCTGTACGGCAGGCTATCCGAGGTGATCGTTTTCGGAGGTCCATGGCTTGATCGCACGCGTCTGATCCTCAGGCACAAACATGCACAACCAACCAAATGACGCGGCGGTGCCGCTGGAGCTATTGATGAGTGAAATACAATCGAAAAATAAGCCCGTTAGCGACTTCCCTGGTCACGCTGACGCAGGGAAGTTGTTGCAATGGATCAGTCGTCAGATTTCGTTGACTCAACTGGGTGCAAACCTTTTATCAGCGCTCGAAGCGCCAAATGATTACCCGATGAGCCATCAGCGTAATCTCGATCAAAAGGTAGCGCTTCCATAAGATCCTGCGCGGCATTGCTGATTTTCGTACGCTTGGATAAATCCAGGCTAGCGAGGGCAGTCCCAATAAGGGTGATCGCCGCCAGTGTTCCTGTCTCGAACGAACTCAGAACTTTCTTCTCACTCATTTGATGCTCCTTGCGTTATCCGCGCCGAAATTGGCGCAATCCCAGTCCTTGGGCTTGCAGGCAAAGGACTGGGGAATCCGTTGCATGAGGGCAAGAGGCTACTATCGGAGGGAGGCGGGGCGCTACTGGCTTTGCATCCAGCTGGATGATCGAACTGGCTAGCTGTAGAGTGGTCAAGCTAATTTGGACGCTGACCTTTTTTGAATGGGTTTGCGCGTTAGGTGCCGATGGGCTTGGAATGGATAACGGACTATGGGTCAGATTGATCAGGCCTCTGATGACAGTGACGCGATACCAGTAAGAAATGAAAGCCCTGTGGAAAAGAGAGCGCTCGCCAGAGTGGAAAGGCGACTAAACGACGATGAGTTGAAAGGCCCGGGAGTTCAGAAAATGATCCTGGATCGTCTTGATGTTGCAGAAGAACAAATCCTGATCTTGGAAAAGTTTAGATCTGATTATTATGAGGTGAAAAGCAGTCTTGCCGTAGCTGAGTCATCTCTCAAGCGAATGGCGTCGCTTGACACTGTGCAGTCAACGATGCTTGGTGTCGGCTGCCTGGTTCTCGGATATCTGCCAACTGCCTGGGGTAACTGGCCTCTTACATTTATCGTTGTCATAGGTGGGACGGCTCTTGTGGGTGGCAGTTTCTGGTCAAAGCGGAGTAACCAATGAAACTCGAAATTGACAGAATTCCAGAGGCTGGGGATATTGGGAAAGAACGAGTCGTTCTGAAAGCAAAAGAGGACGTAGATATTGGTAAATACGTGCTCATGCGATCTAAACGAGGCGCGTCAGGAAACCCACTGTCGGGGTCTAAATCAGCATACTGGCTGCCCGATTTAATGGTTAAGGCGGGAGATCTTGTTGTCATCTACAGTAAAAAAGGAAAGTCCAGTAAGAAAACGCTTGATAATGGAAAGGTTGTACATTTCTATTATTGGCATCTGCATAAAGCTATATGGGATAAAGAATCAAATAACACTGCAGTGTTGTTGAATGTTCGAGAGTGGGAACATCAAGCACCTTGATATTTAATATAGATTATCATCGATGCCATTAGACTTAAGCCCAGCAACAAGCTGGGTTTTGTCGTTTGCATATAGTCGATGCTACATTCCCCGCATTCCCACAGGAGTGACCTGCATGAAATTGATCGTAGGAGCGCTGGCGGTAGCGCTGTTGGCGGGGTGTTCATCGCCGTCTGACTTGGTGGCGTCAGGGCCGTCAGTAACCGTGTCTTCCGCGAAAGCTCCGAAGGCGCTGGCGCTGTGTGTCTTTCCCGTGTGGCAGGAGCACAACTCGAACGCAAGCATGAGTGAAACAGCCAATGGCTACAGAATCGTTAGCGGTTTTGCTCAACAGACGGATGATGTACTCGATATAACAGCAGCCCCAAAGGGCTCCGTCGCCAAGCTTTATCAGCGAGTTGCATGGTCACAAATTGGAAGGGGCGATTTAAGAGAATCGCTCCAGAAATGCAAATAATCTGAAGCCGCCGCAAGGCGGTTTTTTTATGGGTGGACAAAAAGTGGCAGCGTACCCGCATTCATCCGGCATGACAGTCATTAAGCTCTCAGGCTCTCTCGCAAAAAGGTTCGGCAGAACCCACCTGAAACAGATCGATTCAGGCTCAAGCCGTGAAGCTTTCAAATCATTGGGCTGCACGATCGAAGGGTTCGAATCGGAAATAAAGCGACTGTCCAGCCTGGGCATGCGCTTTGCGGTTTTCAGAAACCGCGTAAATGTTGGCGAGCCGGATTTGGATCTTGGCGGCACTCGGGAAATTAGGATCGTGCCAGTCGTTGAGGGTAGCAAGCGTGCAGGCGTTTTGCAGACTGTCGTGGGTGTCGTTTTGCTTGCGATATCCTACGCGCTTCCATTTACGGCGCCATACCTGACCCCGGCCGGGATTGGTCTTATCGCCGGCGGCGTGATCCAAATGCTCAGCCCGCAGGCCTCAGGCCTGAAGCAAAGCGCATCCCCCGAAAACTCCCCGTCCTACGCCTTCGGCAGCGCCAAGAACACCACGGCCAGCGGCAACCCGGTACCGATCTGCATCGGCGAACGCCGGTGGGGCGGGATGATCATCTCGGCCTCGATTCTGGCTGAAGACAAAGCGTAATCAGGACAGCAGCACACCGACCGCCCGCGAGGCGGTTTTTTTATGCCTGGAGGAAAGCATGGGCGCAGTAGCACAGATTGATATCCGAGGCGAGAAGGGCGGCAGCAGCAAGCCGAAGTCGCCGACTGAAGCCAGCGACAGTCTGCGCTCGACCAACCTTGCAAAACTGCTGATCGCTGTGGGCGAGGGTGAGTTCGACAGCGTCCCAACCGATTACGACATCTACCTGGACAACACGCCGATCCTCGATGCCAGCGGCAACTACAACTTCCCGAACGTGAAGTGGGACTGGCGGCCGGGCTCGGTGGATCAGACCTACATCCCGGGCATTCCGTCTGTTGAGAACGAGACGTCGCTGAACATCGAGCTGCGCAGCGATTCGCCGTGGGTACGCTCGATCACCAACACCCAGCTTTCGGCCGTGCGCATGCGCTTGGCCTGGCCGGCGCTGCAACGCTCTGATGACCAGGGCAATGTCGGCGGCTACCGGATCGAATACGCAATCGACGTGGCCACCGATGGCGGCGCTTATCAGCAGGTGCTGGTGGACGCAGTCGACGGCAAGACCACCACGCGCTACGAGCGCTCGCGCCGTATCGATCTGCCCGACGCCACCACTGGCTGGCAGATCCGCGTGCGCCGCCTGACGCCGAACCAGAACACCAACAAGATCGCGGACACCATGCTGGTGGCCGGTTACACAGAGGTGATCGACGCCAAGCTGCGCTACCCGAATACCGCGCTGCTCTACATCGAGTTCGACGCCGAGCAGTTCACCAACATTCCGGCCGTGACGGTGAAGTGCAAGGCCCGTCGCTGGATGGTGCCGAGCAACTACGACCCGATCCTGCGCACTTACACTGGGACGTGGGATGGCTCGATGAAATCGGCCTGGACCAATAATCCGGCGTGGATCACCTACGGCATCTGCACCGAAGACCGCTTCGGCCTTGGCAAGCGCATCAAGCCGTTCATGGTCGACAAGTGGGAGCTGTACCGCATTGCCCAGTATTGCGATCAGTTGGTGCCGAACGGACTGGACGGCCAGGAACCGCGCTTCCTTTGCGACATGAACTTGCAAGGCAAGGCTGATGCCTGGTCGCTGCTGCGCGATATCTCGGCGATCTACCGGGGCATGACGTACTGGGCGCAGGGGCAGCTGGTGATGCAGGCGGACATGCCGCGCGCGCAGGACTTCGACTATGTGTTCACTCGGTCGAACGTGATCGACGGCAAGTTCTCCTACGGCAGCGCCTCGGCGAAAACCCGTTACACCCGGGCACTGGTCAGCTACGACAACCCGGCGAACAACTACGACACCGACGTCATTCCGTTCGCTGACCTGGATCTGCAACGCCGTTACGGCGACCGGCCGACCGAGCTGAGCGCCATTGGCTGCACCCGCGCCTCCGAGGCTCAGCGCCGTGGCAAGTGGGCGATCCTCAGCAACAACCAAGACCGCACTGTCTCGTTCAAGACCGGTATGGAAGGCGTTATCCCGCTGCCCGGACACATAATTCCCGTGGCGGATTCGCTGCTGGCTGGGCGTGAGGTGGGTGGTCGGATCTCGGCGGTGGCGGGTCGGGTTATCACGCTTGATCGCGATACCCAGGCCAAGGCCGGCGACCGGCTGATCATCAACCTCCCCGGCGGCCGCGCCGAAGGTCGCACAGTGCAGAACGTGAACGGGCGCGCGGTGACAGTCACGGTAGCCTACAGCGAGTCTCCGGTGGCGCAGTTGCAATGGGCGCTCGACGCGGACGATCTGGCAATCCCACTGTATCGCGTGCTGCGCACCAAGCGCACCACCGAGGGCGACTACGAAATCAGCGCGCTCCAGTTCGAACCGAGCAAGTTCGCTTTCATCGACACCGGTGCACGATTGGAAGAACGCCCGATCAGCGTTATTCCAATAACCGTTGTGCCGGCGCCGGCGAGCGTGTCGCTTTCGTCGACTTCATCGGTTGTGCAGGGGCTGGCCGTGGCCACCATGACCATCAGCTGGCCAGCCGTGGATGGCGCCGTCGGCTATGACGTGGAGTGGCGCAAGGACAGCGGCAACTGGATCAAGCTACAACGCACCGGCATGACCAACGTGGACGTGGTCGGCATCTATGCCGGGGCCTACGTGGCTCGCGTCCGCGCAGTGAGCGCCTTCGACATCACGTCGCCGTGGCGCAACTCCATCCTGACCAACCTCAGCGGTAAGCAGGGGCTGCCCCCGGCGCTGGCGTTCCTGACTGCCACGCCGCTGCTGTTCGGCATCTACCTCAAGTGGGGATTCCCTGCTGGCGCCGAGGACAGCCAGCGCACGGAGATCTGGTACGGGCCGACGACCGATCTTGAGGCCGCGACCAAGCTGACAGACCTGGCCTATCCGCAGAGCGATTTCTCCATGCTCGGCCTGCGCGCCGGCGTGACCTTCTATTTCTGGGGCCGCATCGTTGACAAGATCGGCAACATCGGTCCGTGGTATCCGATCGGTCTTGGCGTGCAGGGGCAATCCAGCTCCGATGCTGCTGCCATTCTGGAGATGATCGCCGGGCAAATCACCGAAACGGAACTGGGACAGGATCTGCGAGACGAGATCGATAAGATCCCAGGCTTGCAGGCGCAGATCGATGCGCTCGACGGCCTGAAAGGCTACAACCCAGACGCCACGTATGAAGAGTACGACCTGGTGGTGCAGGGCAAGCGGATATACCAGGCCACCGGCCCGGTACCGGTTGGAACTCCTCCGCCGAACCCGCTCTACTGGCTCGATGTTGGGCAGACGGTGGAAACGGCGAACGGCCTCGCCCAGCAAGTGGCAACCAACACCGCCGATATTACCGAGATCGACGGTGTGGTCACCGCTCAAGCCACTGCATTCGAAGCCCTTCGCGCCTCCTCTCGAGACGATGACGGCGCTGGTGATCTCGCAGACGCGATCAAAAGCTACACCAGTACCGCTTCGCTTGCGTCCGAATCGAAGGTTCGAGCATCCGAGAGCGAGGCAATGGCAAGGCGTGTGACGACCTTCGACGCAAAGATCGGAGAGAACGCGGCGAACATCACCGAGCTGGAGGAGGTGGTGGCGACGAACGAATCGGCGACCGCGACGAAGATCGAGCAGCTCAATGTTTCCGTCGGGCAAAACTCTGCGGCCATTCAGCAGACCTCAACAGCCTACGCAGATACGGCCGGCAAGCTGAGCACGATGTGGTCGGTGAAGATGCAGGTCACGGCGAATGGGCAGTACGTCGCAGCCGGCATTGGCCTCGGCATCGAGAACACCGGCGCCGGGCTCCAGAGCCAGTTTCTAGTCAGCGCAGACCGCTTCGCCATCGTCAATACCATCGCCGGCGGCGCCATCGCGGTGCCGTTCGCAGTGCAGGGCGGCCAGGTGTTCATGAACTCGGCGTTCATTCAGGACGGAACAATCACCAACGCCAAGATCGGCAGCTACATCAGCTCCACCAACTACATCCCCGGCCAGCAAGGCTGGATCCTGAACAAAGACGGCACGCTTGAAATAAACGGCATCGTTCCTGGGCAGGGGCGTCTGGTGATCAACTCACTGAACGTCTCGGTCTACGACGCCAACAACGTGTTGCGTGTTCGTCTCGGCTATCTGGGGTAATCAATGGCGCTATTTGGACTGCGTGTCTTTAACGAGAGCGGTCAGCTCGCTATGGACACCAACAGCTTCACCTATCAGGTGATCTGGCAGGGCGTGATTGACTTCAGCGGGACTGTGCCCAGCTACACAATCGCGATTCCCGGTTTCAACCCTGCCAATTGCGTTTTCATGATCATCCCGACGAGAGCACAGGACGTGCAATCGTCAGAAGCGGACGGCTCTGGCAACCAGAAGTCCTACCCCTATGTGACGACGTCGGCAGGTCAGGTTGTTGTTCTGCCTAAAAACCCTTCCGCCGGCGCGGCCACGATTCAATCAAGGGTCGTCGCCAAAGGCTACGCAATCAGGTATTCGACATGAGCTACGGCTTTCAGAGCATCAACGACAATTCGTTTGTCCAGATCGACTCGGAGGCTCCAAGGCTGTGCGTCCTCACCAGAGGCACGTATTCAGGGGTGGCAAGCGCGTCCGGCGTATTTGCTAGGGCAGTCACCAGCGTGGACCCGCCCATGGTCTTCATTCGACCTGATCAGGGAGGAGCGATTCAGGTTCCTATTTCAGTTTGGTTCACCGGCGGACCCGGTAACTGGACCGGGTTCTCCATGAACGCGTCCAGGGTCAACGAAACGCTGAGCGGTCAATATTTCGTTGCCGCTTGGGCTTCGATGGGCACTGCCGCGTATGGGTTACGACTTTGGGACGGCGCAGGAACGCTCGTTTACGACAGCGGAGCGCCGGCTGTGGTCGTGACGTTTGCCGCGGGCAATTGGACCTACCTCGGCACCGAGCAATTGAGCGTTGGGCGCAGATACCTGTGGGGAATCAGCAAGAGCCTTGGTGCAGGGGAATTCGTATCGCTCAACCCGTTCACGATGAACTGCCACAACGACGGCTCAGGCGGCGGATGCGCCCTTGGGGTCGATTACGCAAACAACCGCATCATGATGTACAGCCTCGCGTTCACCGCTTGGACCGATCAGGGCCACCGCCCATTCCTCTGCGCCAAATTGCTGGCCTGAACACTTTCATTTCTGGAGATATTCAATGCCCTGGTACAAGACGGGAACGGTCTCTGTCACCCAAAATTCCAATGCGGTGATCGGCACGGGTACTGCTTTTATCGCCAACAGCCGGGTTGGCGACGGCTTTCGCGGCCCGGACGGCCGTTGGTACGAGGTGACCAACATCGCCAGCAATACCGCTCTGTCGATCTCGCCGAACTACGAAGGTCCGACAGCGGCTGGCGGTTTCTACGCGATCATGCCGGTGCAGGGTTATCAGAAAGACCTGTCTGACCAGGTGCGCACCATCCTCAATGACTACGGCGAAACTCTGGCCGCGCTGGGCACCACCGGAAATTATGATGTTTTGCCGGTAACCAAAGGCGGCACGGGCGGAACAGATCCTGCGGCGGCGCGATCTTCTCTTGGGCTCGGCTCGGTAGCAACCGAAAATGTAGTTCCCGTAGCAAAAGGGGGGACAGGTGGGACAGACCAAGCTGGGGCTCGAGCGGGGCTTGGTCTTGGCAGTGTGGCGACAGAAAGCACTGTTCCAATTTCGAAGGGAGGTACCGGTGCGACCACTGCTTCGGCGGGCAGGACGGCATTGGGTTTAGGATCTGCCGCTGTAGCCCAAATTGTCGGAACGGTCAGCCAGTCTGGCGGATTGCCTACCGGCGCGCTCATGGAGTACGGCACAAACAGCGGCGGTGAGTTCTGGAAGTTTGCTTCCGGGCTGATGATCTGTGCCAAGAAAGTCGCTCTGGGGCCGACCAGTTTTGCCGCTGGCCCTATCTTCACGTGCGTAAGCTCTGCTGTAGGCGCAATGCCGGCCGTGTTCGCTGCGAACCCATACGTGGTCGCAAACGGAATCTCCGACGCATCGGGCGGCGGGTGGGGTTCGTGTTACGTAAATTGGAGCGCGTCAACTTGGGGCAGCTGGGCGATTTACACGGAGGTGTCGAGAACGAGCGCCTCAACTCTTAACCTTATCGCGATCGGGAAGTGGTTCGTATGATCATCAAATTAGTCGGACAGCGCCGAGACGATATTCTTGAGGTGGCGAAGGACGGCGACACGCTCATACTCAATGGGGAAGCTTTCGATCTATCGCCTATTGATGAAGGCGACACGCTGCCTCGCCAAGCCATAGAGTCCGAATGGTTCGCTGGCTCGGTTGATCGGGTTAACGCGGAGCTGGTGCTTACCCTGATACTTCCAAACCCTTGGAACTACAGCCCTGAACAGGCCTTCCCTGATGACCTCGTCAATGTGCTGGATGGCCGCGTTGAACTGCCGAAGCCACTTCCCAATGGTGACGTTGACTCTGATCTACCATCTCTGCCCAGCCCCCCAACGCCGGGCCGGATCGACTGGACCCAGCTCGTTACGAAAGAAATGAAAGCCGCTGCAGCCCAAGCTGAAAAGCTGGCTTCTGCCAAGGCCGAATTGGCATCCAGGAACAACAAGGCGGTTACTCAGATCGCGCGCATTCAGGACCGTGTCGATACGATCGGCTTTGGCATCGACATCGGCGAAGCCACCGCAGAAGACGAAGCCGAGCAGGCAGCATTGCTGATCACACTGAAGGCGTGGAAAGCGTACAAGTTCGCGCTGGGAAAGGTGACCGTGCAGCCGACGTGGTATGAGGCGCCGGTATGGCCAGTTGAGCCTCCAATTCCCGAAATCATTGCCGCGCCGTTGCTGAGCGAGTCAGCCGCGATCTGACTTGAGCTGAACACCGAAACCCGCCAGTGAGCGGGATTTTTTTGCCTGGAGAAAAGTGATGCCAGTAACCGAGAAAGACCGCGACATCCTCGCTCGCACGATTTGGGGCGAGGCGCGAGGTGAAGGCACGGCCGGCCAGATTGCCGTGGCCTGGACGATCCGCAACCGCGTATTCGATGGTAAGGAAAAGTCGTGGTGGGGCGAAGGCTACGCCGAGGTCTGCCAAAAGCCGTGGCAGTTCAGCTGCTGGAACAAGACCGACCCGAACTATCAGTTCCTGATCGGCGTGAAGCAGATCCCGTTCCGCGAGCTGGCGCAGTGCCAGGTCGTGGCTGACCAGGTGATTGATGGAAAGGTGCCGGATCCTACCGGCGGCGCCACGCACTACTACGCCACCAGCATCAAGGCGCCGGCATGGACGGCGAAGGCAAAGCAGTCGCTCAAGCTTGGCGGCCACGTCTTCTTCAAGGATGTGCCGTGATAGTCGTTCCGTGGAAAGCGGTCGGCGTGCTGGCGCTGGCGCTCGCTGCCTTCGGAAGCGCTTGGCAGTTTCAGGACTGGCGCTACGGCCGGCAACTCGCCGAGCAAGCCAAGCTGCACGGCGAGACGCTGAATCAACTGGCCAAGGCCGGCGCCGACGCGCAGAAGTTGGAGCAAGACAAGCGTCTGGCGCTCGAGCAGAGGCTGGCAGCCAGTGAGCAAACCCATTACAGGAAACTGAACGATGCCCAACGTGACCAGGATCGCCTGCGCGATCGCCTTGCTACTGCTGATCTCCGGCTGTCAGTCCTCATCGACGCGGATTCAGCCGGTAGCTGTGACGTGCCAAAAGCCGCCGGCGCCGGCGGCGTGGATCATGCAGCCGTACGCGCCCGACTTGACCCGGCGCATGCTCAAAGAATTATCGCCATCACCGACACCGGTGACCGCGGACTGATCGCGCTGCAGGCGTGCCAGGACTATGTGCGAAACTTGCAACATTGATGGCCCTCCGCCACGCTTGCAGGGCCTTTGGTCTTGAACCATCATTCCTTTTTGATGATGGCGATATGTACGTGGACAAGCGACTCGCAGGGCTTTCGTTTTTGATGACCCTCGTTTGGGTTACGGTCGTCCTGGCGGTGATGTATTGGATGTCGCAGTGAATACAAAGGGTGAATCGTTGTGGAAGGCGTAGTGATGGGCGACAAAATGCAGCGAGAGGCCGATCGCCTGCTGGCGCAGATCGTCCGGACGGATTCGATGATCACGGCGGTAAAGGCGGGAGCACGGGCAGAAGGCTTCGTGCTTGGGCTGGAAACCGCCGGCGCCCTGCGCGCTGGCGATGCTGAAAGGCTCTATATCATTTTCGAATCTGCGCTGGTGGAGCACCTGAAGACACTTTCTCAGCATTAAATCATTCAGCTTTTTCATCAATCGGATTGATCAATCCGCTTTTTTGATTGCGTACATTGCCCACGGCGCGATCGACCTTGAACCATTCGAAAGCCTCTGATGGCTCGCCCTCATGCAGCACCATCTGTTCGGCGCGCTCTTTGGGCGTGGCTGGGTCCAACCATTCCCGCGCGAGCTCTGGCGGAAGAGCGACCGGGCGGCGGTCGTGGATGTCGACCATGCCGCCGGCGCTGTCGGCGGTGATGATTACAAAGCCGTCGTGCTCGCCGGGGCCGTGCTCTTCGTTCGGGTACTGGCCGATCGCGGCGCAGAGGATCGGGGACTGGTCGCGATGCCTGATCAGGTAGGGCTGCTTCTTCGGCCCGCCTTCGTCTACCCACTCGAACCAGTTGTTGATCGCGATGATTGCCCGGTGCGGCCAGATCGCGCGAAAGAAAGGGCCATGGGCGACTTTCTCGACGCGTGCATTGATTGGCGCGGCTCGGTCTTTTGCCCAATGCGGTCGCCATCCCCAGCGGACCATATCTGCATGCAGAAACTCGCCTTCCTGATGGAAGAGGGCGAGCTGAGTGGTTGGCGCCGCGTTGTACCGCTCAAAGGGTTGCTCGCCGGTCGAGTTGATGAGCGCGTTCGGCATGCTGAGTGCCGCCACGAAGTCGTGAATGCCACTGTACTGGGAAAGTCGTCCGCACATTGCCATGCCCTCGGCTGGATCTGATTCAGCGTAGACCCCATAAGGGAAGGCTTCGTCACAAACCTTTTTCGGCGCAGCATTCGCAATGACCTGCGAATTCCCCCCGATCTCGAGCTTCTCTGAAAAGGCGCTGGTTTTCATTGAACAGATGGCTTCTGTTGTGCTCGACGTCGGCGAATCTTCGCTTTTCGCTCAACAAAGCTCCTTCGGCGTACTGAAGCTTTGCCTTGAGAGAGTTTCTCTCCTCCGTGAGCGCGTCATTGTCTCTGACCAGGCCTTCGATATTCGCCAGCGCTCGATCGAGCTTGAGCGTGAGAGCCTCGAATTCGTTCTCGTACATCCTGAGCTGGTGTCGGCAGGTTTCGAGCGGGGTCGGATTGCCGAGCCAATCGTCGGTGTCTTCTATATAGAGGGGGTCCACGAGCGTGCCTTGCTGATCACTGGTTGCATATACAGTAATCGAGGCGCTGCCAGCGGGCGAGGGTTTGGCGACGAGCTGTAGAATTTTTGATTGGTTTTCGGTCGGCAGAACGCCGGAGGAAGGAAAAATCCTGTACCAATTTTTGTACCACTGTGTGCGTTTTGCTGTAGATCAGTGGGTGTCGCAGAGTAGGCCAACCTCAATAAACATTGGGGTTGGCTACTCAGCACCCCATAGCAAAACCCAAAAATAATATTAGGAGTATGGCTGAAGAACTGTCGATGGTTGTTTGTAAGACCTGAAAATCTCGTGAAAAGGCCTGTAAAAAGAGCGGTTTCCGGCGAACGGTTGAAGTTTTTTCTCAGGCATTAAAAACCCCGCACGAGGCGGGGTTCTGATGCGGCGGAAAAAACCGGTCAGACGTGCAGGGTTTCTGCCGCGTAGAGGGTGTTTTCCAGCAGGCAGGCGCGGGTCATCGGGCCGACTCCGCCCGGTACCGGAGTGATCCAGCCAGCGCGGGGCAGGGCGGTTTCGTAGACGACGTCACCGACCAGTTTGCCGTCTTCCTGACGGTTGATGCCGACGTCGATCACGATCGCGCCTTCCTTGATCCACTCGCCTTTGACCAGGCCCGGTTTGCCGGCGGCAACGACTACCAGATCGGCACGACCGACGTGACCGGCCAGGTCCTTGGTGAAGCGGTGAGTGACAGTGACGGTGCAGCCGGCCAGCAACAATTCCATGGCCATCGGGCGACCGACGATATTCGAGGCGCCCACGACTACCGCGTCCATCCCGTAAAGATCAGCGCCAGTGCTTTCCAGCAAGGTCATGATGCCTTTCGGGGTGCAGGGGCGCAGCAGCGGGATGCGCTGCGCGAGGCGGCCGACGTTGTACGGATGAAAACCGTCGACGTCTTTGTCCGGGCGGATGCGTTCCAGCAGCTTGGACGCGTCGAGATGTTCGGGCAGAGGCAACTGCAGGAGCACGCCGTCGATGGCCGGATCGTCATTAAGGCGATCGATCAGATCGGTCAGGGCTTCCTGAGTGGTGTCGGAGGGCAGGTCGTAGGCTTGAGAGAGGAAGCCAACCTCTTCACAGTCTTTACGCTTGTGCGAGACATAAACCTGAGAGGCAGGATCGCTGCCGACCAGGATCACCGCGAGGCCGGGGGTGCGCAGGCCTTGCTGGCGACGCTCGGCAACTCGTTGGGCGATCTGCTGGCGCAGGCTGGCGGCGATCGATTTGCCGTCGATTAGTTGTGCAGTCATTGCGCGTGATTAACCATCGAGAGGGGAAAAAATGAGAACGCATTCTCGCATGTCGAGCGGTGAGGGCAAAGGCGCTTGGTCAGCAAATTCCTCTAACTCCTTTAATTAAATGAATTTTTTTCAAAAAGGATTTGACGACCTTTGGAGCCCTCTATACTATTCGTCGCACTTGTCGGGCACAGCCTAGCACTGGTTAAGAAGGTGTAGCGGAATCAAGGTTCTGCGACGCTGGAAAGCACTTAGTTTGTAGTCCTTTAAGAGTACAGATTAACAAGGCGCCCGTAGCTCAGCTGGATAGAGCATCCGCCTTCTAAGCGGATGGTCGCAGGTTCGAGTCCTGCCGGGTGCGCCATTAGGCAGCTTTGGCACAAGTAACGCGATATGGTGGGCGTAGCTCAGTTGGTAGAGCACGGGATTGTGACTCCCGTTGTCGTGGGTTCGATCCCCATCGTCCACCCCATATTTCGAAAGGCGCCAGATTTAACGGTCTGGCGCCTTTGCTTTAAAAGCTTCATCCGCGGATGTGGTGGAATTGGTAGACACACTGGATTTAGGTTCCAGCGCCGCGAGGCGTAAGAGTTCGAGTCTCTTCATCCGCACCAAATAAAGCTTCATCTGTGCCTAGGGCCTGATGCAGTTTCGACAAAGAAGTTGTTTGGCTTTTTTGTTACGCAATATGGTGGGCGTAGCTCAGTTGGTAGAGCACGGGATTGTGACTCCCGTTGTCGTGGGTTCGATCCCCATCGTCCACCCCATATTTCGAAAGGCGCCAGATTTAACAGTCTGGCGCCTTTTTTGTTTTAGCGGTTTCGAAATCCGGCCATGGCCGATTTCGAAGCGCAGGGCAGGGCACTTCATCGCTTTCAAAGGATCGGATGACGCTGAACTGCTCGTCGTTCCGGTTTTGCCGGAACGTCTGTCGGGGCGGATTTGATAGTTGCTTCTATATATAGAAGCGTTGCTGCAGAGCCCTGACGTGATCGCTTGTATTCGCCAGTGGAGTGCACGGCATTCGTGCGGCGCTCCCTATAAATTGCCTGCTGTTTTTTTACCCGTTTCCAGTAGGGTGACTTCTTGAGTTTGACCCACTAGAATGCATGCCCTTGATTCTGGGGTCGGAAACGGCCGGCTAACGTCTGTGCAACGAGGAATATCCATGCAAGTTTCTGTTGAAAATACTACTGCTCTCGAGCGCCGCATGAGCGTCACCGTGCCGGCAGAGCGCATCGAGACTCAGGTCAACAAGCGTCTGCAGCAGACTGCCCAAAAGGCCAAAATTGCTGGCTTCCGTCCAGGCAAAGTGCCAATGAGCGAAATCAAGCGCCGTTTCGGTGCTGATGCGCGTCAGGAAGCGGTAGGCGACGTCATCCAGTCTTCCTTCTACGAAGCTGTGGTCGAGCAAAAGCTCAACCCTGCCGGTTCGCCTTCGATCGAGCCAAAGTCGCTCGAAGCGGGCAAGGATCTGGAATACGTTGCTGTATTCGAAGTCTTCCCTGAGTTCACCGTTGCTGGCTTCGAAGGCATCACCGTTGAGCGTCTGAGCGCTGAAGTGGCTGACGCTGACCTGGACAAGATGCTCGACATCCTGCGCAAGCAGAACACCCGTTTCGAAGTGGCCGACCGTGCCGCGCAGAACGAAGATCAGCTGAACATCGATTTCGTTGGCAAGGTTGACGGCGAAGTATTCGCTGGCGGCTCCGCCAAGGGCACTCAGCTGGTACTGGGTTCCGGCCGCATGATCCCGGGCTTCGAAGAAGGCCTGGTTGGCGCTAAGGCTGGCGAAGAGCGCGTTCTGAACCTGACCTTCCCTGAGGACTATCAGAACCTGGACCTGGCTGGCAAAACCGCCGAGTTCACCGTGACCGTCAACACTGTGTCCGAGCCTAAGCTGCCTGAGCTGAACGAAGAGTTCTTCGCTCAATTCGGCATCAAGGAAAGCGGCATCGACGGTTTCCGCACCGAAGTTCGCAAGAACATGGAGCGTGAACTGCGTCAGGCGATCAAATCCAAGGTCAAGAATCAGGTAATGGACGGTCTGCTGGCCACCAACCCGATCGAAGTGCCAAAGGCTCTGCTGTCCAACGAAGTTGACCGTCTGCGCGTGCAGGCTGTTCAGCAGTTCGGCGGCAACATCAAGCCAGACCAACTGCCGGCCGAGCTGTTCGAAGAACAAGCCAAGCGCCGCGTCGTGCTGGGCCTGATCGTTGCTGAAGTGGTCAAGCAGTTCGACCTCAAGCCTGACGAAGCTCGCGTTCGCGAAATGATTCAGGAAATGGCTTCCGCTTACCAGGAGCCAGAGCAGGTCGTGTCGTGGTACTACAAAAACGAGCAGCAACTGAACGAAGTGCGTTCGGTTGTGCTGGAAGAACAAGTTGTGGATACTGTTCTGCAGAAAGCTAGTGTGACCGACAAATCGGTCTCCTACGAAGAAGCAGTCAAGCCGGTAGAAGCTCCAGCAGCCGACTGATTGATTTTGCGTTAGAAGTGCACACCATAAGCCAGCTCTCGAGCTGGCTTATGCGTATTCAAGACATAACTATTTGGGAGCGACTGCAGAGCATGTTCCGTAATTCTTATATTCAGCAGAACTCTGATATCCAGGCCGCTGGCGGCCTGGTCCCGATGGTTGTCGAGCAGTCCGCTCGTGGCGAACGCGCCTACGACATCTACTCGCGCCTGCTCAAGGAGCGAGTGATCTTTCTGGTGGGCCCGGTAGAGGACTACATGGCCAACCTGATCTGTGCGCAACTGCTGTTCCTTGAAGCGGAAAACCCGGACAAGGACATCCATCTGTACATCAACTCGCCGGGCGGTTCGGTGACTGCCGGCATGTCGATCTACGACACCATGCAGTTCATCAAGCCGAACGTATCGACCACCTGCATCGGTCAGGCCTGCAGCATGGGTGCATTCCTGCTCACCGCAGGTGCACCGGGCAAGCGTTTCTGCCTGCCGAACTCGCGCGTGATGATTCACCAGCCACTGGGCGGTTTCCAGGGCCAGGCGTCGGACATCGAAATCCACGCCAAGGAAATCCTCTTCATCCGCGAGCGTCTGAACATGCTGATGGCCAAGCACAGCGGCCGTACTCTGGAAGAAATCGAGCGCGATACCAATCGCGACAACTTCATGAGTGCCGAAGCTGCGAAGGAATACGGCCTGATCGACGAAGTGATCAACCAGCGTCCAGCTTAATATAAGCAGCGCAAAACAGGCCTGATCGGCACGTCCGATCAGCGGCGGGCTTGAAAAAGCCCGCAATAGCCTTCATCTTGTGTTGCAAGCCTATCGGATTTGGATCGAACGAATGACTGACACCCGCAACGGCGAGGACAACGGCAAGCTGCTCTATTGCTCCTTCTGTGGCAAAAGCCAGCATGAAGTGCGCAAATTGATTGCCGGCCCCTCGGTCTTTATCTGCGACGAGTGCGTCGACCTGTGCAATGACATCATCCGCGAGGAGGTGCAGGAAGCACAGGCCGAAAGCAGCGCGCATAAATTGCCTTCGCCTAAAGAAATCAGCGGCATCCTTGACCAGTACGTCATTGGTCAGGAGCGTGCGAAAAAGGTTTTGGCCGTAGCGGTGTACAACCACTACAAGCGCCTGAACCAGCGTGACAAAAAGGCTGACGACGTCGAACTCGGCAAGAGCAACATCCTGCTGATTGGCCCGACAGGCTCCGGTAAAACCCTGCTGGCCGAAACACTGGCCCGCTTGCTGAACGTTCCGTTCACCATCGCTGACGCAACTACCCTCACCGAGGCAGGTTACGTGGGTGAAGATGTCGAGAACATCATTCAGAAGCTGCTGCAGAAATGCGATTACGACGTAGAGAAAGCCCAGATGGGCATTGTCTACATCGACGAAATCGACAAGATTTCCCGCAAGTCCGACAACCCGTCGATCACCCGTGATGTTTCCGGTGAAGGCGTGCAGCAGGCCTTGCTCAAGTTGATCGAAGGCACGGTCGCTTCGGTACCGCCGCAAGGTGGCCGCAAGCATCCGCAGCAGGAGTTCCTGCAGGTCGACACCCGTAACATCCTGTTCATCTGCGGTGGTGCGTTCTCCGGCCTGGAAAAGGTCATTCAGAACCGTTCCACCAAAGGCGGCATCGGCTTCAACGCCGAAGTGCGCAGCAAGGAAGAGGGCAAGAAGGTTGGTGAATCCCTGCGTGAAGTCGAGCCTGACGATCTGGTCAAGTTCGGTCTGATCCCGGAATTCGTCGGTCGTCTGCCGGTCCTGGCGACACTGGACGAGCTCGACGAGGCTGCGCTGATGCAAATCCTCACCGAGCCGAAAAATGCTCTGACCAAACAGTATGCCAAGCTGTTCGAGATGGAAGGCGTGGATCTGGAATTCCGTTCCGACGCGCTGAAATCGGTCGCCAAGCGTGCCCTGGAACGTAAAACCGGTGCCCGTGGCCTGCGTTCGATTCTCGAAGGTGTGCTGCTCGACACGATGTATGAGATCCCCTCGCAGTCCGAGGTGAGCAAAGTCGTGATCGATGAAAGCGTGATCGAAGGCAAGTCCAAGCCACTGTATATCTACGAAAACAGTGAGCCGACGGCCAAGGCAGCGCCGGACGCGTAAGTGTTCACAGCGCCGCAACAAAGAAGGGGCCTTCGGGCCTCTTTTTTTTTAAGTCGTTTTTTACCTCCGCTTTGCGCTTGTTTTTTTTCGAGGCAGCCCCCATCTTGGTTTCAAGCTTAATTCCATCTGATTACGGCCATACGGCCGCCGTAGAGGCGAAATCATGAAGACAACCATCGAATTGCCTCTCCTGCCATTGCGTGATGTCGTGGTTTATCCGCACATGGTTATCCCGCTGTTCGTGGGGCGCGAGAAATCCATCGAAGCCCTCGAGGCAGCGATGACGGGTGACAAGCAGATTCTGCTGCTGGCCCAGCGAAACCCGGCTGACGATGATCCCGGTGAAGACGCTCTCTATCGCGTAGGTACGATTGCCACGGTTCTGCAACTGCTGAAGCTGCCTGATGGCACCGTCAAGGTTCTGGTCGAAGGCGAGCAGCGTGGCACTGTCGAGCGCTTCAGCGAAGTCGATGGCCATTGCCGCGCCGAAGTGTCTCTGATCGAAGAAGTCGACGCCGCCGAGCGCGAGTCGGAAGTCTTCGTGCGCACGCTGCTTTCGCAGTTCGAACAATACGTCCAGCTGGGCAAGAAGGTTCCGGCTGAAGTCCTGTCGTCGCTCAACAGCATCGATGAGCCCGGTCGTCTGGTCGACACCATGGCCGCGCACATGGCGCTGAAAATCGAGCAGAAGCAGGAAATCCTCGAGATCATCGATCTGTCGGCCCGTGTCGAGCACGTGCTGGCGCTGCTGGATGCCGAAATCGACCTCCTGCAGGTTGAAAAACGCATTCGCGGTCGCGTCAAAAAGCAAATGGAGCGCAGCCAGCGGGAGTACTACCTGAATGAGCAGATGAAGGCCATTCAGAAAGAACTCGGTGACGGCGACGAAGGCCACAACGAAATCGAAGAGCTGAAAAAGCGCATCGATGCTGCCGGCCTGCCGAAAGACGCGCTGGCCAAGGCGACTGCCGAGCTGAACAAGCTCAAGCAGATGTCGCCGATGTCGGCTGAAGCCACCGTGGTGCGTTCCTACATCGACTGGCTGGTGCAGGTGCCG
Source organism: Pseudomonas sp. Sample_14 (assembly GCF_004307515.1). Lineage (NCBI taxonomy): Bacteria > Pseudomonadati > Pseudomonadota > Gammaproteobacteria > Pseudomonadales > Pseudomonadaceae > Pseudomonas > Pseudomonas sp. Sample_14. The sequence continues at coordinate 4,260 of NZ_RCOC01000102.1, read as the reverse complement.
TGGAAGGCACAGAGCAAAGTGCGCCTCGACCTGGCCCGTGCAGAAGACATTCTCGACGCCGATCACTACGGCCTCGAAGAGGTCAAGGAGCGCATCCTTGAATACCTCGCCGTGCAGAAGCGCGTGAAGAAAATCCGTGGCCCGGTGTTGTGCCTGGTCGGTCCTCCAGGCGTGGGTAAAACCTCGCTGGCGGAATCGATTGCCCACGCAACCAACCGTAAATTCGTACGTATGGCCTTGGGCGGCGTGCGTGACGAAGCGGAAATTCGTGGTCACCGCCGGACCTACATCGGTTCGATGCCGGGAAGATTGATTCAAAAGATGACAAAAGTGGGCGTACGCAACCCGCTGTTCCTGCTCGATGAAATCGACAAGATGGGCAGCGACATGCGTGGCGACCCGGCGTCGGCGTTGCTGGAGGTGCTCGATCCCGAGCAGAACCACAACTTCAACGATCACTATCTGGAAGTCGATTACGACCTCTCTGATGTGATGTTCCTGTGCACCTCGAACTCGATGAACATCCCGCCAGCGCTGCTGGACCGGATGGAAGTCATCCGTCTGCCGGGTTACACCGAAGACGAGAAGATCAACATCGCCGTGAAATACCTCTCGCCGAAACAGATCGCCGCTAACGGTCTGAAGAAGGGCGAGCTAGAGTTCGACGAGGAAGCCATCCGCGACATCATCCGTTATTACACCCGTGAAGCGGGTGTGCGGGGCCTCGAGCGGCAGATCGCCAAGGTCTGCCGCAAGGCAGTGAAAGAGCATGCGCTGGAAAAACGCTTCTCGGTAAAAGTGACAGCTGATCTGCTCGAGCATTTCCTCGGCGTGCGCAAGTTCCGCTACGGCCTGGCCGAGCAGCAGGATCAGGTGGGGCAGGTGACTGGCCTGGCGTGGACTCAGGTTGGCGGCGAATTGCTGACCATCGAAGCCGCAGTGATTCCGGGTAAAGGGCAACTGATCAAGACCGGTTCGCTCGGTGATGTGATGGTCGAATCGATCACTGCCGCACAGACCGTTGTGCGTAGCCGCGCCAAGAGCCTGGGCATCCCGCTGGACTTCCACGAGAAGCGCGACACCCACATTCACATGCCGGAAGGTGCTACGCCGAAAGACGGCCCTAGCGCTGGCGTGGGCATGTGCACGGCGTTGGTCTCGGCATTGACCGGCATTCCGGTGCGCGCCGATGTCGCCATGACCGGTGAGATCACTTTGCGTGGTCAGGTGTTGGCAATTGGCGGTTTGAAAGAAAAACTGCTGGCGGCACATCGCGGCGGAATCAAGATTGTGATTATTCCGGAAGAAAACGTCCGCGATCTGAAGGAGATTCCTGACAATATCAAGCAGGATCTGCAGATCAAACCGGTTAAATGGATTGACGAGGTCCTGCAAATTGCGCTGCAATACGCGCCGGAGCCCTTGCCGGATGTGGCTCCGGAGATAGTTGCCAAGGACGAAAAACGCGAGTCTGATGCCAAGGAAAGAATTAGCACGCATTAATACGTTTTAGCCTGGGGGGCTTTCCTTGACAGCATTTTAGAGCCCTTGTTATAAAGCGGCTCTTAAGTGTCTGTAGGCCATTCAGCACTCGTTTTTGCTTTCACCAAAAAACTTAGAAACATCTCAAAATAGATATAAGGGGACTTAGAGTGAACAAGTCGGAACTGATTGATGCTATCGCTGCATCCGCTGATATCCCGAAAGCTGCTGCTGGCCGTGCGCTGGACGCTGTAATCGAATCCGTCACTGGCGCTCTGAAGGCTGGCGACTCCGTTGTTCTGGTTGGTTTCGGTACTTTCTCCGTGACTGACCGTCCGGCTCGTACCGGTCGCAACCCGCAAACCGGCAAGTCTCTGGAAATCCCGGCTGCCAAGAAGCCAGGTTTCAAAGCCGGTAAAGCGCTGAAAGAAGCTGTTAACTGAGTTTCCAGGTTTTTACCCATCCGGGTCGGGGTCAAGCCTGACTTGGCAGCGGAGCGGTAGAGCAGGTGGCTGAAAGAGCCACCTGTAACGCCGGGATCGAGGGTTCGAGCCCTGTCCGCTCCGCCAGTTACGAGAAGGCGCATCCTCGGATGCGCCTTTCTTCTATCCGGATTCTACCCACGCTCCACGGTTGCCTAAATTGAAGTTCAACCGTTTCTGGGGGACGCATGCTGCAGAATATCAGGGACAATTCACAAGGCTGGATTGCCAAGACCATTATCGGGGTCATCGTTGCACTGATGGCCCTGACCGGTTTCGATGCCATTTTCCAGGCCACGACTCACAAGAACGAGGCGGCCAAGGTCAATGGTGACGAAATCAGCCAGAACGAGCTGAGCCAGGCCGTTGATATGCAACGCCGTCAGCTGATGCAACAGCTGGGCAAGGACTTCGATGCTTCCTTGCTCGACGAAAAGATGCTGCGCGAATCGGCGCTCAAAGGCCTGATCGACCGCAAGTTGCTGCTGCAAGGCGCCGAACAGGCGAAGTTCTCGTTCTCCGAAGCCGCGCTGGATCAAGTGATCCTGCAGACGCCTGAATTCCAGGTCGATGGCAAGTTCAGCTCCGAGCGTTTCGACCAGGTGATCCGTCAACTGGGCTACAGCCGCATGCAGTTCCGCCAGATGCTGGCTCAGGAAATGCTCATTGGCCAATTGCGCGCTGGCGTTGCCGGCAGCGGTTTCGTCACCGACGCCGAAGTGCTGGCATTCGCCCGTCTGGAAAAACAGACCCGTGATTTCGCCACTCTGAACGTCAAGGCCGACCCGGCTGCGGTCAAGCTGACCGATGACGAGGTCAAGGCTTACTACGACGAGCACGCCAAGGAATTCATGACGCCGGACCAGGTGATCATCGATTACGTCGAGCTGAAGAAGTCGTCATTCTTTGATCAGGTCGCAGTCAAGGATGAAGATCTTGAGGCGGCGTATCAGAAAGAGATCGCCAACCTGGCGGAACAGCGTCGTGCCGCGCACATCCTCATCGAAGTGAACGACAAGACTACCGAAGCGCAGGCCAAGGCGAAGATCGACGAAGTCCAGGCGCGTCTGGCCAAGGGCGAGAAGTTCGAAGCGCTGGCCAAGGAGTTCTCGCAGGACCCGGGTTCCGCCAACAATGGTGGTGACCTTGGTTATGCCGGTCCTGGCGTTTACGATCCGGCCTTCGAAAAGGCTCTGTACTCGCTGTCGAAAGACCAGGTGTCCGAGCCGATTCGTACCGACTTCGGTTATCACCTGATCAAGCTGTTGGGCGTGGAAGCGCCTGAAGTGCCGACCCTGGCCAGCCTGAAAGACAAGCTGACCCGCGAGCTGAAAGCCGCTCAGGTCGAGCAGCGTTTTGTTGAGGCGACCAAGCAACTGGAAGACTCGGCGTTCGAAGCCTCTGACCTGGCGCAGCCAGCAGCGGATCTGAAACTGACCGTGCACACTTCCAAGCCGTTCGGCCGTGAAGGTGGCGAAGGTGTTGCCGCCAACCGTGCCGTGGTCACTGCCGCGTTCAGCCCGGAAGTGATTGATGAAGGTGCCAACAGCACCGCCATCGAGCTGGACCCGGAAACCGTGATCGTGCTGCGTTCCAAGGAGCACCTGAAGCCTGCGCAACTGCCGCTGGAAAGTGTGAGCGCGGCGATCCGCACTCAGCTGACCAAGGAGCACGCCAGTGCCGAGGCCAAGACCCGTGCCGAGAAGCTGATCGCTGATCTGCACGACGGCAAGGCGCCGCTGGACAAGGCCATCGATGGCCAGAACTGGAAGATCACCGAAGCGGCCACCCGTGGTCAGGAAGGGGTTGATCCGGCTGTGCTGCAAGCACTGTTCCGTATGCCGAAGCCGGCTGCCAAGGACAAGCCGACGTTCTCCAGCGTTACGTTGCCGGATGGCAGCCTGATGGTTGTGCGACTCAACGGTGTTAACGAAGCTGCCGCGCCTACTGATGAAGAGAAGGCGCAATATCGTCGCTTCCTGGCTTCCCGTGAAGGGCAGCAGGACTTTGCGGCGTATCGCAAGCAGTTGGAAGCTGAGGCGGAGATCGAGCGGTTCTGATCTTTTGACTGACGTTTGAAGGAGCCCCGGCCTGGTTGGTCGGGGCTTTTTTGTTTTTGGTGGCTTGGCGGCCTTTGGGCCGGCCATGCTCTGGGTGGTTTGGGTGAATATCCGTTGCTGCGGGGTTGCTGATTACGGTTCCGCCCTTACGGCGGGTCACCTTTTCCAAACGCCGAAAAGGTAACCGAAAAGGCTTGCTCCTACGTTCGGCCCTCGCAGGCTCGGGTTCCTTCGCT
>NZ_RCOC01000059.1:84488-99968 GCF_004307515.1 Pseudomonas sp. Sample_14 | reverse complement strand
TGACCATCGACACCGGGCAGCCATTGGTACAGGTTTTGGGCACGCAATCGGCGGCATCGCCGTTGGGGTTTTTCGCCTGGTCGGGCGCGTCGTCGTGTGGCTCGTGGCGCTCAAGGCGCGCCATGTTTTGAGATTTGTCCCGCGCGAGTGGCGCCGGATTCGGCACGCTCAACACAACTTCATCGGCTTGGCGAATGTTCAGCGGAATCGATGGAGTCGGCTTCAGCTCCACCTCGCGGGCATGAAACATCAGCGGCTTCAGTGTGCTCGCGTGCTGCTTGAGCTCCGGCGTCGAAGTCAGCTCAGCCAGACGCAAGGCTGACGCGGCCAGCCATTCCCGCGCCCGTGGCGACTTGATCTTCGCCAGGACCTTGCTGCTCAAACGCAGCGATACGCCGGCACCCCCGGCGACGCGCATCAACAGGAAACTGATGAGCAACTCGGTGCGAACTTCGGCCACCACCTCGGCGAGGTATTGCGGCGGCAGCATCTTCAGCCAACTGGTGAACGCGGCCAGATGAATGAACAGCAACGGCTCGTCGCTGAGCATCAACAAAGCGTTGGCAATCGCCTCGCTGGAAGCCGCCAGCAGCGCCTCAAGTTCGACTTCGCTCAGGTATTCCAGGAGCTTCGCGCTGTGCTCCTGCAGATCGGCGAGCAGGGCGAACAGTTGTTGAATGTCATCCCAGACGCCATTCAAAGCTTTTTCCAGACCGCGCCAATCGGCCCGTTGCAACTGCCCGTAACGATCAAGAAAACCGGCGCTGGAAAACTCCGTCCATTGCGGTTGGAAGCCTGTCCATTCGCTGCGCAGCCAGCCTTCAAGACCGGCAATCACGCCTTCATATGAGGCATACAGGGCGCGGACATGGTCGGTAGAAACATCGGGAAAGAAGGTGACGCGATAGCGCTGGCCGCGCATGCAATCGGTCACCTCGAGAATCCCGCTCGGGCCGATGGTGTAGCGCAGTGGTTCGCCGAAGGTCAGCACACCGTCGACGTCGCTGAGCAGCGGTTCGAGGGTCACCGGGGTGTCGCCGATCGGCACGAAGCGCGCGGTTTCGAACAAATGCACCAGGGTCAGCGGCCCGTTGGCCGGGCACATGACTACCGATGAGCTGATGGGGGCGCGCGAGGTGATCGGCGCGCTCAGTTGTACGTCATTGCCAACCTTGAACACTTGCTCGATGTCCAGCGCGGTCCCGGTCCAGAACTGCTCGGCCCAGGCGTCGTAGTTGTTCAGGCACAGGCGGAACTCGTCGATCAGCGCTTCGAAATCGGGCTGCTGGGGATTCAGGGCGGCCACCACCAGCAGTCCGATGCTGTTGTTCAGGGCCAGGAGCCGATCGGGTTGAAACATTCGCAGTCGCTCGCGCATGTGAAAAAACGGGAGCGCGGACTTTGCGGGGGATCAAAAAGGAAAGAAGTCGGGGAAGTAGGCAGTGTCTGTAGGAGTTTTCGCTAAATGCGAAAAGGCGTCGATGGCATTGCCCGTTGCTCAATGTCCATCGGCCTCGCTATGCTGCTGAACCCATTAATCAGATCCGCGTTGCGGCACGTTGCCTGTCGCCCGGGATGTCTTTGTTAACGGATCCGATGATGAATGCACCGCTGACGACGTTCGGCCCGATCAAGGCCGTGATTTTCGATATGGACGGTTTGCTGCTCGACACCGAGGGCATTTACACCGAGGTCACCTCGCTGATTGCCGGGCGCTACGGGAAAACCTTCGACTGGAGCGTCAAACAAAACATCATTGGTCGCGGTGCCAATGACCTGGCCAAATACGTGGTGCAGGCGCTGGAGTTACCGATCACTCCGGAAGAATTTCTGCAGATCCGCGAGCCGCTGATGCGCGAGCGTTTCCCCAAGGCGCAGGCGATGCCGGGGGCCGAAGCGCTGGTGCGTCACCTCAAAGCGCACAACATCCCGATCGCGGTGGGCACCAGTTCGTCGCGCCAGTCGTTCGGGCAGAAAACCACCTTGCACCGTGAGTGGTTTGCGCTGTTCGATTTCATCGTCACGGCGGACGATCCGGAAGTCGGCGCGGCCAAACCGGCGCCGGATATTTTCCTCACCGCCGCCCGGCGTTTGGGCGTTGCGCCCAAGGATTGTCTGGTGTTCGAAGATTCGCCCTTCGGCGTCACCGCCGCGAAAGCAGCGGGCATGACCGCAATCGCTATTCCGGACGCGGCGATGGCCGATGAAAAATATGCCCACGCTGACGGCATTATTCGTTCGCTGGAAGATTTCACGCCCAGTGCATTTGGCTTGCCGACGCTGGAACTGGCTTGACCGTCCACACAAAAACGCCGCCCTTCCTATAAAGAAGGGCGGCGTTTTTTCTTGCCGGTCTGTCAGGCGCCGAAACCACCGTCGATGGTCAGGCTGGCACCGGTGATGTAACCGGCTTCCGGCCCGGCCAGGTAGGCGACGAAGCTGGCGATTTCATCGGCGGTGCCGTAACGACCGACGGCCATCAGCGGGATCAGGCTGTCGGCGAATTCGCCATGGGCCGGGTTCATGTCGGTGTCGACCGGGCCAGGTTGCACGTTGTTGATAGTGATGCCCCGTGGGCCAAGATCGCGGGCAAGGCCTTTGGTCAGGCCGACCAGTGCCGACTTGCTCATCGCGTACACGCCGCCACCGCCGAAGGGCATGCGGTCGGCGTTGGTGCTGCCGATGTTGATGATCCGCGAGCCTTCGCCCATGTGTTTCGCTGCTTCCTGCGAAGCAATGAACACGCTGCGCACGTTGATGGCCAAAGTCTGATCGAAATCTTCCAGTTTGAAATCTTCCAGCGGCGCGATGGCCAGTACGCCGGCGTTGTTGACCAGAATGTCCAGGCGCCCAAACGCTTCGACGGTGGCGCTGACGGCGTGGCGAATCGCGCCGGCATCGGCGCTGTCTGCCTTGATCGCCAAGGCTTTGCCGCCGTTGCCGGTGATGCTGTTCTGCAGTTCCTCGGCTTTGGCGGCGGAGCTGACGTAAGTGAACGCGACGGCGGCGCCTTCAGCGGCCAGACGTTTGACGATGGCCGCGCCGATGCCGCGCGAACCGCCTTGAATCAGAGCGACTTTGCCGCTGAGGTGTTGAGTGGTCATGTTCGATCTCCAAGTGTTCAAGGCGGAATGCCTTGGTGTTGGTGCCGAGTATCGGCGTGGCATCGACAACCGGGTAGACCATGAATGCTATAGTCTGTGTAAACCAGAAGTTTATAGTGGCGATCATGGAAACGTTCAGCAGTATCGAATGCTTTGTGCGCAGCGCCGAAGTCGGCAGCTTTGCCGAAGCCGCGCGACGCTTGAGCCTGACCCCGGCGGCGGTCGGCAAAAGCGTGGCGAAACTGGAGGCGCGGCTTGGCGTGCGGCTGTTCCAGCGCAGTACACGCAGCCTGACCCTGACCGAAGCGGGGCAGCTGTTTTTGAGTGAAGTCAGCGCCAGCCTGACCACCATCCAGAATGCCGTGGCCAATCTGGCCAGTGCCGGCGGGCAACCGGCCGGCACGCTGAAAGTCAGCATGGGCACGGTGTTCGGCCGTCTGTATATCGTGCCGCTGCTCGGTGAGTTTCTGCGGCGTTATCCGGCGATCAACCCGGACTGGCATTTCGATAATCGCCAAGTCGACCTGATCGGACAGGGCTTCGACGCGGCGATTGGCGGCGGCTTTGAACTGCCGCAAGGCGTGGTTGCGCGCAGGCTGACACCGGCGCATCGGGTGTTGGTGGCATCTGAGGACTATCTGCAAAAACATGCGCCGATCAGCCATCCCGATGACCTCAGGCAACACGACGGCATTCTGATTCGCTCACCGCAGACCGGGCGCGTGCGCTCCTGGCAACTGACTCACCGCGATCAGCAACACAGTCCGCTGACGTTGCGGGCGCGGATGACCATGAGTGATTCCGAGGCTGCCTGTGCAACGGCGATGCAAGGTTTGGGCATTGCGCTGGTGAGCATGCCGTTTGCGGTCGCGTATCTTCAGGCAGGGACGTTACAGCGGGTGCTGCCGGAATGGTTTGTCGATGACGGCAACATTTCGATCTATTACGCCGAGCACAAATTGTTGCCGGGCAAAACCCGGGCGTTTGTGGATTTCGTGATTGAACAGTTTGCTGAGCAGGGACTGGGGCGGCGGTTTAGTGCTATCTGAGCCAGGCACCAAACCGAGTTGCGGCTATCGCGGGCAAGCCCGCTCCCACAAGTTTTGAGTTGCTCACACATCTTGCAAAGAACACAAAACCCTGTGGGAGCGGGCTTGCCCGCGATGAACGATAACTCGGTCTATCGAGCAAAGCGCTGCGCCCAGCCAATAATGTTCTTCGGCCGTGGCGTCGCATAAGTGCGCACCTTCGACGTCGACAACTTCAAGCGCACCAGCGATTCGGCAATCGTCACCGCCGCTGTCACGCCATCCACCACCGGCACGCCGGTGCGCCGGCGGATCTGCTCGTCCAGTCCGGCCATGCCGCCGCAGCCCAGGCAAATCACCTCGGCCTTGTCCTGGGTCACCGCCAGTTCGGCCTGCTGCACAATCGCTTCCAGTGCGCGCTGCGGTTCATGTTCCAGCTCCAGAACCGCCAGACCACTGGCGCGCACCGAGGCACAGCGATCCCACAGGCCGGACAATTTCAGCCGATCCTCGATCAGCGGCACGGTGCGATCCAGTGTGGTCACCACCGAGTAGGCATGGCCGAGAAACATCGCGGTGCTGGCCGCCGCATCAGTGATATCTACCACTGGCACGTTGAGCAATTCCTGCAAGCCTTCGCGGCCATGTTCGCCGTAGCCGGCCTGGATCACCGCATCGAAGGGTTGGTCATAGGCCATCACTCGGTCCATCACGGCGATGGCGGCCAGGTAACTTTCGAAATTGCCTTCAATCGATTCGGCGCCGAAGTACGGGGTCAGGCCGACGATTTCGGTGCCGGGTGAAGCGACGGCCTGCGCCGAGCGGGCGATGGCGTCGGTGATGGATTCGGTGGTGTTGACGTTGACCACGAGAATACGCATGGAAAATCCTTATTGCGGGCAGTGGTGCGGCCCGAAAACCGGGCCGCGAAGGGATCAGTGGCTGACGTTATCCACAGCGATGCACTCGCCGCTGACTTCGGCGTAATGCGTCTGGCGTTTGGCGATGATCAGGTAAAGCATGCCGGCGATACCGGCACCGATGAGCCAGGAGAACGGCGAAACACTGTGGAAACCGGGTACCAGGGCCAGGACGATGGCGATCAGCGCTGCCGGAATAAACGCCGCCACCGCGCGGAAATTGATGCCACGGCTGTAGTAATAAGCGCCGTTGGGATCTTCGCTGTAGAGCTGCGGCACGTTGATGCGGCCTTTGCGGATCAGCCAGTAGTCGACCATGATCACCCCGTAGAGCGGGCCGAGCAGGGCGCCGAGGCCCGACAGGAAATACACGATCACCAGCGGGCTGTTGTAGAGGTTCCACGGCAGGATCAGCACGGCAATGGTCGCGCTGATCAACCCGGCGCGGCGGAAGGTCAGGTACTTCGGCGCCAGGTTGCTGAGGACGAACGCCGGGGCGACGAAGTTGGCCATGATGTTCACTGCGACGGTGACGATCAGAAAAGCCAGGCAGCCGAGCACCAGAAAGAATGTGTTGGGGATCGAGGCGATGATTTCGGTCGGGCTTTCGATGATTCGCCCGTTGATCTGAAACTGCGCGCCACACAGCAGCACAGTAATCGCAGCGAACACCAGAATGTTCACCGGCAAACCCCAGAAATTTCCCACCTTGATGGTTTTGCGGCACGGCGAAGAACGGGCGAAATCGCAGAAGTTGAGGATCAGCGTGCCGTAGATCGCCAGCCACAACGCGCCGCCGGCAAAGATGTTGCGCCACATCTCGCCACCGGTCAGCGGCTCGCGGATCGACCAGGCAATGGTCGCGTTGGCCTGGAAGTACATCCACCCGGCGAGCGCGGCTACGGTCAGCAGAATCACCGGCCCGGCAAATGCCTCGTAACGGCGCACCATCTCCATGCCGTAGGCAAGGATCGCCAGTTGCACCAGCCAGATGGCAACGAAGCACACCCAGCCCAGAGTCGACAGGCCGAGAATCGAGTTGTGATCGTATTCAGCGAAGCCCGGATGCACGGCAGTCAGCAAGACGCGGAATACCACTGAGGCGAGATACGTCTGAATACCGAACCAGGCGATGGCGATAACCGCCCTGATCAATGCAGGAATTTGCGCACCGTGAATGCCGAAACTGATCCGGCTGATCACCGGAAACGGCACCCCGGTTTTCTGCCCCATGTACCCGGACAGGTTCATGAAGAAGTACACCAGCGCCGCGCCGATCCCCAGCGACAGCAGAATCTGCCAGCCGCCCAGGCCCAACGCATACAGGCCGATGGCGAACGAGTAGTTGGCGATGTTGTGCACATCATTCGTCCACAGGGCGAAGATGCTGTACTGGCCCCAGCGCCGGCCTTCGGCTTTGGTCGGCGCCAGATCGCTGTTGTGCAGACGCGGGCTCAGTTGCAGCGGATCGCTCAGTCCGTCATCGGGCAACGGTTGATCGAGCGTGGAGGAGGGCAGATTCAGCGCGATGTTATTCGAAAGACTTGTACGCATTCCGGCAGGCTCCTGACGTTCACTCCCGCGATGACTGTGCATGAGCGCTCAGGCTCGACAAATCTTCGTCGCGGCGGTGAAAACATCACTGGTTACGGGGCATCTGCAGCCTGTACGGGATAGGGCGCTTCAGGCTTGCGGATCGAAAGTGTGCATGTTTTGCAGTTTTGTATACAAAACATGTATGCGATAAAGCCAGATTTGTGCCAGTTGCCAATCTATAAGCGGCAGGGCTCATTTCGAATAGTTATCAATGCGGCATAAGTGGCTGAAAAACAGGCGATATAAATTGATCGATTGGACAGGAATTTTTTTCAGGGGAGGGAGTTTGCAGAGGGGCAAGCAGGTGGGGATTCTGCTGGAGTGTGTAACTTTTCAGGGCGTCAGAACTGAAAGTGCACCCATAAATGGCACCGATGGTGACAACCTTGTGTACACCTTTTGTGTGCCTGGCACCTATCAATGTGGGAGCGAACCTGCTCGCGAATGCGGTGGATCAGGCAACTGAAACGTTGACTGGAACGGCGCTTTCGCGAGCAGGCTCGCTCCCACAGGGGAACTCATTTCAGCAAATGATCAAACCTTGCTCTTGCTGATGATATTCCCCGCGTGCAAGCCGCATTCTTTCTGCGTGGCTTCTTCCCACCACCAGCGGCCTTCGCGCTCGTGCTGGTTCGGCAGCACCGGGCGGGTGCAGGGTTCGCAGCCGATGCTGATGAAGCCGCGCTCGTGCAGGCTGTTGTACGGCAGCTCAAGCATGCGGATGTAACCCCAGATCTCCTCGCTGGTCATCTGCGCCAGCGGGTTGAACTTGTACAGGGTGCGTTCCGGTGTCGAGAAAGCTGTGTCGATTTCCAGCACCGCCACAGCGCTGCGGGTGCCCGGGCTCTGATCGCGGCGCTGGCCGGTGGCCCAGGCTTTAACGTCGGACAGCTTGCGCCGCAGCGGTTCGATCTTGCGGATGCCGCAGCATTCGCCGTGGCCGTCCTTGTAGAAACTGAACAGGCCTTTTTCCTTCACGAACGGTTCGAGTTTCGTGTAGTCCGGCGAGACAATTTCAATATCGATCTGGTAATGCTCGCGCACCTGCTCGATGAAACGGTAGGTCTCCGGGTGCAGGCGGCCGGTGTCGAGGCTGAACACTTTGACGTTCTTGTTCAGCTTCCACGCCATGTCCACCAGCACCACGTCCTCGGCGCCGCTGAAGGATATCCACAAGTCATCGCCGAACTCGGCGAAGGCGAGCTTGAGGATGTCCTGGGCGGATTTGTTGGCATAGGTCGTGGCGAGTTCCACGACGTCGAACGATGGGCTCATCAGGGCGGCTTCCTACAGGTCAATGGCGCTCGGGCGCTCTATAGGGGGCCGATGGTAACAAAAAGCTGCCGCGCCCGGGGCGTCCTCTGCGTTGCGCGCCTCGGGTGCAAACGCTAGAGTTCGGCCTCGCTTGACTCAAATAATCACTACAAACGGGAGTGTCTTGTGGAAATTGCTTGCCTGGATCTTGAAGGGGTACTGGTACCGGAAATCTGGATCGCCTTCGCCGAAAAAACCGGAATCGACTCCCTCAAGGCCACCACCCGGGACATTCCCGATTACGACGTATTGATGAAGCAGCGTTTGCGCATCCTCGATGAGCACGGCCTCAAACTCTCGGATATTCAGGAAGTCATCGCCACGCTGAAACCGCTGGACGGTGCGGTGGAGTTCGTCAACTGGCTGCGCGAGCGTTTCCAGGTGGTGATTCTCTCGGATACCTTTTATGAGTTTTCACAGCCACTGATGCGCCAGCTGGGCTTCCCGACTCTGCTTTGCCACCGCTTGATCACTGACGAAAGCGGTCGGGTGACTGGCTATCAACTGCGCCAGAAAGATCCCAAGCGTCAGTCGGTGCTGGCGTTCAAGAGCCTGTACTACCGGGTGATCGCGGCGGGTGATTCGTACAACGACACGACCATGCTCGGCGAGGCGGATGCGGGGATTCTGTTTCACGCGCCGGACAACGTGATTCGCGAGTTTCCGCAGTTCCCGGCGGTGCATACGTTTGAAGAGCTCAAGCAGGAATTTCTCAAGGCCTCTAATAGAGAGTTGAGTTTGTAGACGTCTGGAAGGGCGTCTTCGCGAGCAGGCTCGCTCCCACACGATGATCGTTCCCACGCTCTGCGTGGGAATGCCTCATCGGACGCTCCGCGTTCGGCTTCTGAAAGGGACGCCGAGCGTCCCGGGCTGCATTCCCACGCAGGAGCGTGGGAACGATCGGTGTGGGAGGCTGCTCGCGATGCTTCAGAGGTTCTGCAGGGTATCGAGCAGGATCCGCACTTTGGTCATCGACTCCTGATACTCCGCCTGCCAGTCCGAATCAGCGACGATCCCGCCGCCGCCCCAGCAGCACACCTGACCATCCTTGACCAGCAGACTGCGGATGGCGATGGAGCTGTCCATCTCGCCGCGCACGTCCAGATACAGCAACGAGCCGCAATACAGACCGCGCCGGGTCGGTTCCAGCTCGTCGATGATCTGCATCGCCCGAATCTTCGGTGCGCCGGTGATCGAGCCGCCGGGGAAACTGCCGGCGATCAGGTCCAGCGCATCACGATCCGTCGCCAGTTCACCGGTCACGCTGCTGACCAGGTGATGCACGTTCGGATAGCTCTCCAGACTGAACAACTCCGGCACCCGCACCGAGCCGATGCGGCAGGTGCGCCCGAGGTCGTTGCGCAGCAGGTCGACGATCATCAGGTTTTCCGCGCGATCCTTGGGGCTGGCCAGCAGTTCGGCGGCGTTGGCGGCGTCCTCGGCTGGGGTGACGCCACGGGGGCGGGTGCCCTTGATCGGACGGGTTTCGACTTGGCGCTGGCTGACTCTGACGAAACGTTCCGGTGACAGGCTCAGCACCGCGCCGCCGTCGGGCAGGCTCTGGAACCCGGAGAACGGCGTCGGGCAGGCCTGACGTAAAGCGCAGTAAGCCAGCCACGGATCGCCCTGGCATTCAGCACGAAAGCGTTGCGCGAAGTTGACCTGATAGCAGTCGCCAGCCTGGATGTAGTCCTGAATGCGTTCGAAGGCCTGACGGTAATCGTCGGCCGAGAGATCAGCGGCCATCGGGGCGTTCAGTTTGAAAGGCGCCAGCGCGTCAACTTGAGGCTGAGTGAACAGCGCGACCAATCGCTGCCGTTCACTGTCGACAAGCGATGGATGAAAGACCAATTGGCTGGTTTGCCCGTGGTGATCGCTGATCAGCGCCCAGTCGTACAGGCCAAAACGCGCATCGGGCAGTTGCAGGTCATCCAGCGCCTGACTCGGCAGGTTCTCCAGATGCCGGCCGAAGTCGTAGCTCAGATAGCCGATCAGCCCGCCGGCGAATGGTAATTCATACCCGGCAGGCAACTGAGCTTCGCCCAAGCGGCTGAGGTGGTCACGCAGGCGCTGGAGGAAATACGCGCCGCTCTCGTCCGGCAACACCGCCAGTTGTTCCAGCGGCCAGGCGCTGAGCAAGTCATAACGGCCGCGTTCAGCGCTCGGCCGGCCGCTGTCGAGCAGCACGGCGCCGGGTGCGTTGCGAATGGCCGCGAAATAGTCGGCCGGATTGGCGCGGTAGGGCAGTGGGTGTACGGAGCAGGTCAACATGGGCGGGGCAGATCGGCCGTTGAGGCGGGGTGGGGATTGTAGTCCTCTGCGCTGCCAGATCAAAGTCAAAAGCCTCCCCCTCACCCCAGCCCTCTCCCCCAAGGGGGCGAGGGGGAAAGGGAGCCGATCTTCATGCTTTTCAAGGCCGGAGTTCGACCGGGTATTTCAGGTCGGCGCAGCTCTCGCATCCACCACGGTCAGTCCCCTCTCCCTCCGGGAGAGGGCTAGGGTGAGGGGCTTTTCAGCTTTTAGCCCTCGACCGCAGGAATATGCCCAAACATCTCCTGAGTAAACGCCACCCGCTCTTCTACCGATTCCTTAACGCCCCGCGCCTTCAGCTCTTCCAGCCGCGCTTCAACCGCGTGAGTGCGCAAGGTCAGGCCGCAATCGTTGGCGATCTGAATGTTCAGCCCCGGCCGCGCATTCAGTTCGAGAATCAGCGGGCCTTTTTCCTGATCGAGCACCATGTCCACACCGATATAACCCAGCCCGCACAGCTCATAGCAGCCGGCGGCGAGTTTCATGAAACCGTCCCAATAGGGCAGTTGCACGCCATCCACCGCGTTGGTGGTGTCGGGGTGTTTGGTGATGATGTTGTTCAGCCAGGTGCCGCGCAGGGTCAAACCGGTGGCCAGATCCACACCAACGCCAATGGCGCCCTGGTGCAGGTTGGCCTTGCCGCCGGACTGGCGGGTCGGCAGACGCAACATCGCCATCACCGGGTAACCCATCAGCACGATGATGCGGATGTCCGGCACGCCTTCGTAGCTGATGCTCTTGAAGATCTGGTCCGGGGTCACACGGTATTCGATCAGTGCGCGGTCGCGGTGGCCGCCCAGCGAGTACAGGCCGGTGAGGATGCTGGAGATGTGATGTTCGAGCTCTTCGTGGGCGAGGATCTTGCCCGACACCGTGCGATAACGGCCTTCGAAGCGGTCGGCGATGACGATGATGCCGTCGCCACCCGCGCCCTGCGCCGGTTTGATCACGAAGTCGCTGCGCCCGCCGATGATCTCGTCGAGCTTGTCGATTTCCTTCTCGGTGGAGATCACCCCGTACAGCTCCGGCACGTGAATGCCGGCGGCGATGGCGCGTTCCTTGGTGAGGATCTTGTCATCGACGATCGGGTACAGGCTGCGCTTGTTGTACTTGAGCACGTAGTCCGCGTTTCGGCGGTTGATGCCCATGATGCCGCGCGCCTCGAGGGCCTTCCAGGTCTTCCAGAAACCGAACATCAGGCGTCAGCCTTCTTCAGGAAGGCCTTGAAACGCACCAGTTCGGTCAGGCGGTAGCCGCGATAGCGACCCATCGCCAGCATGAAACCGACCAGAATCAGCAGGATCGCCGGGAAGGTAAACACGAAGTACACCAGCTCCGGCACGGTCATGATCAGGTGCGCCAGGGAGGCGGCGAACAGCGTGCCGATGGCGACTTTCAGCGCATGGTTGGCGCCGCGTTCTTCCCAGGTAATCGACAGACGCTCGATGGTCATGGTCAGAATCACCATCGGGAACAGCGCCACCGACAAGCCACGCTCAAGCCCCAGTTTGTGGCTGAACAGACTGATCGCCGCAATCAACACCACCACGAACGTCAGCACCACCGACAGGCGCGGCAGCATTTGCAGCTTCAGATGTTCGAGATACGAGCGCAGCGACAGGCCCAGCGCGGTGATCACCGTGAACAGCAGAATGCCGAAGCCCAGTTGCGTTTCGCGGAAGGCGAGGGCGATCAGCACCGGGGTGAATGTGCCCAGGGTCTGCAGGCCGACGAGGTTGCGCAGGATCAGGATCACCAGCACGCCGATCGGGATCATCACCATGATCATGAAGGTCTGCTGGGTCTGCAGCGGCAAGCCGTACAGCGAGTAATCGAGGAAATTGGCGTCAGTGTTTTCGTCGGTCAGCTTGGCCAGACGAATCGCGTTCATCTCGCTGTTGTTCAGGCTGAAGGTCACGTTGGCTTTCTTGCCGCCGTCGACGGTGATCAGGTTTTCATCGCCGGTCCACCACAGCAGGCGGTCGGTCGGCAGGCCTTGCTCACCGGTTTCCGGATTGAAGTACAGCCAGTCGTTGCCGTTGAAGCTGCGCAGCCACAGTTCGGGTGTTTGTGGCTGATCGGCGACGAGGCGGATGGTGTGGACTTTTTCTACCGGAACGTGGGCAATCGACAGCAGCAGTTCGACGATCTTGGCTTTGTGCGAAGTCGACGGATCGCCGGCCAGCAGCAATTTGACGTTGTCGTCGTTGACGTTGTTGACGCGCTTGATCGCCTCGCCAATGAAGGTTTCGACGTCGGCCGAATGTTGGCGGATCGGCGCGAGCAGGGCTTCGGCGGCGATTTTTTCCGGGCCTTCGATGACCATGCTGTCACGGAAGGTCGGGCCTTTGACCTTGGATTTTTCCGCGGTGTAGCGCTTGGTCAGCACCAGACGGTAATACAAGGTCTGGTTGCCCTTGGCGCGACGGGCCGACCAGGTCACCTTGCGGTTGCCGTCGATGCGGTTGACCGCGACGCCGTAGTTATTGGAGATGAAGCTTTCGTTGAGGCTCACGTAATCGCGGCTCAACGGCGGCACGAACATCTGGATCTTCACCGGATCCTTGGTGCTGGCGACGAACTCGACCTTGGCGTCGATGTTCCACAGGTCGTCGGTGGCGTCTTCGGTCACCGGGATGCCGAGCACGAAAATCTGATAGGCCGTAACCGAAACGCCCAGCAGCACCAGCACGGCGATCAGGATTTTCAGGTGGAAGGTTAGAGAACGCATGGAAATTACTCGGCGGTGTGAGCGGCGATGGTGCAGGCAGGTTTGCCGGCAGCGTATTTAAGACTGGGGTCGACCAGCGCGTCGAAGCGTTTCAGCGCCTCGGAGCCGATCAAAAGCGGGTATTGGAACGCACTTCGGTCGGTGAGGTTCACTTCGATGCTGCGCAATGCCGAACCCATGCAGATATCCAGCTCGATAACCGGACGGGCGGTGTACTGCTTGCCTTCTTCCGGATCGTAGTCGCCGGCGCGGCGCTTGATCTTGCTGACCCGCGCCAGCGGCCGTTCGATGGGGTGCGAATGCGCGGTGTCGATGGCCAGGTAGAAACGTACCCAGGATTCACCGTTGCGTTTGAAGCGTTTGATGTCGCGGGCACTCAGCGAGGCGGTTTTCGCCCCGGTATCGAGTTTGGCCGCAACTTCGAGATTGATGCCGTCAAGCGAAGCGTATTCGTTGAGGCCGTACACGGTTTTTTCCCCCGCGGCGGCGAGGCCGGGCAGGCAAAACAGAGCAAAAAAGGTGGGGAAAGGCTTGAGTCTCATAAATCCTGGTGCGCAGCGTTCCGTTATCGGTTCAGGTGCCCGCGCAACCGTGCGCAAGCCCCCGCGTGTGCCTGGCAGCTTTTTATGGCAAGCCGTACTAAAGACCCGCAAATGCGGGCGGCATTCTAGCACGGTGGTTTTATGGCGCCAGCGCTTGCGCCGACCCATGAGCTGCAAGGGATGCCACTCTTGTGGGAGCGAGCCTGCTCGCGAAAGCGCTGTGTCATTCGATGTAGAAGCCGGCTGATGTGCCGCCTTCGCGAGCAAGCTCGCTCCAACATTAATAGATGATCGATTGGCTGCGGTTATTAGACGATTGTCGACAATACCTATTTATCCTTTGACTGATGCGGTCTTATTGGCTAGTTTTTGCCGCATTGGATTTAAAGGTGTCGACAATCATGCTGGATCAACTCGATCCCCCGGTCATCAGCGGCGACGATTCCGAGACGCTGTCGGAAAACGTCTTCCGGCGCATTCAGGCGGCTATCGTCAAAGGCGAAATCGCCCCGGGCAGCAAGATCTCCGAACCGGAGCTGGCGCGCACCTATGGCATCAGTCGGGGTCCGCTGCGTGAGGCGATCCATCGTCTGGAAGGCCAGCGCTTGCTGGTGCGCGTGCCGCACGTCGGTGCGCGGGTGGTCTCGCTCAGCCATGCCGAATTGATCGAACTCTACGAAATCCGTGAATCCCTCGAAGGCATGGCCTGCCGCCTCGCTGCCGAGCGCATGAGCGTCGAGGAGATCGACGAACTGCGCCGGGTGCTGGAAACCCACGAGCGCGATGCGGCGTTTCAGGCCGGCGTCGGTTACTACCAGCAGGAAGGCGACTTCGACTTTCATTACCGGATCATCCAGGGTAGCGGCAATCGCACGCTGACGCAGATGCTCTGCGGCGAGCTGTATCAACTGGTGCGCATGTACCGCATCCAGTTTTCCACCACGCCGAACCGCCCGCACCAGGCCTTCGCCGAACACCACCGCATTCTCGATGCCATCGCCGACCGTGACGGCGAGCTCGCGGAATTGTTGATGCGCCGCCACATCGGCGCCTCGAAACGCAACATCGCCCGTCACTACGAGGACGGCGCCCACAACAAGACAGCCACTGAACGAGGTGATGCATGACTTCCAACCTGAACACGCCGGGCCAGCGCTTCCGCGATGCGGTCGCCAGCGAGCATCCTTTGCAAGTGGTCGGCGCGATCAACGCCAACCACGCGCTGCTGGCCAAGCGCGCCGGTTTCAAGGCGATCTACCTGTCCGGCGGCGGCGTGGCCGCAGGCTCGCTGGGCGTGCCGGACCTGGGCATCACCGGGCTGGACGACGTGCTGACCGACGTGCGGCGGATCACCGATGTCTGCGACCTGCCGCTACTGGTGGATGTTGACACCGGTTTTGGCTCGTCGGCCTTCAACGTCGCGCGCACGGTCAAGTCGATGATCAAGTTCGGCGCGGCGGCGATTCACATCGAGGACCAGGTTGGCGCCAAGCGCTGCGGCCATCGCCCCAATAAAGAAATCGTCAGCCAGCAGGAAATGGTCGATCGCATCAAAGCCGCCGTCGATGCCCGTACCGATGACAGCTTCGTGATCATGGCGCGTACCGACGCACTGGCAGTGGAAGGTCTGGAATCGGCACTTGATCGCGCGGCAGCGTGCATCGAGGCGGGCGCCGACATGATCTTCCCGGAAGCGATTACCGAACTGGACATGTACAAGCTGTTTGCCAACCGTGTGAAAGCACCGATCCTGGCCAACATCACCGAGTTCGGCGCAACGCCGCTGTACACCACCGAACAACTGGCCGGCGCTGACGTCTCGCTGGTGCTTTACCCGCTGTCGGCGTTCCGCGCGATGAACAAGGCAGCGGAAAACGTCTACACCGCGATCCGCCGCGATGGCACGCAACAGAATGTCATCGACACCATGCAGAC
>NZ_RCOC01000059.1:0-84388 GCF_004307515.1 Pseudomonas sp. Sample_14 | reverse complement strand
CAATGGCCGAAGCAAAAGTACTCAGTGGCGCCGGGCTCCGTGGCCAGGTTGCCGGGCAAACCGCATTGTCCACCGTGGGCCAGGCCGGAGCCGGGCTGACCTATCGCGGCTACGACGTGCGTGAACTGGCCGCCGACGCGCAATTTGAAGAAGTCGCCTATCTGCTGCTGTACGGCGAACTGCCGACAACAGCGCAACTGGCCGACTATCAAAGCAAACTGAGCAAGCTGCGCGACCTGCCGCAAGCTTTGAAAGAAGTGCTCGAACGAATTCCCGCCGACGCCCACCCGATGGACGTCATGCGCACCGGTTGCTCATTCCTCGGCAACATCGAACCGGAGAAAGACTTCTCCGAACAGCGCGACAAGACCGACCGTCTGCTCGCCGCGTTCCCGGCGATCATGTGCTACTGGTATCGCTTCAGCCACGACGGTAAGCGCATTGACTGCGTCAGCGACGAGCCAACCATCGGCGGCCACTTCCTGCACCTGCTGCACGACAAGAAGCCAAGCGAACTGCACGTCAAAGTGATGAACGTGTCGCTGATCCTCTACGCCGAACACGAATTCAATGCCTCAACATTCACCGCACGGGTTTGCGCCTCGACTTTGTCGGATCTGTACTCGTGCGTGACGGCGGCGATCGGTTCGCTGCGTGGCCCGTTGCACGGTGGCGCCAACGAAGCGGCGATGGAAATGATCGAGCGCTTCTCGTCGCCGGAAGAGGCGATCAAAGGCACCCTCGGCATGCTCGAGCGCAAGGACAAGATCATGGGCTTCGGCCACGCGATCTATAAGGACAGCGACCCGCGCAACGAGGTGATCAAGGGCTGGGCGAAAAAACTCGCGGACGAGGTCGGCGACAAGGTGCTGTTCCCGGTTTCCGAGGCCATCGACAAGACCATGTGGGAGCAGAAGAAACTGTTCCCGAATGCCGACTTCTACCATGCCTCGGCGTACCACTTCATGGGCATCCCGACCAAGCTGTTCACGCCGATCTTCGTCTGCTCGCGCCTGACCGGCTGGGCCGCGCACGTGTTCGAACAACGCGCCAACAACCGCATCATCCGCCCAAGCGCCGAATACACCGGCGTCGAACAGCGCAAGTTCGTGCCAATCGAACGTCGCTGAATGGTGAGCTGACCCGGAACCAGAGAACCCCGCTAGACCCTGTGGGAGCGAGCCTGCTCGCGAAGACGGACTGGCATCCAACAAGGATGTCGACTGATCTATCGCTTTCGCGAGCAGGCTCGCTCCCACAGTGGACGGTGTGCAACTCAGGTGTCTGGCCTCACCCTTTGAAATTACCGTGACCCGAGTCCTGACCCGATGAACACAGAATTCCGCAAGAACCTGCCCGGCACGCCGCTGGATTACTTCGACACCCGCGCGGCGGTCGAGGCGATTGCGCCTGGCAGCTACGACACCCTGCCGTACACTTCCCGCGTGCTCGCGGAAAACCTCGTGCGTCGCTGCGACCCGGCCACGCTCACCGATTCCCTCGAGCAACTGATCGAACGCAAACGCGATCTCGATTTCCCGTGGTTCCCGGCGCGGGTGGTCTGCCATGACATCCTCGGCCAGACCGCGCTGGTCGACCTCGCTGGCCTGCGCGATGCCATCGCTTTGCAGGGCGGCGACCCGGCGCAGGTCAACCCGGTGGTGCCGACGCAACTGATCGTCGACCACTCGCTGGCCGTCGAGGCGGGCGGTTTCGATGCCCAGGCCTTCGAGAAGAACCGCGCCATCGAAGATCGCCGCAACGAAGACCGTTTCCACTTCATCAACTGGACCAAAAAGGCCTTCAAGAACGTCGATGTGATCCCGCCGGGCAACGGCATCATGCACCAGATCAACCTGGAGAAAATGTCCCCGGTGATTCAGGTGCGCGAAGGCGTGGCGTTCCCCGACACCTGCGTCGGCACCGACAGCCACACGCCGCACGTCGATGCGCTCGGTGTGATCGCGATCGGCGTTGGCGGCCTCGAAGCCGAGAGCGTGATGCTCGGCCGCGCGTCGTGGATGCGCCTGCCGGAAAGCGTTGGCGTCGAACTGACCGGCAAGCTGCAACCGGGCATCACCGCCACCGACATGGTCCTGGCCCTGACCGAATACCTGCGCAAGCAGAAAGTCGTTGGCGCGTGGCTGGAGTTCTTCGGTGAAGGTGCAGCAGCGCTGACCCTCGGCGACCGCGCCACAATTTCCAACATGGCCCCGGAATACGGCGCCACGGCGGCGATGTTCTACATCGATCAGCAGACCATCGATTACCTGAAACTGACCGGTCGTGAAGACCAGCAGGTTCAATTGGTCGAGCAGTACGCCAAACTCACCGGCCTGTGGGCTGACAGCTTGAAAGGCGCGCAATACGAGCGCGGCCTGACCTTCGATTTGTCCTCGGTGGTGCGCAACATGGCCGGCCCGAGCAACCCGCACGCCCGCGTTGCGGTATCGGATCTGGCGGCCAAAGGCATCTCCGGCCAGTGGGATGACGTACCGGGGCAAATGCCCGATGGCGCGGTGATCATCGCCGCCATCACCAGTTGCACCAACACCAGCAACCCGCGCAACGTCATCGCCGCTGGCCTGTTGGCGCGCAATGCCAACAAGCTCGGCCTGACGCGCAAGCCGTGGGTCAAATCTTCGCTGGCGCCGGGCTCGAAAACCGTGGCGCTGTACCTCGATGAAGCGGGGCTGACCACTGAACTTGAACAGCTCGGTTTCGGCGTTGTGGCGTTTGCCTGTACCACTTGCAACGGCATGTCCGGCGCCCTCGATCCGCTGATCCAGCAAGAGATCATCGACCGCGATCTGTACGCGACCGCTGTGCTTTCCGGCAACCGCAACTTCGACGGCCGCATTCACCCGTACGCCAAACAGGCATTCCTCGCCTCGCCGCCGCTGGTGGTTGCTTACGCGATCGCCGGGACCATCCGCTTCGATATCGAGAAAGACGTGCTGGGCGTGGTCGATGGCAAGGAAATTCGCTTGAAAGACATCTGGCCGAGCGATCAAGAAATCGATGCGGTGGTGAAGTCGTCGGTCAAGCCTGAGCAGTTCCGTCAGGTCTATATCCCGATGTTCGCCGTGCACGAAGACACCGGCCCGAAAGTCGCGCCGCTGTACGACTGGCGCGAGATGAGCACCTACATCCGCCGTCCGCCGTACTGGGAAGGCGCGCTGGCCGGCGCCCGTCCGCTGAAGGGCATGCGCCCGCTGGCGGTGCTGCCGGACAACATCACCACTGATCACCTGTCGCCATCGAACGCGATCATGCTCGACAGCGCCGCCGGCGAATACCTGGCGAAAATGGGCCTGCCGGAAGAGGACTTCAACTCCTACGCCACCCACCGTGGCGACCACCTGACGGCACAGCGCGCGACGTTCGCCAACCCGAAACTGTTCAACGAAATGGTCGTGGAAAACGGCAAGGTCAAACAGGGTTCGCTGGCGCGTGTCGAGCCGGAAGGCCAGGTCATGCGCATGTGGGAAGCCATCGAAACCTACATGCAGCGCAAGCAGCCGCTGATCATCATCGCTGGCGCTGACTACGGTCAGGGTTCGTCCCGCGACTGGGCGGCGAAAGGCGTGCGCCTGGCCGGCGTCGAGGCGATTGCCGCTGAAGGTTTCGAGCGCATTCACCGCACCAACCTGGTGGGCATGGGCGTGTTGCCGCTGGAATTCAAACCCGGCACCAACCGCCACACCCTGGCCATCGACGGCAGCGAAACCTACGACGTGATCGGCGAACGCAAACCCCGCGCGGATCTGACGCTGGTGATCAATCGCAAGAACGGCGAGCGCGTCGAAGTGCCGGTGACCTGCCGTCTCGATACCGCTGAAGAAGTGTCGATCTACGAGGCCGGCGGCGTGTTGCAGCGCTTCGCACAGGATTTCCTCGAAGGATCGGCGGTAGCCGTTTAAATCAACGTGTGGGCATGGGATTTCAAGTCCCATGCCTTCGGTAAGGAGCACCATGGCTCACGCACCACAAATCAGAATCGCTGCCACCTACATGCGCGGCGGCACCAGCAAAGGCGTGTTCTTCAGCCTCAAGGATCTGCCCGAAGCAGCGCAGGTTCCAGGCCCGGCGCGCGACGCTTTGTTGCTGCGAGTGATCGGCAGCCCCGATCCCTACGACAAGCAGATCGACGGCATGGGCGGCGCGACGTCGAGCACCAGCAAAACCGTGATCCTGTCGAAAAGCACCCGCGCCGATCACGACGTCGATTACCTGTTCGGCCAGGTGTCGATCGACAAGCCGTTCGTCGACTGGAGCGGCAACTGCGGCAATCTCTCGGCGGCGGTCGGTTCGTTCGCCATCAGCAACGGTCTGGTCGACGCCAGCCGCATTCCGCACAACGGTGTGGCGGTGGTGCGCGTGTGGCAGGCCAACATCGGCAAGACCATCATCGCCCACGTGCCGATCACCAACGGCGAAGTGCAGGAGACCGGTGATTTCGAACTCGACGGCGTGACCTTTCCGGCGGCCGAAGTGCAGGTCGAATTCATGGATCCGGCGGCGGAAGAAGAGGGCGGCGGTGGCTCGATGTTCCCCACCGGCAATCTGGTCGATGAGCTCGAGGTTCCGGGTGTCGGCACGTTCAAGGCGACCATGATCAACGCCGGGATCCCGACGATATTCGTCAACGCCGAAGACATCGGTTACACCGGCACCGAACTGCAAGGCGCGATCAACGGCGATCCAAAAGCGCTGCTGATGTTCGAGACGATTCGTGCTTACGGTGCGTTGCGCATGGGCCTGATCGCCAATCTGGAAGAAGCCGCCAAGCGTCAGCACACGCCGAAAGTCGCATTCGTCGCCAAGCCTGCGGATTACGTAGCGTCGAGTGGAAAAGCGATTGCCGCTGGTGACGTCGATCTGCTGGTGCGCGCGTTGTCGATGGGCAAACTGCACCACGCAATGATGGGCACGGCGGCAGTGGCGATCGGCACGGCGGCGGCGATTTCCGGCACGTTGGTCAATCTTGCTGCTGGTGGCGTTGAACGCAATGCCGTGCGTTTCGGCCATCCGTCCGGGACTTTGCGCGTGGGCGCTGAGGCGACGCTGGAGAACGGCGAATGGGTGGTGAAGAAAGCCATCATGAGCCGCAGTGCGCGGGTGCTCATGGAAGGTTACGTCCGCGTGCCTGCTGACTCGTTCTGACTCGACATTTTACCCTCACCCCAGCCCTCTCCCTGAGGGAGAGGGGGCTGACCGAGGTGTCTTGCGAGGTACATCGACCTGAGAGATCGAGACGATTATGGATTCAGCGATGGACTTTCAGGTCGGTGAACCTCCACGGCATCCCCCAATCGGTCCCCTCTCCCTCGGGAGAGGGCTAGGGTGAGGGGCTACCCTCTGACACAACACAAAGAAACCAGACACCACGAACCATAAACCAGCCAAGCCCTTGAGGAAGACCCAACCACTCATTTCCCCGAACAGGAGAACCACCGTGAGCGCCAACGTCGACCTGAACAACCGCCCCGATTACGACGCAGTCCTGCAGGACATCGCCGACTACGTCCTCACCTTCAAGCCCGAATCCGCCGAGGCGCTGAACACCGCGCGCAATTGCCTGATCGACACGCTGGGCTGTGGTCTGCTGGCCCTGCGTTTCCCCGAATGCACGAAGCACCTCGGCCCGATTGTCGAAGGCACGGTTGTACCGTTCGGTGCACGAGTGCCAAGTACCCCTTATCGCCTCGATCCGGTCAAAGCCGCCTGGGACATCGGCTGCATAGTCCGCTGGCTGGACTACAACGACACCTGGCTTGCCGCCGAATGGGGCCATCCATCGGACAACCTCGGTGCCATCCTCGCCGTTGCTGATCACCTGTCACAGAAACGCATCGCCAACGGTGAGGCGCCGCTGACGGTTCGCGATGTGCTGGAAGCAATGATCATTGCCCACGAGATTCAAGGCGTGATCGCTCTGGAAAACTCCTTTAACCGGGTAGGACTGGATCACGTCATTCTGGTGAAAGTCGCCTCGACCGCCGTCAGCGCCCGACTGATGGGCGCCAATCGCGAGCAGCTGCTGTCGGCGCTGTCCCACGCCTTCGCCGACGGTCAGGCGCTGCGCACCTATCGCCATGCGCCAAACGCCGGCTCACGCAAATCCTGGGCGGCGGGGGATGCGGCGAGTCGCGGCGTGCGCCTGGCCGACATCGCCATGCGCGGTGAGATGGGCATTCCCGGCGTTTTGAGCGCGAAGCAGTGGGGCTTCTATGACGTTTCGTTCAGCCACACCAACAATGATCTGGCGCTCAAGCCCGAGGACAAGCGCGCTTTCAGCTTTTCCCGGCCGTTCGGCAGTTACGTGATGGAAAACGTGCTGTTCAAGATCAGTTTCCCCGCCGAATTCCATGCGCAGACGGCGTGCGAGGCGGCGGTGACCTTGCATCCGCTGGTTCGCAATCGCCTGCATGAGATCGACCGCATCGTCATCACCACCCATGAATCGGCGATCCGCATCATTTCCAAGGTCGGCCCGCTGGCCAATGCCGCCGACCGCGACCACTGCCTGCAATACATGACCGCCGTGCCGCTGGCATTCGGCAATCTGGTGGCTGAGCACTACGAAGACGACTTCCACAAGGCGCATCCGATCATCGATGTGCTGCGAGAAAAAATGGTGATTGTCGAAGAACCGCGCTTCACCCGCGAATACCTTGAGCCTGACAAACGCTCGATTGCCAATGCCGTGCAGGTGTTTTTCAAGGACGGCAGCAGCACCGACAACGTCGTGGTGGAGTACCCGATCGGCCATCGCCGCCGCCGCGCCGAAGGCATTCCGTTGCTGGAGGACAAGTTCAAGGCCAACCTGGCCACGCGGTTTGCCGGGCAGCGTTGCGCTGAGATATTTGCGCTGTGCGAGGATCAGGCGCGGCTGGAAGCCACAGCGGTGAATCGATTCATCGATCTGTTTGTGCTCTGACAGACCGCGTTATCGTTCTTCGCGAGCAAGCTCGCTCCCACAGGGAATGGTGATGAACACAGAAATTGTGAACGCCTTCAGAACCTGTGGGAGCGGGCTTGCCCGCGATAGCGTCAGATCAGGCACCGCAAACCTACTTGAACCGCCGCTCAACGCCTTTCTCCACGAGAATCTTCGCCGAAATCTCTTCCACCGAGAAATGCGTGGAATTGATATGCGGAATGTTCTCGCGGCGGAACAGGTTCTCCACTTCGCGCACTTCGAATTCGCACTGGGCGTAGCTCGAATAACGGCTGTTGGGCTTGCGCTCATTGCGGATCGCGGTCAGGCGGTCGGGGTCGATGGTCAGGCCGAACAGCTTGTGCTGATGGGCGCGCAGGGCGGTCGGCAGGGTCAGGCGTTCCATGTCGTCTTCGGTCAGCGGATAGTTGGCCGCGCGGATGCCGAACTGCATGGCCATATACAGACACGTCGGCGTTTTGCCGCATCGCGACACGCCCACTAGTATCAGATCGGCTTTGTCGTAATAGTGGGTGCGCGCGCCGTCATCGTTGTCGAGGGCGAAGTTCACCGCCTCGATGCGCTCCATGTAATTGGAGTTGTGCCCGATCGAATGGGATTTGCCGACGGTGTAGGAAGAATGCTCGGTGAGCTCCTGTTCGAGCGGCGCGAGGAAGGTCGAGAAAATGTCGATCATGAAACCATTGGACGTTGCGAGAATCTCACGGATGTCCTGATTGACGATGGTGTCGAAGATGATCGGGCGAAAGCCGTCGGTTTCAGCGGCTTTGTTGATTTGTTGTACCATGGCCCGCGCTTTTTCCACGCTGTCGATGTAGGGCCGCGTGAATTTGCTGAAGGTAATGTTTTCGAACTGCGCCAGCAGGCTTTGACCCAGGGTTTCGGCGGTAATGCCGGTGCCATCGGAGATGAAGAAAGCAGATCGTTTCATTTGCACCTTGGGCCTTAAGCTGATGAGCATTTCTGGATATGATAGGCGCGATTTGCTGGCCGCCATTGGCCCGCATTCTCACTTATTTTCCAGGTCCAGGCCATACAACCGGCCAAGGCTCCCCCGGGCCGCCGGTTTCTGAGCTTTTCCAACACAGTTAGTGGAGAGATCACCTTGGTAGAGTACGTAGTTTCCCTCGATAAGCTCGGCAAACACGATGTTGAGCATGTGGGGGGCAAGAACGCATCCCTGGGCGAGATGATCAGTAACCTGGCAGGCGCCGGTGTTTCGGTCCCCGGCGGCTTCGCCACGACGGCTCAGGCCTATCGTGACTTCCTCGAACTGAGCGGCCTGAACGATCAGATCCACAAGGCCCTCGACGCGCTCGACGTCGACGACGTCAATGCCCTGGCCAAGACCGGTGCGCAGATCCGTCAATGGATCATGGACGCCGAATTCCCTGAAAAGCTCAACACCGAGATCCGCACCGCGTTCGCCGCGCTGTCGGCCGGCAATCCTGACGTGGCCGTGGCCGTACGTTCTTCCGCCACCGCCGAAGACCTGCCGGACGCGTCCTTCGCCGGTCAGCAGGAAACCTTCCTGAACATCCGTGGTGTGGAAAACGTTATCCGCGCCGCCAAAGAGGTGTTCGCTTCGCTGTTCAACGACCGTGCGATTTCCTACCGCGTGCACCAGGGCTTCGACCACAAACTGGTCGCCCTGTCGGCTGGCGTGCAGCGCATGGTGCGTTCGGAAACCGGCACCGCCGGCGTAATGTTCACCCTCGATACCGAATCGGGTTTCCGTGACGTGGTGTTCATCACCGGCGCTTATGGCCTGGGCGAAACCGTCGTACAAGGCGCGGTCAACCCGGATGAGTTCTACGTACACAAAGGCACCCTGGAAGCCGGTCGTCCGGCCATCCTGCGCCGCAACCTGGGCAGCAAAGCCATCAAGATGATCTACGGCGACGAGGCCAAGGCCGGTCGTTCGGTCAAGACCGTCGATGTCGACAAGGCCGAGCGCGCGCGTTTCTGCCTGACCGACGCCGAAGTCAGCGAGCTGGCCAAGCAGGCGATGATCATCGAGAAGCACTACGGCTGCCCGATGGACATCGAGTGGGCCAAGGACGGTGACGACGGCAAGCTGTACATCGTGCAGGCGCGTCCGGAAACCGTGAAAAGCCGCACCCAGGCCAACGTGATGGAACGTTACCTGCTCAAGGAAACCGGCACCGTGCTGGTGGAAGGTCGGGCGATCGGCCAGCGCATCGGCGCCGGCAAAGTACGCATCATCAAAGACGTCTCGGAGATGGACAAAGTCCAGCCGGGCGACGTTCTGGTATCCGACATGACCGACCCGGACTGGGAACCAGTGATGAAGCGCGCCAGCGCCATCGTCACCAACCGTGGCGGGCGTACCTGCCACGCGGCGATCATCGCCCGGGAGCTGGGCATCCCGGCAGTGGTCGGTTGCGGCAACGCCACCCAGCTGCTGAAGGATGGCCAGGGCGTGACCGTATCCTGCGCCGAAGGCGACACCGGCTACATTTTCGAAGGCGAACTGGGCTTCGACATCAAGAAGAACTCCGTCGACGCCATGCCGGAGCTGCCATTCAAGATCATGATGAACGTCGGCAACCCGGACCGCGCCTTCGACTTCGCCCAATTGCCGAACGCCGGCGTTGGTCTTGCGCGGCTGGAATTCATCATTAACCGCATGATCGGCGTGCACCCGAAAGCGCTGTTGAACTACGACGGCCTGCCGCAGGAAATCAAGGACAGCGTCGACAAGCGTATTGCCGGTTACAGCGACCCGGTCGACTTCTACGTCGACAAACTGGTGGAAGGCATCAGCACCCTGGCTGCAGCGTTCACGCCGAAAAAAGTCATCGTGCGTCTGTCGGACTTCAAGTCCAACGAATACGCCAACCTGATCGGCGGCAAGCTCTATGAGCCGGAAGAAGAAAACCCGATGCTGGGCTTCCGTGGTGCTTCGCGTTACATCAGCGAATCGTTCCGCGATTGCTTCGAGCTCGAATGCCGCGCGCTGAAACGCGTGCGCAACGAGATGGGCCTGACCAACGTGGAAATCATGGTGCCGTTCGTCCGTACTCTGGGCGAAGCCAGCCAGGTGGTCGATCTGCTCGCCGAGAACGGCTTGAAGCGCGGCGAGAACGGTCTGCGCGTGATCATGATGTGCGAACTGCCATCCAACGCGATTCTGGCCGAGGAATTCCTCGAATTCTTCGACGGCTTCTCGATCGGCTCCAACGACCTGACCCAACTGACTTTGGGTCTGGACCGCGATTCGGGGATCATCGCGCACCTGTTCGACGAGCGGAATCCGGCGGTGAAGAAGCTGTTGGCCAACGCCATTCAGGCCTGCAACAAGGCCGGCAAGTACATCGGCATCTGCGGTCAGGGTCCTTCGGACCACCCGGATCTGGCCAAGTGGCTGATGGAACAGGGCATCGAAAGCGTGTCGCTGAACCCGGACACCGTGCTGGAAACCTGGTTCTTCCTCGCCGAAGGCCAGGCTTGATCAGTATGTAATTGGCCCGCGCCCCATGTGGGAGCGGGCCTTGAGATTTAAGTAGGGCGGGCTCCAGCGGATGCCGCCCTTTTTTGTGCAAGAGCATTATGCAAAGCAGCAGCAACCTGTTTCCTGTCGCGCTGATCAGCGCCGAGCGGCGCGGCGATCTGAGCGAAGACGTCTATCGATTGAAACCCGGCAACAGCCCGGACTGGTCCGTGGAGATCGCCGTCACCCGCTTGGGCATGGCCGATGACACGGCGCCACGCGGCGTGCCGGTGATTCTGTTGCACGGCAGCTTTTCCAATCGGCGCTTCTGGTTTTCCCCCAAAGGCCTCGGGCTCGGCGCGTATCTGACGCGGCTGGGCTTCGACGTGTGGATCCCGGAAATGCGCGGTCACGGCCTGTCTCAGCGCAACGAAGACTATCGGCGCAATCGTGTGGCCGACTACGCCCGCTACGATCTGCCGGCGATTGCCGCTTTCGTGCGTGAGCAGAGCGGACAGATCCCGCACTGGATCGGCCATTCGCTGGGCGGCATCACCCTGGCAGCAGCGCTCGGCGGCGAATACCTTGGCGAACCGGCCGTGGCCTCGGCGGCGTTTTTCGGCACCCAGGTCAGCCGCACCTACTGGCCGTTGAAAATCCCACCGGTGGAGTGGGGCGGGCGCTTTATTCTCAAGCGTTTCGCGCAGTTGTCCGGCTCACGCCTCAAACGCGGCCCGGAAGACGAGCCGATCGGCCTGGCCATCGAAAGCATGCGCTGGTACGGCTTGTTCGGCCGCTTCGGCGACAAGGACAAGGATTGGTGGGCCGGGCTTGCCGAGGTGCAGGTGCCGGTGTTGGCTGTGACGGCAGCGGGTGATCATCAGGATCCGGCGTGGGCCTGCCGCAAGCTGTTCGAGCAGATCGGCTCTGAACGCAAGCAGTTCATCAATCTGGGCCGCGAGCAGGGCTTCTCGGATAATTTCGGTCATGTCGAGATGTTGGTGAGCAAAGCAGCGCAGACTGAGGTATGGCCGCTGGTGGCGCGCTGGTTGAACGATCAGCAGACGCCATTGCTGGCGCAGACGACCGATCTGGCCGCTGCAGTGTGAGGGGCGTTCCGTTCAGCCTGGCTTGCGGCTAAGATATGACGCATTGTGCGGTTCTGGTCATATTTCGTGACTGTTTAGCTATTACGTTTCAGGGTTTGTTCAGGTTGCGTCAGCGACCATGGCATGGACTAAGGTAAACAGCGACCGCCGGAACTCGTCTCATCAGAATGCGGCATCCTTGATCGTCTTCCTTGTTACAGGAGTTTTTCGATGGAACATTACCTTACGCCTGACCTGTGCGACGCCTACCCGGAGCTGGTGCAGGTGCTGGAACCGATGTTCAGCAATTTCGGCGGCCGGGATTCCTTCGGCGGCGAAATCGTGACCATCAAATGCTTCGAAGACAATTCGCTGGTCAAGGAGCAGGCCGAACTCAGCGGCAAAGGCAAAGTGCTGGTGGTCGATGGCGGCGGTTCGCTGCGCCGCGCCCTGCTGGGCGACATGATCGCCGCCAAGGCTGCGCAGAATGGCTGGGAAGGGCTGGTGATCTACGGTTGCATCCGTGACGTCGACGTCATCGCCCAGACCGATCTCGGCGTGCAGGCGCTGGCCAGCCATCCGATGAAAACCGACAAGCGCGGCATTGGCGACCTCAACGTCCCGGTGACTTTCGCCGGCGTGACGTTCCACCCAGGCCAGTACATTTATGCGGACAACAACGGCGTGATCGTTTCGCCGAGCCCGCTGAAAATGCCTGAATAAGCTTTTCGACAAGGGATGCGGATGTTCGAGGAAGAAAACGCGCAATGGGGGCTGGTGCATGCCCTGGTGCTGGACGGCAAGGGCGGTGCGCGTTCGATAGCCCGGACTGAGCTCGACGATTTGCAGCTGCTGGCCCATGAAAGCCTGTGGCTGCACTGGGATCGCAGCCATCCGCAGACCCAGACCTGGCTGCGCAAATCCAGCGGGCTCAATGAATTCACCTGCGATCTATTGCTGGAAGAGAATACCCGCCCGCGTCTGTTGCCATTGCCCGACTCCGAGCTGTTGCTGTTTCTGCGCGGGGTCAATCTCAATCCCGGCGCCGAGCCGGAAGACATGGTCTCGGTGCGGATTTTCGCCTCGGCTCAGCGAGTGATTTCCCTGCGCTTGCGTCCGTTGCGCGCTACGGATGAGTTGCTGGCGCTGCTGGGTGAGGGCAAAGGGCCAAGAACTTCCTCGGAATTGATGCTGTATCTGGCGCAGTTCCTCACCAACAAAGTGCAGGATCTGGTCACATGCCTGTCGGAAGTGGTCGATGAGGAAGAAGAAAAGCTCGACGCCGACGAACGGTATACACCCGAGCATGGGGCGATTTTGCACATCCGTCGCAGAGCGGCCGGGCTGAAGCGTTTTCTCGCCCCACAGCGGGATATTTTCGGACAGCTGACGCGGATCAAACTACCGTGGTTCGTCGAAGACGACGCCGACTACTGGAACGAATTGAACAACAGCCTGACCCGTTATCTGGAAGAGCTCGAATTGACCCGAGAGCGCGTGGGGCTGGTGCTGGAGGCCGAAGACCGGCGTCTGAGCGTGCACATGAACCGCACCATGTATCGCTTCGGCATCATTACCTGCATCTTTTTACCGATGAGTTTCATCACCGGTCTGCTCGGGATAAATGTCGGCGGTATTCCGTTCGCCGAAAGCCCGTATGGCTTCCTGATCGCCTGTCTGACGGTGCTCGCCCTGGCATTCGGCCAGTGGTGGTTGTTCCGTCGATTGCGCTGGGTGTGAACATGGCGCATGTGACCCGAGTAAATCTGCCCGCGTCTTTCACAGACATCACGAGAGGTGCGTATGCACGATCCGTTTGAACAGTCTTTGCGCGACATGCTCAACGCTTCACCGTCCAGCCGCGACGACGATGCCTGCCTGGGCCGCGTACTCAAAACCGCCAACCGCCAGGTCGGCGCCGGTGATCTGTTCAGCCTGCTGGGCCGCTGGCTGCCCGCGCTGATGATTGCCCTGAACAATGGCTCGGCGCATGTCTCGCCGGTTTCCCGTCTTCGTAAAACTACCGCTCGCACTGCTGATAAGGCTGATTGAATATGGAACTTGATCTCTGGACTCAGAGCCTCGTCACTGCAATGACTGCGTTGTGGACCAAAGTCGCTAACTTCATTCCGAACCTGTTCGGCGCACTGGTTGTGCTGCTGTTGGGTTTCGTCGTGGCCAAGCTGCTCGACACCTTGCTCTCCAAATTGCTCGCAAAACTGGGCCTCGATCGCCTGATGGGCGGCACCGGGCTGACCAAGCTGATGTCGCGTGCCGGGCTGCAGGTGCCGATCTCGACGCTGATCGGTAAAATCGTCTACTGGTTCGTTCTGCTGATTTTTCTGGTATCTGCGGCAGAATCCCTTGGCCTTGAGCGAGTTTCAGCTACGCTGGACATGCTGGCGTTGTATCTGCCGAAAGTATTCGGCGCCGCGCTGGTGCTGCTGGTCGGTGTCCTGCTGGCGCAACTGGCCAACGGGCTGGTGCGCGGCGCAGCAGAAGGCGTAGGCCTGGACTACGCTTCCGGGTTGGGGCGGATCGCGCAGGGGCTGGTGATCATCATCAGCATCTCGGTGGCGATCAGCCAGCTCGAGGTCAAGACCGACCTGCTGAACCATGTGATTGTTATCGTATTGATTACCGTTGGTCTGGCAGTTGCGCTGGCCATGGGGTTGGGAAGCCGGGAAATTGCCGGTCAGATTCTTGCGGGAATCTATGTGCGTGAGCTGTACGAGGTTGGGCAACAAGTGCGTGTTGGCGAGGTCGAAGGCCAGATCGAAGAGATCGGCACGGTTAAAACCACATTGCTGACCGATGAGGGTGAGCTAGTCTCTCTCTCCAATCGGATCCTGCTGGAACAGCATGTGAGTAGCCGCTAAACCGGCAAACCCTGCTAATGTATGCCGCCGCAAAATGCCAGCCGAGGCTGGTTGTGGCGGACATTGACCTGACTGTCGGCACGACTTGTTTTGAATAAAGCCCAACCGCTATCCACGCGCTACGACCCCCGCGAGCTCTCTGATGAGGAGTTGGTCGCGCGCTCGCATACCGAGCTGTTTCACGTAACGCGCGCCTACGAAGAGTTGATGCGGCGTTACCAGCGAACATTATTTAACGTCTGCGCGAGATATCTTGGGAACGATCGCGACGCAGACGATGTCTGTCAGGAAGTGATGCTGAAGGTGCTGTACGGCCTGAAGAACTTCGAGGGGAAATCGAAGTTCAAAACCTGGCTTTACAGCATCACTTACAACGAATGCATCACGCAGTATCGGAAGGAACGGCGTAAGCGTCGCTTGATGGACGCTCTCAGTCTGGACCCTCTTGAAGAAGCGTCTGAAGAAAAGGCGCCGAAGCCGGAGGAGAAGGGTGGGCTTGATCGCTGGCTGGTGTATGTGAATCCGATTGACCGCGAAATTCTGGTGCTACGATTTGTCGCAGAGCTGGAGTTTCAGGAGATCGCAGACATCATGCACATGGGTTTGAGTGCGACAAAAATGCGTTACAAACGCGCTCTAGATAAATTGCGTGAGAAATTTGCAGGCATTGCTGAAACTTAGTTCAGCGCAAATATCTCTTACGTGTAGGCAAGTTCTGATAGACTTGCCGCCGAGTTGTCCCCCGGTTTGCGGGACTGCTTCACAATCACCAGATGGGGATTTAACGGATGAAACTGAAAAACACCTTGGGCTTGGCCATTGGTTCTCTGATTGCCGCCACTTCGTTCGGCGCTCTGGCACAAGGCCAAGGCGCAGTTGAAATCGAAGGCTTCGCTAAGAAAGAACAATTCGACAGCGCTCGTAACTTCAAGAACAACGGCAACCTGTTCGGCGGTTCGATCGGTTACTTCCTGACCGACGACGTTGAACTGCGTCTGGGCTACGACGAAGTGCACAACGTACGTGCCGACGATGGCAAGAACGTCAAAGGCGCTAACACCGCTCTGGACGCTCTGTACCACTTCAACAACCCAGGCGACATGATTCGTCCATACGTTTCGGCCGGTTTCTCTGACCAGAGCATCGACCAGAACGGTTCGAACGGTCGTAACCGTTCCACCTTCGCCAACGTTGGCGGCGGTGCCAAGCTGTACTTCACCGAGAACTTCTACGCCCGTGCCGGCGTTGAAGCTCAGTACAACATCGACCAGGGCGACACCGAGTGGGCTCCTAGCGTCGGTATCGGTGTGAACTTCGGTGGCGGCTCCAAGCCAGCTGCTGCTCCAGTTCCAGCACCTGCTGAAGTCTGCTCCGACAGCGACAACGATGGCGTTTGCGACAACGTTGACAAGTGCCCGGACACCCCAGCCAACGTAACCGTTGACGCTGATGGCTGCCCAGCAGTTGCTGAAGTTGTTCGTGTTGAGCTGGACGTGAAATTCGACTTCGACAAGTCGGTAGTCAAGCCAAACAGCTACGGCGACATCAAGAACCTGGCTGACTTCATGAAGCAGTACCCATCCACCACCACTACTGTTGAAGGTCACACTGACTCCGTCGGTCCTGACGCTTACAACCAGAAACTGTCCGAGCGTCGTGCAAACGCCGTTAAGCAAGTTCTGACCAACCAGTACGGTGTTGAATCGTCCCGCGTTCAGTCTGTTGGCTACGGCGAATCCCGCCCAGTTGCTGACAACAAAACTGACGCTGGCCGCGCTGTAAACCGTCGCGTAGAAGCGCAGGTTGAAGCTCAAGCTAAGTAATTAGCTGCCGCTGATGGAAAAGCCCGGCTCAGGCCGGGCTTTTCTTTGTCTGCGATTTGGCTTCGAATCTTGAAAGATCGCAGCCTGCGGCAGCTCCTACATTCAGATCATATGTGTCCTGTAGGAGCTGCCGAAGGCTGCGATCTTTTGCTCTTCCACGACAGCCGCCACCGCACCAATCACCAGAATCGCCGGGCTTTTCAATTCAAACGCCGAGGCATCCTCAGCCATCGCACTCAGATCACTGCGACATTCACGCTGATGCGCCAAAGAGGCGTTTTCGATCATCGCCACCGGCGTATCCGCCGCCATCCCTCCGGCCAGCAGATGATCACGAATCTCGCCCAGCTTGGCCACGCCCATGTAAACCACCAGCGTCGTCCCGCCTTGCGCCAGCGCCTGCCAGTTCAACTGGCTGTCATCCTGGGTATGCGCAGTCACCAACGTTACTCCGCGCGCCACGCCCCGCAACGTCAGCGGAATATCGCACTGGGTCGCCCCGGCCAGACCGGCGGTGATGCCATTGACCAATTCCACTTCAACCCCGCGCTGGCGCAACCACTGCGCTTCTTCGCCACCGCGGCCGAAAATGCACGGATCGCCGCCCTTCAGGCGCACCACGCATTTGCCCTGGCGTGCGTAACGCAGCATCAGCCGATGGATGAATGCCTGTGGCGTCGAACGGCAGCCGCCGCGTTTGCCCACTGGGATCACCCGCGCAGCCGGGCAGTGCTCCAGCACCGCGTCGTTGACCAGATCATCGATCATCACCACATCGGCCTCACGCAACGCGCGCACCGCTTTGAGCGTCAGCAACTCCGGATTGCCAGGGCCTGCGCCCACCAGCCAGACTTTCGCATTCATGGTGTTGTCCTCGTTAAATGACCGCGACCGGCTGCGCTTCGGCAGCCAGCAGACGCTTGATTTCCGGCACGCAGGAACCGCATTGCGTACCGCATCGGAGATTGTTTTTCAGGCCTTGCAGATCCAGGCCCTGGCGAATGCCGGCGCAGACTGCGTTGAGGCTGACGTTTTCGCAATTGCACAAGGTCTTGTCGCTTGCAATGGCGCCGACAGCGCCTGGCGGCGCGCTCATCGGCGCGAGCAGCCAGCGCCGCAGTTGTTGGTCGGCGCGGCCCTCCAGCCACAGGCTCTGCAACCAGTGTTGCGCAAGGGTTTCGCCGGCCAGGCGAATGGCGGTGATACGGCCGTTTTCGATGCGCACGCGCTTGCCAATGGCGCGACGCGGATCGTCATAGGCCAGAACCGGGCCATCCAGCAAGGACAGGCACTGGTCGATCTCGCCCAGCAACTGTGGATCGGGCGCCTCAGCGTGTGCAGCGCGTATCAGCAACGCTGGCCGCTCACGCCCGACAAGGCTGAGGCTGACGTAGGAAAACGCCTCACACAGCGGCCGTAGCGTCTCGAAATGCCGTTGAACATCACCCTCGATCAAGGCGAACAGTTGCCACGGCAGGTTGACTGCCTCCAGACGCACGCCGCTGTGCTTGAGCTCCGGTTGTTTGGACAGCGGATCAAACGCCGGCAAGGTCAGCGTGTTGACGCCGCCCTTGAGATAGCGATCGCCCCAGTGCATCGGCAGGAACGCCTGGCCCGGACGCACGCTGTCGTCGCTGCCGACCGCAACAATCACGGCGCCACGGCGGCTTTTCAGATTGACCAGATCACCGGGCTGCAAGCGGTGCCGGCGCATTTCGTCAGGGTGCAGGCTCAGCACGGCTTCGCTGACGTGGCCGAACAATTGCGCGGCGGTGCCGGTGCGGCTCATGCCGTGCCACTGGTCACGCAGGCGACCGGTGATCAAAGTCAGCGGGAAGCGCGCGTCGCGTTGTTCCTTGGCGGCGCGATACGGATCGGCAATGAACTGCGCGCGGCCATTGGCCGTAGGGAAAATGCCGTCGCCGTACAAGCGTGGCGTGCCTTGGCGGGCGCCGGCAGGGAAGGGCCATTGCTGCGGACCGATCTCGTCGATCAAGGCATGACTGATCCCGGACAGATCCAGGTCTCGCCCACGGGTCAGCGCTTTGAATTCATCAAACAACTGCGAAGGTTGATCGAAAGCGAACAGGCTTGGCTGCTTGGGGCGCAGACGTTTCTCCAGACGCTGTGCGAAATCCACCGTGATCGCCCAGTCCGGTCGCGCTTCGCCCGGTGCGACAACCGCTTTGCGCACGTGGGAAATGCGCCGTTCGGAGTTGGTCACCGAACCTTCTTTCTCGCCCCAACTGGCGGCGGGTAACAGCAGGTCGGCAAATGCAGCGGTTTCGGTGGTGCGAAAGGCTTCTTGCAATACCACAAAAGGGCAGGCCTCAAGCGCTGCGCGGATTGCGCTCTGATCGGGCATCGATTGCGCCGGATTGGTACAGGCAATCCACAGTGCTTTGATTTTGCAGCTGCGCAGGTTTTCGAACAGTTCGATGGCGCTCAGGCCCGGCGCCTCGGGCAAGCTCTCCACGCCCCAATACGCCGCCACCTCGGCGCGATGCTCCGGGTTGGCGGCATCGCGGTGACCGGGCAGCAGATTGGACAAACTGCCGGTTTCCCGCCCGCCCATGGCGTTCGGCTGACCGGTAAGTGAGAAAGGTCCTGCACCGGGCCGGCCGATTTGCCCGGTGGCCAGGTGCAGATTGATCAGCGCACTGTTTTTTGCGCTGCCGGCGGTGGACTGATTCAGGCCCATGCACCACAGCGACAGGAAGCTCGGCGCCGTGCCGACCCATTCTGCGCATTGCTGCAGCTGCTCGATGCTGATGCCGCACAGCTGCGAAACCATTTGCGGGGTGTAATCGCGGACCAGCGTCTTGAGTTCGGCGAGGCCTTCGGTGTGCGCCTTGATGAAATCGCGATCGATCCAGTCTTCCCACAACAGCAGATGCAAAATCCCATGGAACAAGGCGACATCGGTGCCCGGAAGAATCGCCAGATGAAGGTCAGCCAAATCGCAGGTGTCTGTGCGACGCGGGTCGATAACGATGACTTTCATCTGCGGGCGACGGGATTTGGCTTCCTCCAGTCGACGGAAAAGTACCGGATGGGCGTAGGCCATGTTACTGCCGACGATCATCACGCAGTCGCTGAGCTCCAGGTCTTCGTAACTGCACGGCGGCGCGTCGGCGCCGAGGCTGCGTTTGTAGCCGACCACCGCCGAAGACATGCACAGCCGCGAATTGCTGTCGATGTTGTTGGTGCCGACCAGCGCCCGCGCCAGTTTGTTGAAGGCGTAGTAGTCCTCGGTGAGCAACTGCCCGGAGATGTAGAACGCCACGCTGTCCGGGCCGTGTTCGGCGATGGTTTCGGCAAACACGTTGGTCGCGTGGTCGAGGGCGGTATCCCAGTCAGTACGGCTGCGCGCAAGGCCTTTGCCCAGGCGCAGTTCCGGGTACAAGGCGCGGGCGGCGAGGTCGCCGGTCAGGTGCAGCGTCGAGCCTTTGCTGCACAGTTTGCCGAAGTTGGCCGGGTGCGCCGGATCGCCGCTGACGCCGAGGATGCGCTCGCCGTCATGCTCGATCAGTACGCCGCAGCCGACCCCGCAGTAACAGCAGGTCGAGGCGGTCGTCTGGCGGTTCATCAGATGGCGTCCCGCAGGGCCAGTTGCACCCGGCCATTCTCGACCCGCGCCGGATGGTGATGGGCGCAGCCGATGTCCGGCGCCTGGGCTTCGCCGGTTTCGAGGTCGATCTGCCAGTTGTGCAGCGGGCAGGCCACGCGTTTGCCATAGATCAGACCCTGCGACAGCGGCCCGCCCTTGTGCGGGCAGCGGTCATCGAGGGCGAAAACCTCGTCGTCGCTTGTACGAAAAATCGCGATGTCACCTTTCGGTCCGGCAATGATCCGCGAACCGAGGGCGTTTATCTCTTCCAGCGCACAGATATCGAGCCAGTTCATGCCGGCACCTCCAGGTTTTTCACGGGGATCACGTCGAATTCTTTCTTCAGTTGCGGCTGCGCCAGCCGCTCCTTCCATGGGTCCTGTTCGAACGACAGGGAGAATTGCAGCCGCTCATTCAGGGCCTTGCGCCGCTCGGCGTCTTCGAGCACGTTCTTCTTGATGTGCTCCATGCCGACCCGTTGCAGGTAGTGCACGGTGCGTTCGAGGTAGAAGGCTTCTTCGCGGTAGAGCTGCAGGAACGCGCCGTTGTATTCACGGACTTCCTCGGCAGTCTTGAGCTTGACGAAGAACTCGGCGACTTCGGTCTTGATCCCGCCGTTGCCACCGATGTACATCTCCCAGCCGGAGTCGACGCCGATAATTCCTACGTCCTTGATGCCCGCTTCCGAGCAGTTGCGTGGGCAGCCGGACACGGCCAGCTTCACTTTGTGCGGCGACCACATGTTGAACAGGTCGTGCTCGAGTTCGATGCCCAGTTGCGTCGAGTTCTGTGTGCCGAAGCGGCAGAACTCGCTGCCGACGCAGGTTTTCACGGTGCGGATGGATTTGCCGTAGGCGTGGCCGGACGGCATGTCGAGGTCTTTCCAGACGCCGGGCAGATCCTGCTTCTTGATCCCCAGCAAGTCGATGCGCTGACCGCCGGTGACCTTGACCATCGGCACGTTGTACTTGTCGGCTACATCGGCGATCCGCCGCAGTTCCGACGGATTGGTCACGCCGCCCCACATGCGCGGCACCACCGAATAGGTGCCGTCCTTCTGGATGTTGGCGTGGGCGCGTTCGTTGATCAGACGCGATTGCGGGTCGTCCTTGGCTTCGCCCGGCCAGGTGGAAATCAGGTAGTAGTTGAGCGCCGGGCGACAGGTCGCGCAGCCATTGGGCGTGCGCCAGTTCAGGTAACTCATGGTCTCGGCGATGGTCAGCAGGTGTTCCTGGCGGATCGCCTGACGAATCTGCCCGTGGTTGAGGTCGCTGCAACCGCAGATGGCTTTTTCGCTTTTCGGTTTGACGTCGGCCGCGCCACCCACCGTATTGATCAGGATCTGTTCAACAAGGCCGGCGCAGGAACCGCAGGAGCTGGCAGCCTTGGTGTGTTTCTTCACTTCATCGACGCTGAACAGGCCGTGTTCCTGAATCGCCTTGACGATGGTGCCCTTGCACACACCGTTGCAGCCACACACTTCGGCGCTGTCGG
This sequence comes from Pseudomonas sp. Sample_14, assembly GCF_004307515.1. NCBI lineage: Bacteria > Pseudomonadati > Pseudomonadota > Gammaproteobacteria > Pseudomonadales > Pseudomonadaceae > Pseudomonas > Pseudomonas sp. Sample_14. The sequence goes on along the minus strand of NZ_RCOC01000059.1, from coordinate 63,076 downwards.
CCATGACCATGGCTTTGTCCTGGCCCTGATGTCCTACGTCGCCTAAAGCGTTTTCGCCGAACATGAGGTGATCGCGGATCTCGCCGATGGCGTGATTCTCACGAATCTGCCGGAAATACCAACCGCCATCTGCCGTATCGCCGTACAGACAGGCGCCGACCAGCACGTCATCCTTGATCACCAGTTTTTTGTACACGCCGCCGATCGGGTCGGAGAGGGTGATGGTCTCGGTGCCTTCGCCGCCCATGAAATCGCCGGCGGAGAACAGGTCGATGCCGGTGACTTTCAATTTCGTCGAAGTCACCGAGCCCTGATAGCGAGCGAAACCCAGTTGCGCGAGGTGATTGGCGCAGACCTTGGCTTGTTCGAACAGCGGCGCAACGAGGCCGTAGGCGATGCCGCGATGGCTGGCGCATTCTCCGATTGCGTAGATGCGCGGGTCGTAGGTTTGCAGGGTGTCGTTGACCAGAATCCCGCGATTGCACGGAATGCCGGCCTTTTCTGCCAGTTCGGTGTTGGGGCGGATGCCGGCGGCCATCACCACCAGATCGGCAGGAATGATGTCGCCGTTCTTGAACTGCACCGAGCCGACCCGGCCATTGCCGGCATCGTGCAGGGCTTGGGTCTGTTCGCACAGGCGAAAGTGCAGGCCACGGGATTCCAGCGCCGATTGCAGAAGCTGGCCGCTGGTCTTGTCCAGTTGCCGCTCCAGCAGCCATTCGCCGAGGTGCACCACGGTCACGTGCATGCCGCGCAGCATCAGGCCGTTGGCCGCTTCGAGGCCGAGCAGACCGCCGCCGATGACCACGGCGTGCTTGTGGGTCCTGGCGGTGTCGATCATGGCCTGGGTGTCGGCGATGTCGCGATAGCCGATCACGCCCTGCAAGGTGTTGCCGGGAATCGGCAGGATGAACGGAGTCGAGCCGGTGGCGATCAGCAGACGGTCGTACTCGGCTTCGGTGCCGTCCTCGGCGATCACTCGGCGTTTGACCCGGTCGATCTCCACCACTTTGCGGTTGAGCAGCAACTTGATGTTGTTTTCCAGATACCAGTCGAGGTCGTTGAGGACGATCTCTTCGAAAGTCTGCTCACCGGCCAGCACCGGCGACAACAGGATGCGGTTGTAGTTGGTGTGCGGTTCGGCGCCGAAGACGGTGATGTCGTAGAGCTCGTCGCTCAGCTTGAGCAGTTCTTCCAGGGTACGCACCCCGGCCATGCCATTGCCGATCATCACCAGTTTGAGTTTTTTCATCAGGTTCTCCGGGAGCTGCGGCTGGCCTCTGGTGGGCCGTCGGGCCTTGCTCGACAAATTTTGCGCAAACAAAAAAAGGCGTCCCGCTAGTTGCCTAGCGAGGACGCCTTTGTCCTGGTCCCGTTCTCTCGGGAAGCGCAGCCTTCGTCGTTGAAGGTTGGGCTTTATGTATGGTGAAAAGGGTAATGCAGTGGTTGTGCCAACTTGGGTGGACGCGGTTTTATTGGGTGTTCGGGTTGTGACAGGAGGTTTTTTGCACCGAATCGAGGCGTGTTGCTCGTTCGTGGCGCGTTAATTCTGGGGGTTAAGCGGTGTCACACCGAATGCCTTCGCGAGCAGGCTCGCTCCCACAAGGTGTCTGCGAACGACACAAATGCCCTGTGGGAGCGAGCTTGCTCGCGAATGGCGCGGCGCGATTCAACTGTGAAACAACAAAACCAGCAGCACTACATTCCCCAGCAACGCCAGCAACGCCATGGTCCGCCAGACCTTCAACGGCTCCCGCTCCAACAAAGGCCGGGGCCGCACACTCAAACTTTGCCGCTCACCCTGTTCCAGCACCAGCAGCCACTCTTCAGCGGTTTCGAAGCGTTGCTGCGGATCGGCGGCGACGCCGCGTTCCAGGCTTTGCGCCAGCCAGTCCGGCAGGTCCGGGCGATAGCGACTGGCATTCACCGGCACGCCGAATCGGGGCCGCTGGAACGCTTCGATTTCGCCATAGGGAAAATGCCCGGTGAGCAGGTAATAGAGGGTGACACCGACAGAATACAAATCCTGTTGTGCACTCGGTGGTTCGCCGCGAAACGCTTCCGGGGCGATGAAACTAGGCGTTCCCGGCAGGGTCGACGGCGCGTCCTCCGACAGTCCCGGACAATAAGCCAGACCGAAATCCAGCAGGCGCAGCTCGCCATCATCCCCCAGCAACAGGTTTTCCGGTTTGATGTCGCGGTGCAGAATCTGCCGTCGATGCAGCAGCCCGACCGCGCGCAATAGCCGCTCGGCGATGTCCTGCCACTGCGCCCAAGGCAACGGGCCGCTCTGTTGAAACACGTCGGCCAGCGTCGTCCCGGCGTATTCGCGCATGACGTAATACAAATGCTGACGCTGAGTGCAGGCATGGATTTGCGGAAAATGCCGGCCGGCCACGCGCTTGAGAAACCATTCCTCCGACAGCAATGCCTGCCCGGCCTGCGGGTCGTCGGCCAGGCGCGTCGGCAAGGTCTTCAACAGCCAAGGCTGGCCCTGACTATCGAGCACGCGATACAGCAATGATTGCTGGCTCTGGCCGATGATGCCTTGGACCTGCCAGCCTTCAAACGCTTGCCCGGGTTTCAGCGTTGGCGGCAGTGGCCATTGCTGCAATTGCACCAGCGCATCGCCGATGCTCGCTTCGCCCAGCGCATCGACGCGCACCAGCAGGGCACTGGCGTTGTCCTGACTGCCGGCCAGATGCGCGGCGTTGACCAAGGTTTGCGCCGCGCTGGGCAGATCCACTTGATCGCGCAGAATCGCCGCGATTGCGGTATCGCCCAAGGTCGACCAGACGCCGTCGCTGAGCAAAACGAAGCTTTCGCCCTCACGCAGTTCGCCGTCGAGGAAATCCATGACCAGATGCTGATCGAGCCCGAGCGCACGTTTGAGCACGTGTTGCATGCCCGGTTGCTCCCAGACGTGATCCTCGCTGATGCGCTGCAAGCGCTCGGCGTGCCAGCGATAGACCCGGCAATCGCCGACATGGGCGAGGGTGAAGCGTCGACCGCGCATCACCAGCGCGCTGACCGTGGACAGCAGCGGTTGCCCACCACCGTTGGCCTGCAGCCAGCGATTTTGCGCGAGCAGCAGGCGATCCAGCGCTTGGGCCACGCTCCAGGTTTCCGGCGTCGCGTAGTAGTCCAGCGCCAGCGCCTGCAAGGTCGAACGCGCGGCCAGGCCGCCATCGGCGCACTGGCTGACGCCGTCGGCGATGGCGAACAGATAACCCTTGCTCACCGCCAGTGCCGGCGCCGGTGTCACTGAACGCAGGGCGTCCTGATTCTCCGCGCGCGGGCCGGTGGCGCTGGCTTCGGCGAAGCTCAGTTGCAGGGCCATTGAGGCTTCAGACCCGCGCCGCCGTTACTGCCGCCGAGCCCCAGGTGGTTCTCCAGCGACGCTTGACGCCGTGCAGGCCAAACCACGCCAACACACCGAGGCTGGCGAACAACCACAGCGCCAGTTGATAGCTGCCGGTGCTTTGCTTGATCGCGCCCATGCCCGCCGCGAGGGCGAAGCCGCCGATACCGCCGGCCATGCCGATCAGCCCGGTCATCACGCCGATCTCTAGACGAAAACGCTGTGGCACCAGTTGGAAAACCGCACCGTTGCCGGCGCCCAAGCCGAGCATGGTGCAGACGAAAAGCGCCAGCGCCGCGTAGGAACTTGGCAGATTGAAGCCCACCGCTGCGATGCAGATCGCAGCGACGGTGTACATCGCCAGCAAGGTGCGGATGCCGCCGAAGCGATCGGCCAGCGCGCCACCCAGCGGCCGCATCAGGCTGCCGCCGAACACGCAGGCAGCGGTGTAATAGCCGGCGGTCACCGGGCTCAGACCGTATTGATCGTTGAAGTAACCGGGCAGGGCGCTGGCCAGGCCGATGAAGCCGCCGAAGGTGACGCTGTAGAAAAACATGAACCACCAGCTGTCGCGATCACCGAGGGCCTTGAAGTAGTCGGCCATGGCTTTCGGTTTTGGCCGCTGCGGGGCGTTTTTTGCCAACAGGGCGAACAGCACCAAGGTCAGAACCAGCGGGATCAGGGCGAAACCGAAGACATTGCTCCAGCCGAACGCGGCGGCAATCACTGGCGCCAGCAGCGCGGCGAACACGGTGCCGGAGTTGCCGGCGCCGGCGATGCCCATGGCTTTGCCCTGATGTTCAGGTGGATACCATTGCGAGGCCAGCGGCAGGGCCACGGCGAACGACGCGCCGGCCATACCGAGGAACAGGCCGAGGATCAGCGCCTGTTCATAACTGTGGATGCCCAGCTTCCAGGCGCCGAACAGCGCGCAGATGACGATGACCTGGCCGATCAGTCCGGCGGTCTTCGGCGACAAGCGATCAGCGAGCATGCCCATGGCGAAGCGCAACACCGCGCCGGCGAGAATCGGCGTGGCGACGACGAGGCCGCGCTGCTGGGTGGTCAGGTGCAGGTCGGCGGCAATCTGCACCGCCAGCGGGCCGAGCAGGTACCAGACCATGAAGCTCAGGTCGAAATACAGGAAGGCCGCGAACAGGGTCGGGGTATGGCCGGATTTCCAGAAGCTTGAATTCATCGCGCACCTCGGCTGAAAAGAGTCTCGAAAGGAGTCATGCACAGCAGGTGGAGCGCCTCACGGCCGCACCACCGGCCCCGCTCTGTGGGGCCAAAACGCAAAAACGCCGCTACCTGATTCGCCGAGGGGCGAACGGGGTGAGCGACGTCTTTGTCGTAGGTGGGGCAACCGCCGTTGGTTACCTGTGCGGTTTACTTAGCGAGATTTGTGCCAACAGCTGAAAAGCAAAAGCCCCTCACCCTAGCCCTCTCCCAGAGGGAGAGGGAACCGAGCGGGGGATGGCCGAATCATTTGCCGATCTGAACGATTTCGAGTGAATCCATAATCGACTCGGTCGTTCAGGTCGGCGGACAGCGCAAGACAACGCGGTCGGTCCCCTCTCCCTCCGGGAGAGGGCTAGGGTGAGGGGCTCTTGATTTGCAGCGAAAATTTCAGCCCAGCAACTCACTCATGGCAATGATCTGCTCCGCCACCTGAATCAGCTTCTGCTGGCGGCTCATCGCCTGGCGGCGCATCAGCGTATAGGCCTCTTCCTCGTTGCAATCCTTCATCTTCATCAATAAACCCTTGGCCAGTTCAATGCGCTTGCGCTCGGCCAGTTGCTGGTCACGGGCCTGCAATTGCGCGCGCAGGGCCTGGTCACTCTCGAAGCGCGCCATCGCCACATCGAGAATCGGCTGCAACCGTTGTGCGTGAATGCCTTCGACGATGTAGGCACTGACCCCGGACTTGATCGCCTGACGCATCACCCCCGGGTCATGTTCGTCGGTGAACATCACGATCGGCCGGGGCTGGTCGCGGCTGACCAGCACCACTTGCTCCATGACATCGCGGCTCGGTGACTCGGTATCGATCAGGATCACATCCGGGCGCACCGTTTCGACGCGCGCCGGCAGGTCGATGGTCAGGCCGGACTCGTCGATCACTTCGAAGCCGGCCTCGGTCAGTGCCGCTTTGAGGCGTCCGACTTTTTTCGCGGTGTCGTTGATCAGCAGAATGCGCAACATGTTCGCGGTCTCCTGTCAGCGCTGGGCGAGAAGCGGGGCGGCGTCGCTCAGGGCATGCAGCTTGAAACTGCGCGCATAGCCCGCCGGGTCGCTGCCGTCCCAGACCTTGCCGTCGAGCAACTGGCTGCTGCGCAGGTCTGCGTACGAAGTCGCAACGCCGACCGCGCTGGCAGCCTCGCGGTACAGATCCAGACGCTGAACCTGACGGGCGACGGCCAGATAATCCGGATCCTCGCGTAACAGACCCCAGCGACGAAACTGGGTCATGAACCACATGCCGTCGGAGAGGTACGGCAGATTGACCTCGCCATCGCCATGAAAACGCAGCGCATGCGGATCCTGCCAGCGATTACCGAGGCCATCGGCGTAGTCACCCATAAAACGCGGCTCGATGCACGCGGCGGGGGTGTCGAGGTATTCGGTGGCGCTGAGCAATTGCGCAGTGCTGCGGCGGTTTTCCGGGCTCTCTTCGATGAAGCGGCTGGCCTCAAGAATGGCCATGACCAGCGCCCGCGCGGTGTTGGGATATTGCTCAACGAATTCGCGGGTGCAGCCGAGGACTTTTTCCGGGTGGTCGGGCCAGATGCTCTGGCTGGTCGCCAGGGTGAAACCGAGATCCTGCTGCACGGCGCTGGCCGCCCACGGCTCGCCGACGCAAAAGCCGTCGATGCGCCCGGCTTGCAGGTGCGCGACCATTTGCGGCGGCGGCACGACCACGCTGTCGACGTCCTGCAACGGATGAATGCCCTGGCTCGCCAGCCAGTAATAAAGCCACATCGCATGGGTGCCGGTGGGAAAGGTCTGGGCGAAGGTCAGTTTTGCGCGGCTTTGGTGCACATGCCGATCGAGCGCTTCAGGACTGTTCACGCCAGCCTGTTGCAAACCATGGGACAGGTTCAGGCTCTGGCCATTCTGGTTCAGACCCATCAGCACTGCCATGTCGGTGGGGGCGACGCCGCCGATGCCCAGGTGCACCGCGTAAACCAGTCCGTACAGGCTGTGCGCGGCATCCAGTTCGCCGCTGACCAGTTTGTCGCGCAAGTTGGCCCATGACGCCTGACGCTTGAGGTTCAGGGTCAGGCCGTAGGGCTGGGCGAAGCCCTGAGTGGCGGCGACCACCACCGAGGCGCAGTCGCTCAGCGCCATGAAGCCGAGATTGATCGCGCTCTTTTCCGGCGCGTCGCTGCCATTGACCCAGGCCAGAGGCCCCAAGGACGTTTCGTTCATACGCTACCTCAAAAAAAACGTCGTCCCGGATTCTGCGCAGGCAAAACCCGGGGACGACGCCATTGTCCTGGTCTGCGCGCCGTCATTGGTCGGCAGACTGATGAGCGGGGTGGTGCAAGGCATATGCCAGTCGCCTGATTCGCGCAGGCGCCTCGCGCCGGGGGACGATGCCCGGCTATAATCGCCGCCTCTTTTCGCCGCCCGAGTCATTGCCGCCCATGTACACCCTGGCCCGTCAGCTGTTGTTCAAACTTTCCCCGGAAACCTCCCACGATCTGTCGCTGGATCTGATCGGCGCGGGTGGACGTTTGGGCCTCAACGGCTTGCTGTGCAAGGCACCGGCGAAAATGCCGGTGACCGTCATGGGGCTGGATTTTCCGAACCCGGTAGGGCTGGCGGCAGGTCTGGACAAGAACGGCGCGGCCATCGATGGCTTTGCGCAACTGGGTTTCGGTTTTGTCGAAATCGGCACCGTGACCCCGCGTCCGCAGCCGGGTAACCCGAAACCACGAATCTTCCGCCTGCCGGAAGCCGAGGCGATCATCAACCGCATGGGCTTCAACAACCTTGGCGTGGATAACCTGCTGGCGCGGGTCGCTGCGGCGAAATACCAGGGCGTGCTGGGCATCAATATCGGCAAGAACTTCGACACTCCGGTCGAGCGTGCGGTCGACGATTACCTGATCTGCCTGGACAAGGTTTACGCCCACGCCAGCTACGTCACCGTCAACGTCAGCTCGCCAAACACCCCGGGCCTGCGCAGCCTGCAGTTCGGTGACTCGCTCAAGCAATTGCTCGCTGATCTGGCCACCCGTCGCGCCGAACTGGCCCTGCGTCACGGCAAGCATGTGCCGCTGGCGATCAAGATCGCGCCGGACATGACCGACGAAGAAACTGCGCAGGTTGCCCAGGCGTTGATCGAAACCGGCATGGACGCGGTCATCGCCACCAATACGACTTTGAGCCGTGTCGGCGTCGAAGGCATGGAGCATGGCGACGAGGCGGGCGGTCTGTCGGGTGCGCCGGTGCGTGAGAAGAGCACCCACACCGTGAAAGTGCTGGCGGGCGAATTGGCCGGGCGTTTGCCGATCATTGCCGCGGGCGGCATTACCGAGGGCAAACACGCGGCGGAGAAAATCACTGCTGGCGCGAGCCTGGTGCAGATCTATTCGGGCTTCATCTACAAAGGCCCGGCGCTGATTCGTGAATCGGTGGATGCGATCGCCGCGTTGCGCTGAGGATTGCCGAGAGCTTGTCGGAGCCTTTGTGGCGAGGGGATTTATCCCCGCTGGGCTGCCCAGCAGCCCCAAACCTTGCACATTGATATGCCAGTTAAATTGAAATTCCGAATTCGCGACTGCTGCGCAGCCGAGCGGGGATAAATCCCCTCGCCACGTGGAACCCGGTTAACCCTTTTTGCAGGCATTAAAAAGGGCTCCTCGAAGGAGCCCCTGGGCCGTAGCCCGCCGTCCGGGAAGGACGTGCGTGGTTAATTCATTGCAAATTCAGATTGTCGTGTCGGAATAAATGCCCTGTGTCAGCCGACGGCGTGAAGTTCGTTGAGTCTGTGGATTCCCGCAGTGCCGGTCATACCGTCCCAGTTGTCGCCGCGTCCTTCTCGCCAGCCGTTGATCCAGGCTTGACGTACCGACGGTAGAGTAAATGGGCAAAGCTCACGGGATTTGCCACCAACGCCATATTGATATCCGCGCAAAAATGCTCTTTCCAACGGATCACGCTTAAGTCTTCTCATAGGGTGTTTCCCTCACTTGTTGACTGTAGTGTCGCGTTGACCTCAATTGAGGTCTGGCAGAAAAAACCTGCCATCGTGCGGCTCGCTGCCGGCGTGGCGAGCCAAGGTGTTGACGCCGTTGCGACGTCAACCTGTGCTCAGTTCTAACCAATGAGTCACACCGAGGGAATGATCGTTTTGTCATAAGCACGTAACGTAAAGGATGCTATGGCGATAAGTAACCGCGTATTTATCCAACGTTCAATGCGCAAACCCCGGTATGATCGGCGCCCCGCTGACTCAGGGGGTTAATCCTTTAGTGAGAATGACCCACGTTTGCGCTTGGGTAATATTCGACGAAGGGTCGCTTTCAGTCTTTTTGTTGCACCAACTTTTTTATCTGTCCCGGCATCTAAGCTCTTTTAACCCGAGCAGCGGGGATGGAACGGCACACCTTCGTGCCACGCGGGCGCTCTTTCAGAAAAGCGCCTGATTGAAAACCGGGTCGGCAATGCGTTGCCGGCCCACTAGCCAAAGGCTCTGGAATTACCATGTCCGATCGTTTCGAACTCTTCCTCACTTGCCCCAAAGGCCTTGAAGGCCTGCTCATCGAGGAAGCCGTCGGGCTTGGCCTTGAAGAAGCGCGCGAGCACACCTCCGCCGTGCGTGGCATGGCGACCATGGAAACCGCCTATCGCCTGTGCCTCTGGTCGCGTCTGGCCAACCGCGTGTTGCTGGTGCTCAAGCGTTTCCCGATGAAGGACGCCGAAGACCTCTACCACGGCGTGCTCGACATCGACTGGCAGGATCACATGCTCAGCGACGGCACCCTGGCCGTTGAATTCAGCGGCCACGGCTCGGGCATCGACAATACCCACTTCGGCGCGCTGAAAGTCAAAGACGCCATCGTCGACAAACTGCGCACGCCGCAGGGCGATCGTCCATCCATCGACAAACTCAACCCGGACCTGCGTATCCACCTGCGTCTGGATCGCGGCGAAGCGATTCTGTCCCTCGACCTTTCCGGCCACAGCCTGCACCAGCGCGGCTATCGCTTGCAGCAGGGCGCGGCGCCGCTGAAGGAAAACCTCGCGGCGGCAATCCTCATTCGCTCCGGTTGGCCGCGTATTGCTGCCGAAGGTGGCGCACTGGCTGACCCGATGTGCGGTGTCGGTACGTTCCTCGTCGAAGCCGGGATGATTGCCGCCGACATGGCGCCGAACCTGCGTCGCGAGCAGTGGGGCTTTACCGCGTGGCTCGGTCACGTGCCGGCACTCTGGAAAAAACTCCATGAAGAAGCCGTCGAGCGTGCCGCCGCCGGTCTGGCCAAACCGCCGCTGTGGATTCGCGGTTACGAAGCCGATCCACGATTGATTCAGCCAGGCCGCAACAACGTTGAACGCGCCGGCCTCAGCGAGTGGATCAAGATCTACCAGGGCGAAGTGGCGACCTTCGAGCCGCGCCCGGATCAGAACCAGAAAGGTCTGGTGATCTGCAACCCGCCGTACGGCGAGCGTCTCGGTGACGAAGCCAGCCTGCTGTATCTCTATCAGAACCTCGGCGAGCGTCTGCGTCAGGCCTGCCTGAACTGGGAAGCGGCGGTGTTCACCGGCGCCCCGGATCTGGGCAAGCGCATGGGTATCCGCAGCCACAAACAGTATTCGTTCTGGAACGGCGCGCTGCCGTGCAAACTGCTGCTGATCAAGGTTCTGCCCGATCAGTTCGTCACTGGCGAACGTCGCACTCCGGAACAGCGTCAGGCCGAGCGCGAGCAAGCGGCTTACGATCAGACCCCGGACGAGCCGCAAGAGCGCAAGTTCAACAAGAACGGCAACCCGATCAAGCCGACGCCAGCCCCGGCGCCAGTGATTGAACAGCCGCGCTTGAGTGAAGGCGGGCAGATGTTTGCCAATCGCTTGCAGAAAAATCTCAAGGCGATGGGCAAGTGGGTCAAGCGCGAAGGCATCGATTGCTACCGCGTCTATGATGCCGACATGCCGGAATACGCGATGGCCATCGACCTGTACCACGACTGGGTGCACGTTCAGGAATACGCCGCGCCGAAATCCATCGACCCGGAAAAAGCCTCGGCGCGCATGTTCGATGCGCTGGCGGCCATTCCGCAGGCGTTGAACGTCGACAAGAACCGCGTGGTGGTCAAGCGCCGCGAGCGGCAGAGCGGCACCAAGCAGTACGAGCGTCAGGCTGCGCAGGGCAAGTTCGTCGAGGTCAATGAAGGTGGCGTGAAGTTGCTGGTCAACCTCACCGACTACCTCGACACCGGCCTGTTCCTCGATCACCGGCCGATGCGCATGCGCATTCAGAAAGAGGCGGCCGGCAAACGCTTCCTCAATCTGTTCTGTTACACCGCGACCGCCAGCGTGCACGCGGCCAAGGGTGGCGCGCGCAGCACCACCAGCGTCGACCTGTCGAAAACCTATCTGGACTGGGCGCGGCGCAACTTGTCGTTGAACGGTTTCTCGGACAAGAACCGTCTGGAGCAGGGCGATGTGATGGCGTGGCTGGAAAGCAGCCGTGACGAATACGACCTGATCTTCATTGACCCGCCGACGTTCTCCAACTCCAAGCGCATGGAAGGCATCTTCGATGTGCAGCGCGATCAGGTGCAGTTGATCGACTTGGCGATGGCGCGGCTGGCACCGGGTGGCGTGCTGTATTTCTCCAACAACTTCCGCAAGTTCCAGTTGGAGGAAAACCTCGCCGAGCGTTATGCGGTCGAGGAAATCAGCGCGCAGACCATTGATCCGGATTTCGCCCGCAATACCAAGATCCACCGCGCCTGGAAAATCACGGCTCGTTGACGCGTTCACTGGTTGGATCCACAGAGCGTTGATTTTTAACGGCTCGGTGGATCCAGCGGTGCTAGCTAAATTAGTGGCTAATAGCTATAACTCACACACCGCCAATGGGGTTTTCCCGCAAATCTGGCGGAGTGAGTCGTGCTTATGCCGTTGCACCCCGTGCGCCCGAAAATCCTCGGTTTCATCAGTGAAGACGTCTCAGCCTGGCTGGTCGCTTTGCTGGTGTTGCTTGCCGGCGGGATTCTCACCGGGCTGCTCGCATGGGGCACCTTCAACCAGTTTCAGCAACAATCGCGTCAGCGTTTCCAACTGCTGGCCAACGAACGCTACAGCCGCATCGCCGAACGTTTTCAGGATCAGGAGCAACGTCTCGATGGTCTGCGGCGGTTCTTCGCCAATTCCGAGTCAGTGTCCCGCGCCGAATTCGACGGGTACTCCCGACCCTTATTGCTGCGCACCCAAGCCTACACTTACGCGCCGCGAGTCAGCGGTGCTGAACGGGCCGCGTTTGAACAGCAGGTGCGTGACGAAGGCCTGAGCGAGTTCACCATTCGCGAACTGGACGCCAAAGGCGAATTGCAACTGGCGCCGCCGCGCGATGAATACGTGCCGGTGCTCTACACGCAGACCCAAAGCCGACTGGCGCCACCGCTGGGCTACGACTTGCTCGCCCAACCCTTGCGCCGCGAAACCCTGCAACGCGCCGACCAGCTCGGCAGCATGGCGGTGTCGCAACCGATGCATCTGGTCGGGATCGAGCCGTCGTATGCGCGTGGTGTGCTGCTGCTGGCGCCGGTCAGTCGCGCTGGAGAGTCGCAGCCGTTCGGCTATGTGATGGCGGTGATCAGCATGCGCCAGTTGCTCGCCGACGGACTGCCCGATGCCCTGCACGATTACCTGTCGGTGCGCATTCTCGACCTGTCGACCCAGGATCAGCACGAGGCGCTGTTCGAATCGAGCAACGAAGCGGTGCCCGGCGATCTGGCGGCGACGCGTTTGCTGCGCATGGCCGATCACGACTATCAGGTCGATATCCTGCCAAGCTACGCCTTCATGCAGGCCAACCATTCGTCGGTGGGCAGCGTGATCATTCTTGGCGGCTTGCTCAGCGCACTGCTCAGCGCCTTGCTTTACGTGCTGGTCAGCCAGCGCCAGCGCGCGGTGCGCCTGGTCGAGGTGCGCACGCAGGAGTTGCACGAGCGCGAGCAGGAATTGCGCGGCACCCACGGTCAACTGCGCGGCGTGCTGAATGCCGCCACTCAGGTCGCGATCATTGCCACCGACCTGCGCGGCGTGATCAACACCTTCAACCCCGGCGCCGAGCAAATGCTCGGCTACAGCAGCGCCGAAGTCGTTGGGCGCATGACCCTGGAGAATCTGCATTTGCCTCGCGAGCTGGCGGCGCGTTCGGCCGAGTTGAGTGCGCGCTACGGCAAAAGCATTCCGACTTGCCACGCGATGCTGGTCGAGGGCGGCGAAGTCGGCGGCCATGAAGCGCGCGAGTGGACGCTGGTGCGCAGCGACGGCAGTCATCTGCCGGTGAACATGCTCGCCACCCCGGTGCTTGACGAACAAGGCCTGTGGGTCGGTCATCTGGCGATCTGCATCGACATCACCGAACGCAAGCGAGTGCACGAGGTGCTGGCAGCACGCGACACATTGCTGAAGAAGCTCAGCGCCCATGTTCCCGGTGGCATCTACCAATTCAAGATGGAATTCGACGGACGCTTCAGCGTGATCTACGCCAGCGATGGCATCCGCGAAATCTACGAGCTGGAGCCGGATGTGCTGCTGCTCGACTCCGAGGCGATCTTCAGTCGTATCCACCCGCAGGATGCGATTCGCGTGCGCAGCTCGATCCGCGAATCGGCGGAAAATCTCAGCCCCTGGCGCGAGGAGTACCGCGTGCAACTGCCCGAGCGCGGTCTGCGCTGGGTGCGCGGCGAGGCGACACCGGAAGAGCTGCCGGGCGGCGGAGTGCTGTGGCACGGTTATATCTCGGATATCTCCGATCTCAAGCGCGTGGAAGAAGAATTGCGCGCGTTGTCGATCACCGACTCGCTGACCGGCATTCACAACCGCCGCTATTTCCAGGAACGCCTGACCACCGAAATGGCCCGGGTCGAGCGTGGCGGCGGTGAGTTGTCGGTGATCATGCTCGACATCGACCACTTCAAGCGCATCAACGATCAGTTCGGCCACGCCGTCGGCGACCGCGTGCTGCAGGCAGTCTGCGAGCGGATCGGCCATCGCCTGCGCCGTACCGACGTGTTCTGCCGTTTGGGCGGTGAAGAGTTCATGGTGCTGTGCCCGGACATCGACGGCGAACACGCCTATATGCTGGCGATGGAGTTGTGGGAAGGTTTGCGCAGCGCGCCGGTGGATGTGGTCGGCTTGGTCACCGCCAGTTTCGGCATCGCCAGCTGGCGCCCGGGGGAGGGCGCAGATGCGCTGTTGCTGCGCGCTGACTCAGGGGTTTACGCAGCGAAGCAGAATGGCCGGGATCGGGTTGAGCGGGAGATGAGCTGAGCCTGGCGCAAAACCAGTGTGGGAGCGAGCTTGCTCCCACAGGGTTTGAAGGTGTTTTCAGAATCCGCTTACAGCACCGAAGCGGTCTGCGGCAGTTTCGGCTGTTTGTACAGATCCAGCAGCACCTGATCGAGCACCGACGAGGCGCCGAACGGGGCCTTGTCGTTGAGGATCGCTACCACTGCCCAGGTATTGCCATTCACATCACGGCTGAAACCGGCAATCGCGCGCACGGTATTCAGGGTGCCGGTCTTGACGTGCGCCTCACCGCGCATCGCCGTGGTTTTCAGGCGTTTGCGCATGGTGCCGTCGGTACCGGCAATCGGCAGCGAGCTGATGTACTCGGCGGCGTACGGGCTGTGCCAGGCGGCCTGCAGCATGTTGGCCATCTCACGTGCACTGACCCGCTCGGCCCGCGACAGACCAGAGCCATTCTCCATCACCAGATGCGGCGCGGTGATGCCTTTCTTCGCCAGCCACTGCCGCACTACGCGCTGCGCAGCCCGCGCGTCATCACCGTCGGCATCGTTGCGGAAACGCTGGCCAAGGCTGAGGAACAGCTGCTGGGCCATGGTGTTGTTACTGTATTTGTTGATGTCGCGGATGATCTCGGCCAGATCCGGCGAGTACGCGCGGGCGAGCAGTTTGGCGCCGCTCGGCGTTGGCGCCAGACGATCCTTGCCTTGAATGCTGCCACCCAGCTCCTTCCAGATCGCCCTTACGGCGCCGGCGGTGTAGGTCGCATGGTCGAGCAGCGACAGGTAAGTCTGCGAGCTGCAGCCTTCGCCCAATTGGCCGCCGACGGTCACGGTCACGCTGCCATCGGCCTGCGGCACCGGGTTGTAGCGCACGCCGCCGGTGCATTGCTTGGACGGCAGCGCCTTGACGGTGTTTTCGATACGAATGCTGGCAATCGGCGGCTCAACCGAAATCAGTACGCGGCCACCGTCATTGCGCGCGACGAAGCGCAGGGCCTTGAGGTTGACCAGCAGCGAGTCGGGCTTGACCAGGAACGGCTTGTTGTCGTCGTTGCCGTCATCGTTGAATTCCGGCAATTGCGGCTGCACGAAGAAGTTGCGGTCGAGGATCAGATCGCCGGTGATCTGGGTCACGCCGTTGGCGCGCAGGTCGCGCATCAGCAGCCAGAGTTTTTCCATGTTCAGCTTCGGGTCACCGCCGCCCTTGAGGTAGAGGTTGCCGTTGAGAATGCCGCCGCTCAGGGTGCCATCGGTGTAGAACTCGGTTTTCCACTGATGGTTGGGGCCGAGCATTTCCAGCGCCGCGTAAGTGGTGACCAGTTTCATTGTCGAGGCCGGATTGACCGAGACGTCGGCGTTGAACACGGTCGGCGTGCCCGGACCGTCGAGCGGCACCATCACCAGCGACAGCGCAGTGGGCTGCAACTTGCTGGCCTTGAGGGCTTTTTCGACGTTCGGGGTGAGGGAAGTGTTGATGGTGGCAGCGGAGACAGGCAGGGCCAGAGGCAGAAGAAGGCCGGCGAGAAACAGTGGACGCAACGATTTGATCATATGCAATAAAACCCTGCAAAAGAGGGGAAAAAAGACGAGGACATGGATGAAAAGGCCCTCAGTGGTCATGAAAGTGTCGGCATTATGCCCCAAGCTGTAACAGCTTGTGCCGTGTCAGGCCCGGCCAATCGCTTATTTTTTTACAGGCGGTCGGCCGCAGCGACCAGAGAGTCGGGCAATCGCCGGCTTAAACTGGTAAAGTGCCGGCCGTTATTACTTAAGAGGATTGTTCCAATGGCGACTAACCGTTCCCAGCGTCTGCGCAAAAAACTGTGCGTTGATGAATTTCAAGAGCTGGGTTTCGAACTGAACCTGGACTTCAAAGAAGACTTGTCCGAAGAAGCCATTGACGCTTTCCTCGAAGCATTCATCAAAGAAGCCATGGAAGCCAACGGTCTGGGTTATGTTGGCGGCGACGACTTCGGTCTGGTGTGCCTGCAGAAGCGTGGCTCGGTCAACGAAGAGCAGCGCGCTGCCGTTGAAGCCTGGCTGAAAAACCGCTCCGAGCTGACCAAGTACGAAGTCAGCCCGCTGCTGGACGTGTGGTATCCGGAAAAGCCGATCAACGCGGCCAAGTGATACTGAAAAAAACGGCGACCTGAGAGTCGCCGTTTTTTTTCGTCTGGGGTTTGGGTGGTACGGCTTGGGTTTGGCGGTGGATTCGCCCCTCACCCCAGCCCTCTCCCGAGGGAGAGGGGGCCGATTTGTGGGCTTTTCGGGATGTGAGTTCGACTTGGTATCCCTCGTCGGCGTATATCTTCCGAGCACCTGGGTCAGTCCCCTCTCCCTTTGGGAGAGGGTTAGGGTGAGGGGCTTTTGATCTTAAGCTCTGCGCCAATTCAAAATCACCAGCGTCAAAACCCCCGCCACAATCCCCCAGAACGCCGAACCAATGGAAAACAGCGTCAGCCCCGACGCCGTGACCATAAACGTGATCAACGCCGCTTCCCGTTCCTTCACCTCGCTCATGGCAATGCTCAAGCCATTGATGATCGAGCCGAACAGCGCCAGCGCGGCAATCGACAGCACCAGTTCTTTCGGCAACGCCGCAAACAATGCCGCCAACGTCGCGCCGAACACCCCGGCAATCCCGTAGAACACCCCGCACCAGACCGCTGCGGTGTAGCGCTTGTTGCGATCTTCATGGGCATGCGGGCCGGTGCAGATCGCCGCGCTGATCGCTGCGAGGTTGATGCCGTGGGAGCCGAACGGCGCCAACAGCAGCGAGGCGATGCCGGTGGTGGTGATCAGTGGCGAGGCCGGGACGTTATAGCCATCGGCACGCAGCACGGCGATGCCGGGCATGTTCTGCGAGGTCATCGCCACCACGAACAGCGGAATGCCGATGCTGATGGTCGCGGCCAGGGAGAAGTGCGGCGTGGTCCACACCGGGGTGGCCACTTCCAGGTGAAAGCCGCTGAAATCCAGCAGCCCCATGAAGCCCGACAGCGCAGTGCCAATGAGCAGCGCTGCAAGCACCGCATAGCGTGGTGACAGGCGCTTGACCAGCAGATAAGTGAAGAACATCCCCAGCACCAGACCGGTACGGTGTTGCGCGGCGACGAAGATTTCGCTGCCGATCTTGAACAGGATCCCTGCCAGCAAGGCCGCCGCCAGAGAGGCCGGGATCTTTTTCACCAGCCGTTCAAAGCTGCCGGTCAGGCCGCAGATCGTCACCAGTACCGCGCACGTGATGTAGGCGCCGATCGCCTCGCCGTAACTGACGCCGCCCAGGCTGGTGATCAGCAACGCCGCGCCGGGGGTCGACCAGGCGATGGTGATCGGTGTGCGATAGCGCAGCGACAGGCCGATCGAACACACTGCCATGCCGATCGAAATCGCCCAGATCCACGAGGAAATCTGCCCGCTGCTCAGGCCGGCCGCTTGCCCGGCCTGGAACATCAGCACCAGCGAACTGGTGTAACCGGTCATCATCGCGATGAAACCGGCGACGATGGCGGAAGGCGAGGTGTCGGCGAGAGGGCGCAGGCGGGCGTGGGTGGCGTCGGTCATGACGGCGGTGTTCCTTATACCAATGGAGATGTCCGCCACAACACAGAACCTCTGTGGGAGCGAGCCTGCTCGCGAAAGCGGTAGGTCAGTCAACATTCATAGTGAATGTGGAATGGCTTTCGCGAGCAGGCTCGCTCCCACGAGGGATTGCGGTCATGCAGCGGATTCTGCGATCAAGCCTAAACTCAAACGTAACCCAGCGTTGCAATACAGCCGCAGGCGCAAACAGCCGTACAGTCGTGTTGCCACCATTCATTGTGTACAATCGCGCTGTTTTTTACGCGATACTTGCCAGCGACCTACTGTGCCGTATTACAGTCACGGTCTATTCGCCGCAGTTTTCCCGACTCGAGTGCCCATGAACGAACAGTTGCAACCCCTCAAGAAACAACCGCGAGCAGGCAAAGCCGGCCGCAGCGGAACCCAGGACGATATTGTCTACGCGCATATCTTCGAGGCCATCCTCGAACAGCGTCTGGCGCCCGGCACCAAGTTGAGCGAAGAAGCGCTGGGGGAAATCTTCGGGGTGAGCCGCACCATCATTCGCCGCGCACTGTCGCGTCTGGCCCATGAAGGCGTGGTGCTGTTGCGGCCGAACCGTGGCGCCGTCGTCGCCAGCCCGAGCGTTGAAGAGGCGCGTCAGGTGTTTCTCGCCCGGCGTCTGGTCGAGCGGGCGATCACTGAACTGGCGGTGCAACATGCCACTGCCGAACAGATCGCCGAACTGCGGCAGATGGTCAACGACGAGCGCGACAGCTTCTCCCGTGGCGATCGTGGTGCCGGTATTCGTCTGTCGGGTGAATTCCACCTGAAGCTGGCGGAAGCGGCAATGAACGCACCGTTGATCAGCTTCCAGCGCAGCCTGGTGTCGCAGACCTCGCTGATCATCGCCCAGTACGAAAGCGGCAACCGCTCGCATTGTTCGTACGACGAACACACCCAGTTGATCGACGCCATTGAAAAGCGCGACGGCGAACTGGCGGTGAACCTGATGATGCATCACATGGATCACATCGACAGCAAGCTCAACCTCGACGAGGAAGGCGCGTCGGATGATCTGCATGCGGTGTTCTCGCATTTGTTGCAGACCAAGAAGCCGGGGCGTCCAGCGGCCAAGCTCTAAGCTGAGACCGAGTCGCGGCTTTCGCGAGCAGGCTCGCTCCCACAGGGGAATGCATTTCAAAGGTGGGAGCGAGCTTGCTCGCGAAGGCGATCTGACAGGCAATAAAAATCCCCCGGGGTAAACACCACCGGGGATGATCGTTCCCACGCTCCGCGTGGGAATGTCTCTAGGGACGCTCCGCGTCCAGTGACGCGGAGCGTCACGGGCTGCATTCCCACGCAGAGCGTGGGAACGATCAGTGCAGGAAAACCTAGCGCTGATGCACCAGCGCCCCCGCTGCATACGTCTGCGCCACGGTGCGGTCATCGCCCAGGGTCATCAGCACAAACAACGTCTCGGCGATGTTATTCGACTGTTTCAAGCGATAGCTCAGCAGCGGCGTGGCGTTGTAATCCAGCACCAGGAAGTCGGCATCCGAACCCGGTTGCAGGTTACCGATCTTGTCTTCCAGGCGCAGCGCCCGCGCACCACCCAAGGTCGCCAGGTACAGCGACTTGAACGGGCTCAACCGCGCGCCCTGCAGTTGCATGACCTTGTAGGCTTCGTTGAGGGTTTGCAGCAGCGAGAAACTGGTACCGCCGCCGACGTCGGTGCCGAGGCCGACATTGAGCTTGTGTTTCTCGGCCATCGGCAGGTTGAACAGGCCGCTGCCGAGGAACAGGTTCGAGGTCGGGCAGAACGAGATCGCCGAGCCGGTTTCCGCCAGGCGCGCGCATTCTTCGTCACACAGGTGCACGCCGTGGGCGAATACCGAGCGTTCGCCGAGCAATTGGTAGTGATCGTAGACGTCGAGGTAGCCCTTGCGCTCCGGGAACAGCTCCTTGACCCACTCGATCTCCTTGAGGTTCTCGCTGATGTGGGTCTGCATGTACAGATCCGGATATTCCGTCAGCAATTGCCCGGCCAGGGTCAGTTGTTCCGGAGTGCTGGTCGGCGCAAAACGCGGCGTCACCGCATAGTGCAAGCGACCCTTGCCGTGCCAGCGCTCGATCAGCGCCTTGCTGTCGACGTAGCTGGATTCGGCGGTATCGACCAGATAATCCGGGGCATTGCGGTCCATCATCACCTTGCCGGCGATCATGCGCAGATCAAGCTTCTCGGCGGCCTCGAAAAACGAATTCACCGATTGCGGATGCACGCTGCCGAACACCAGCGCCGTGGTGGTGCCGTTGCGCAGCAGTTCCTTGATGAAAATATCGGCCACTTCGTCGGCGTGAGCCTTATCACCAAACTGGCTTTCGCAGGGAAAGGTGTAGGTGTTCAGCCAGTCGAGCAGTTGCTCGCCGTAGGAGCCGACCATGCCGGTCTGCGGCAGGTGAATGTGTGTGTCGATAAAGCCCGGTGTGATCAGCGCATCCTGATAATGGTTGATCTCGATATCTGCCGGCAGGGTTGGCAGCAGTTCGCTGGCGTGGCCGAGGGCGCTGATCTTGCCATCGTCGATCACCAGCAGGCCGTCCTCGAAATATTCATAGGAGGCTTCGATACCGACTTCGGCAGGGTCGGCGGTGCTGTGCAGGATGGCGGCGCGGTAGGCTTTGCGAGTCAGAGGCATGAGGGTTCTCTAATCAGTTTGAGGCTTTGAGTTTGGCGGCCTGACTGCGGCGCGAGGCGGGCAGCAGTCGGGCAATCGGTTCGGCGCGGGCGCTGTGCTGGCCGAAATTGGCGTTGTAAGTGGCGATGATTTCGCCGGCGATGGAGATGGCGATTTCCACAGGCAATTTGCCTTTGACTTCGCCGATGCCCATCGGGCAGCGCATGCGCTGCACCACGCTCGGGTCGAAACCACGATCGCGCAGGCGGTGTTCGAATTTGGCGCGTTTGGTTTTCGAGCCGATCAGGCCGAACCAGGTGAAATCGTTGCGCTTGAGAATCGCCGCGGTCAGTTCCAGATCGAGCTGATGGTTGTGGGTCATGACGATGCAGTAGCTGCCGGCGGGCAGGTCATCGACTTCGTCCACTGGCTCTTCGCTGACGATTTTACGCACGCCGTGGGGGATGTGTTCAGGGAACTCGGCCTCGCGCGAATCGATCCAGCGCACCCGGCAGGGCAGGCCGGCCAGCAGCGGCACGAGGGCGCGCCCGACATGCCCGGCACCGAATACGGCAATCTGTGCTTGCACCTGGCCCATGGGTTCGAACAGCAACACCGTGGCGCCACCGCAGCACTGGCCGAGGCTGGCACCGAGGCTGAAGCGCTCCAGATGGGTGTCCTGCTTGCCGCTGGCGAGCATCTCGCGGGCGATCTGCATGGCTTTGAATTCCAGATGCCCGCCACCAATGGTGTCGAACAGGCGGTCGGCACTGACGACCATTTTCGAGCCGGCGTTGCGTGGCGTCGAACCGAGTTCTTCGATGATCGTCACCAGCACACAGGGTTCGCCCTGATTCTGCAGGTCGGCGAGGGCGTCGATCCAGTTGTACATACACACCTCTCAGATCGTTCCCACGCTCTGCGTGGGAATGCATCACTGGACGCTCCGCGTCCGCTGTTCAGGATGCGACGCAGAGCGTCGCGGGCTGCATTCCCACGCAGAGCGTGGGAACGATCATCAAACAACCGCGGTTTCAGCTTCGACAGCTTTCACCGCTTTGAGCTGGCGCATCTGCTCGCAGCCCCACAACACCCGCTCCGGCGTGGCCGGCGCATCGATCTTCGGCTGATGCTGATAATCACCGAGGCTCGCCACCGCGTCCTTGATCGCGCACCAAGCGGCGATGCCGAGCATGAACGGCGGTTCACCGACGGCTTTGGAATGGAACACCGTGTCTTCCGGGTTCTTGCGGTTTTCCACCAGTTTCACTCGCAGATCCAGCGGCATGTCCGCCACCGCCGGGATCTTGTAGCTGGCCGGGCCGTTGGTCATCAGCTTGCCTTTGTTGTTCCAGACCAGCTCTTCCATGGTCAGCCAGCCCATGCCCTGGACGAAACCGCCCTCGACCTGACCGATGTCGATCGACGGGTTCAGCGAGGCGCCGACGTCGTGCAGGATGTCGGTGCGCAGCATCTTGTACTCGCCGGTCAGGGTGTCGACGATCACTTCGCAGCAGGCTGCGCCGAAAGCGAAGTAATAGAACGGACGCCCACGCGCCTGACTGCGGTCGTAATAGATTTTCGGGGTCTTGTAGAAACCAGTGCTCGACAGCGAGACCTGATTGAAATACGCCTGCTGGATCAGCGCTTTGAAGGTCAGAATCTGCTCGCGCACCCGCACGTGGCCGTTGCGGAATTCGACGTCTTCTTCGCTGACCCTGTAGTGCCGCGCGGCGAATTCGACCAGGCGTTGCTTGATGGTCTGCGCTGCGTTCTGCGCGGCTTTGCCGTTCAGGTCGGCGCCGCTGGAAGCAGCGGTCGGAGAGGTGTTCGGCACTTTGTCGGTGTTGGTCGCAGTGATCTGCACACGATCGATTTCGACTTGGAACACTTCCGCCACGACCTGAGCGACTTTGGTATTCAGGCCCTGACCCATTTCCGTGCCGCCGTGGTTCAGGTGGATGCTGCCGTCGGTGTAGATGTGGATCAGCGCACCGGCCTGATTGAGGAAACTGGCGGTGAAGGAAATGCCGAATTTCACCGGTGTCAGCGCCAGGCCTTTTTTCAGGATCGGGCTGTTGGCGTTGTAGCGACGGATCGCTTCGCGGCGCTCGGCGTACTGGCTGCTTTCTTCCAGTTCGGCGGTCATCTCTTCGAGCATGTTGTGCTCGACGGTCTGGTAGTAATGGGTGACGTTGCGCTCGGTCTTGCCGTAGTAGTTGGCCTTGCGCACCGCCAGCGGGTCGAGCTTCAAGTGCCGGGCAATCGCGTCCATCACTTCCTCGATGGCGACCATGCCTTGCGGGCCACCGAAGCCACGGTAAGCGGTGTTCGAGGCGGTGTTGGTCTTGCAGCGGTGACCGTTGATGGTGGCATCGCCGAGATAGTAGGAGTTGTCCGAGTGGAACATCGCCCGGTCAACGATCGAGGCGGACAGGTCCGGCGAGCAGCCGCAGTTGCCGGCCAGCTCCATGTTGATCCCGTGCAGACGGCCGCTGCTGTCGAAACCGACGTCGTACTCAACGTAGAACGGGTGGCGCTTGCCGGTCATCAGCATGTCTTCGACGCGCGGCAGGCGCATCTTGGTCGGTTGGCCGGTGAGGTGCGCGACCACCGCGCACAGGCACGCCGGGCTCGCGGCCTGGGTTTCCTTGCCACCGAAACCACCACCCATGCGGCGCATGTCGACAACGATCTTGTTCATCGACACGTCGAGCACTTCGGCGACCAGTTTCTGCACTTCGGTCGGGTTCTGCGTCGAGCAGTAGACGATCATGCCGCCGTCTTCAGTGGGCATCACCGAGGAGATTTGTGTCTCCAGATAGAAGTGCTCCTGGCCGCCGATGTGCAGCGTGCCCTGAATACGGTGTTCAGCCGTGGCCAGTGCAGAGGCCGAGTCGCCGCGCTGGTGGGTGTGGCTGTCGAGCACGAAATGGCGCTTGCGCAGGGCTTCGACGACGTCGAGCACCGGTTCCAGATCTTGGTATTCGATGATCGCCGCCATCGCTGCCTTGCGCGCGGTTTCCAGGTCTTTCGCCGCGACCGCCAGCACCGGCTGGCCGACGAACTGCACGTCATCGATGGCCAGCAGCGGGTCGCCCGGCATCAGCGGGCCGATGTCTTTCAGGCCCGGCACGTCTTCGTGGGTAATGACAATGCGCACGCCTTCGAAGGCGTAGCACGGCGACGTGTCGATGCTGAGGATTTTCGCGTGGGCGCGGTCCGACAGGCGTGCATACAGGTGCAATTGGTTGGGGAATTCCAGGCGATCATCGATGTACTGCGCTTCACCGGACACATGCTTGGCGGCGCTGTCGTGCTTGACGCTGCGGCCGACACCGGTGGTCAGGTCCTGGGCGAACAATTCGGCCAATTCAGCCTGGGTCTTCTCTACGGCGTGATGATTAGACATAAGCGGTCACCCGAGTCTCGATGTGCGGTGTTTGCAGTTCGATGAAGTATTTGCGCAGCAGGTTCTGCGCGCTGAGCAGGCGATATTCCTTGCTGGCGCGGAAGTCCGAGAGCGGCGTGAAGTCTTCGGCCAGCGCGGCGCAGGCGCGTTCGATCACGGCATTGTTGAACGGTGCACCTTGCAGCACGGCTTCGCAGTGCGCAGCGCGTTTCGGAATCGCCGCCATGCCGCCGAAGGCCACCCGGGCGTCGGCGATCACGCCATTTTCCACGCGCAGATTGAAGGCAGCGCAGACGGCGGAGATGTCGTCGTCCAGGCGCTTTGACACTTTATAGGCGCGGAACAACTGCTCGGCGCTGGCGCGCGGGACGATGATTTTTTCGATGAATTCGCTTTCCTGGCGCGCGGTGACGCGGTAGTCGATGAAGTAGTCTTCCAGGTTCAAGGTGCGGCGGGTTTCGCCTTTGCACAGCACGATCTGCGCGCCGAGGGCGATCAGCAGCGGTGGCGAGTCACCGATCGGCGAGGCGTTGCCGATGTTGCCGCCGAGGGTGCCTTGATTGCGGATCTGCAACGAGGCGAAGCGGTGCAGCAATTCGCCGAAGTCCGGATATTCGGCATTCAACGCTTCGTAACAGTCGGAGAGGGCGGTGGCGGCGCCGATTTCGATGCGGTCATCGAAGGTTTCGATGCGCTTCATTTCGGCGACGTTACCGACATAGATCATCACCGGCAGAGTGCGGTGGAACTGGGTGACTTCCAGTGCCAGGTCAGTGCCGCCGGCGAGCAGCCGCGCTTGTGGATAAGCGTCGTAGAGATCGGCCAGGTCAGCGACGGTCAGCGGCACCAGGCAGCGCTTGTCGCCGCTGTTGAGTTCGCCGATATCGGTCGGCGCGATGGCCTTGAGGCGGGCAATGGTTTCGGCTTCACGGGCGTCGAACTGATCCGCTGGCTTGCCGCAGCAGGATTGTTCGGCAGCGGCGAGAATAGGGCGGTAGCCGGTGCAGCGGCAGAGGTTGCCGGCCAGCGCTTCGTGAGCCTTGGCCTGATCCGGCGCGTCGCTGTTCTTTTGCAGGGCGAACAACGACATGACGAAACCGGGGGTGCAGAAGCCGCACTGCGAACCGTGGCACTCGACCATGGCTTTCTGCACGCTGTGCAGTTCGCCCTTGTGCTTGAGGTCTTCAACGCTGATCAGTTGCTTGCCGTGCAAGGACGAGACGAAAGTCAGGCACGAATTGAGGCTGCGATAGCGAATATGCTCACGCCCGCTGTCATCGGTCTGCAACTCGCCAACCACCACGGTGCAGGCGCCGCAGTCGCCACTGGCGCAACCTTCTTTGGTGCCGGGCTTGCCTACGTGTTCGCGCAGGTAATTGAGCACAGTCAGATTCGGGTCCAGGGCGTGCTCGCTACGGAGTTCCTGGTTAAGTAAAAACTGGATCACGGAAGGCCTCGCAGACTCATTATTGTTGTTAACCGACGTGAACCGAATTTAGCAGGTCTGACTTTTCGGTCAATGGTTTTCTGACTTAAAGGTCAGGAAAATCCGTTTCGTCGATCAACAGCGTGTCTATTCAGTATTGACCTTCATCGGTCACTGCGCTTTTTTGCGGGATTCGTGCCAAAAACCGCTGAGTGGGCACTCCGCCATGACCGCGCATTTGCGCTACACTGCGCCGCTTGTGCAGATCGATAGAGTTTGAAGGACAACCATGACGTTCAAGGCGCCGGACAGCCTCGCCGAGCAAATCGCTCACCACCTCGCCGAGCGCATCATTCGTGGCGAAATGAAGCCGGGAGAGCGCATCCAGGAACAGAAGGTCACGCTGGCGCTCAACGTCAGCCGCGGTTCGGTCCGCGAAGCCTTGCTGATCCTCGAGCGCCGTCACCTGATCGCGATCCTGCCGCGTCGTGGCGCCCACGTTACCGAGCTGACGCCGCACAAGGTGCAGAGCCTGTGCACGCTGATGAGCGAGCTGTACATCCTGCTTGGCAATTCGGTGGCCAATGGCTGGCAAGTGCAGTCGGACATGGCGCCGTTCGTGCAGATCCAGCAGCGCCTGACCGCCAATTACGAACGCGGCGATATCCGCAGCTTCGTCGATGACAGCTTTGCGGTGATGCGCGCCGCCTATCCGTTTGCCAACAATCCGTACCTGCAAGAAACCGTCGAGAACCTCCAGCCGGCGATGAGCCGCGCGTATTTCCTTGCCCTCGAACAGCGCAAGGCGGAAATGAGCGAATTCCTCGAACTGTTCGAACGCTTGCTCGCCGCCGTCCTCGCCCGTGATTTGCCGCAGATCCGCATCGTGCTCACGGCGTATGCCCAGCGCAGCTGCGATCTGGTGGTGTCTGCGCTGACGGTTGCCTGAGCGTGCGGCTGAAGTGCATCAAACTGGCGGGGTTCAAATCCTTCGTCGACCCGACCACGGTGAACTTCCCCAGTAACATGGCGGCGGTCGTCGGGCCGAACGGTTGCGGCAAGTCGAACATCATCGACGCCGTGCGCTGGGTGATGGGCGAAAGTTCGGCGAAGAACCTCCGTGGCGAGTCGATGACCGACGTCATCTTCAACGGTTCGACCAGCCGCAAACCGGTGAGCCAGGCGAGCATCGAACTGGTGTTCGACAACTCCGATGGCACGCTGCTCGGCGAATACGCGGCCTATGCGGAAATTTCCATCCGCCGCAAAGTTACCCGCGATAGCCAGACCACTTATTACCTCAACGGCACCAAATGCCGTCGGCGCGACATCACCGATATCTTCCTCGGCACCGGCCTCGGGCCGCGCAGCTACTCGATCATCGAACAGGGGATGATCTCCAAGCTGATCGAATCCAAGCCCGAAGACCTGCGCAATTTCATCGAAGAAGCCGCCGGCATCTCCAAGTACAAGGAGCGTCGCCGTGAGACTGAAAACCGCATCCGCCGTACCCACGAGAACCTCGCCCGTCTGACCGACCTGCGCGAAGAGCTGGAACGCCAGCTCGAACGTCTGCACCGTCAGGCCGAGGCGGCGAAAAAGTATCAGGAACTCAAGGCCGAAGAGCGTCAGCTCAAGGCGCAACTGTCGGCGCTGCGCTGGCAGGATCTCAACGAGCAGGTCGGCCAGCGCGAGTCGATCATTGGCAACCAGGAAGTCAGCTTCGAAGCGTTGGTCGCTGAACAGCGTAATGCTGATGCGGCCATCGAACGCCTGCGCGACGGTCACCACGACCTGTCCGAGCGCTTCAATCTGGTGCAGGGCCGCTTCTATTCGGTCGGCGGTGACATTGCCCGGGTCGAGCAGAGCATTCAGCATGGCCAGCAGCGGTTGCGCCAGTTGCAGGACGATCTGAAAGAAGCCGAGCGCGCGCGTCTGGAAACCGAGTCGCACCTGGGCCACGACCGCACGTTGCTGCTGACCCTCGGCGAAGAACTGGACATGCTCACCCCCGAGCAGGAAGTCACCAGTGCCGCCGCCGAGGAAGCCGCTGCGGCCCTCGAAGAAGCCGAAACCACCATGCACGGCTGGCAGGAGCAGTGGGATGCTTTCAACCTGACCGCTGCCGAACCGCGCCGTCAGGCTGAAGTGCAACAGTCGCGAATCCAGCAGCTGGAAAGCAGCATGGAGCGTCTGGCCGACCGGCAGAAACGTCTCGCTGAAGAGCGCGCGTTGCTGTCCGCCGACCCGGAAGACGCGGCGATCATGGCGCTCAACGAGCAGCTCGCCGAGTCCGAAGCGACCCTCGAAGATTTACAGACCAGCGAAGAAGCGCAAGTCGAAAAGCTTGAACAACTGCGTCAGGAATTACAGCAAGCGTTGACCGCACAGCAGCAGGCGCAGGGCGATCTGCAGCGGCTCAACGGGCGTTTGGCGTCGCTGGAAGCCTTGCAGCAGGCCGCGCTCGATCCGGGCACCGGCACCGCCGAATGGTTGAAGGAACACAATCTCGCCGAGCGTCCGCGTCTGGCCGAAGGCCTGAAGGTCGAGGCCGGTTGGGAGCTGGCGGTGGAAACCGTGCTTGGCGCCGACCTGCAAGCGGTGCTGGTCGACGATTTCAGCGGTTTTGATCTGTCCGGTTTCACTCAAGGCGATTTGCGCCTGCTCAGCCCGGCCAGCGATGGCGTGCGGGTGGCCGGCAGTCTGCTGGACAAAGTCGAGGCGCAGATCGATCTGTCGCCGTGGCTCGGCCAGGTCAAACCGGTCGACAGCCTTGAACAGGCGCTGGCCTTGCGCGGTCAGTTGAGCGCCGCGCAGAGCCTGATTAGTCGCGATGGCTACTGGGTCGGTCGACACTTTTTACGCGTACGTCGCGCCAGCGAAGCGGAAAGCGGCATGCTCGCCCGTGGCCAGGAAATCGAAGACCTGCAACTGGAGCGTGAAGAGCGCGAAGCCACGGTCGAGGCCATGGAAACCCGCCTGCAAACCCTGCGCGCGCAACAGCGCCAGCAGGAAAACGGCCGCGAACATCTGCGCCGCTTGCTGCAGGACGAAGCGCGCCAGCAAGGCGAACTGAAAGCACAATTGTCCGCCGGCAAGGCCAAGGCCGAGCAACTGACATTGCGCCGCACCCGTCTCGATGAAGAACTGGTCGAACTCGCCGAACAGCGCGAGCTTGAGCACGAGCAGGTCGGCGAAGCGCGCATGAATTTGCAGGAAGCGCTGGATTCCATGGCGCTCGACACCGAGCAGCGCGAGTTGCTGCTGGCCCAGCGCGACAGCCTGCGCGAGCGCCTTGATCGCGTGCGTCAGGAAGCGCGGCAGCACAAGGATCACGCCCATCAACTGGCCGTGCGTCTCGGCTCGTTGCGCGCCCAGCACGACTCCACGCGCCAGGCGCTGGAACGTCTGGAAATGCAGGCCGAGCGCCTGACTGAAAAGCGCGAACAGTTGAGTCTGAATCTGGAGGAGGGCGAGGCGCCGCTGGAAGAGCTGCGTCTGAAACTCGAAGAACTGCTCGACAAGCGCATGACCGTCGATGAAGAACTCAAGACTGCGCAGATCGCCCTGGAAGACGCCGATCGTGAATTGCGCGACGCGGAAAAACGCCGCACCCAGGCCGAGCAGCAATCGCAGTTGATTCGCGGCCAGCTCGAACAGCAACGCATGGAATGGCAGGCGCTGACCGTACGGCGCAAGGCTTTGCAGGATCAATTGCTCGAAGATGGCTACGATCTCAACGGCGTGCTCGCCACATTGACCGCACAAGCCAGTGAACGCGAAGCCGAAGAAGAACTCGAACGCATCAACGCACGGATTCAGCGCCTGGGTGCGATCAACCTCGCGGCCATCGATGAATACACGCAACAATCGGAGCGTAAACGTTATCTGGATGCGCAGGACGCCGATCTGGTCGAGGCGCTGGAGACCCTGGAAAACGTCATCCGCAAAATTGATAAGGAAACCCGCAACCGTTTCAAAGATACCTTTGATCAGATCAACGGTGGTTTGCAGGCACTTTTCCCGAAAGTTTTCGGTGGCGGGCGCGCGTATTTGGAACTGACGGGCGAAGATCTACTCGATACAGGGGTGACGATCATGGCGCAGCCGCCCGGGAAGAAGAACAGCACCATCCATTTGCTCTCCGGCGGCGAAAAAGCCCTGACTGCACTGGCCCTGGTTTTTGCCATCTTCAAGTTGAACCCGGCGCCGTTCTGCATGCTCGATGAGGTTGACGCGCCACTGGATGACGCTAACGTTGGACGCTACGCACGCCTGGTCAAAGAGATGTCGCAGACCGTGCAGTTCATTTACATCACCCACAACAAGATCGCCATGGAAATGGCCGAGCAGTTGATGGGTGTGACGATGCATGAACCGGGCTGTTCGCGACTGGTGGCGGTGGATGTCGAGGAGGCGATGGCGATGGTGGATGCCTGAGTAGGTGTGGTGTCGGAATAGTTTTGGAGGTCTGTAGGACTTTTTACTGACACCGGCTGAATGGCCAATCGACATATTCGCGCAAGCCAAATGAGACAGACGGTGTAAAGTTGTCTTTGGTCGTGCTAGTTTAATGTCAATTTTTCGTATACGTGGGCAAAACGCCTGTCAGAACATAGAGTTGGCGCCACGTTTTAAAGCGGTTTACGCAGTGTAAACCCCTTATTTTTCAGCATTTTTTATAGAGGCACGGGATTACATGGAAATCGGTCTGCGCGAGTGGCTGATCGTCATCGGCATCATTGTGATAGCCGGTATTCTTTTCGATGGCTGGCGCCGTATGCGCGGCGGCAAGGGAAAGCTGAAATTCCGTCTCGACCGGAGCCTGTCCAATCTGCCGGACGAGGACACCAGCGCCGAGCTGTTGGGCCCGGCCCGCGTCCTGGACACGCACAAAGAGCCGCAACTGGACGAGCACGATCTGCCGTCGGTGAGCATGCCCAACCGCGAAGCCCGCGAGCCGCGTGAATCCGGTTCGAAACGTGGCAAGCGCGGCAGCAACGGTCCGGCGCAGGGCGACTTGAACCTCGACCTCGATCTGGACGGCGGCCCGAGCTTCAGCAGCCGCGATGACGATTTCGCCGAAGACAGCAAACCTGCAGCGGCCGTGGCGGAAAAAGATCAGCCGCAAGCCGAAGAAGTCCTGGTGATCAGCGTGATCTGCCGCGACCCGGCCGGCTTCAAAGGCCCGGCGCTGCTGCAGAACATTCTCGAAAGCGGCCTGCGTTTCGGCGAGATGGACATTTTCCACCGCCACGAAAGCATGGCCGGCAACGGCGAAGTGCTGTTTTC
This sequence comes from Pseudomonas sp. Sample_14, assembly GCF_004307515.1. Taxonomy (NCBI): domain Bacteria; kingdom Pseudomonadati; phylum Pseudomonadota; class Gammaproteobacteria; order Pseudomonadales; family Pseudomonadaceae; genus Pseudomonas; species Pseudomonas sp. Sample_14. Next base: position 32,871 of record NZ_RCOC01000059.1, on the reverse strand, counting down.
CATGGCCAATGCGGTCAAGCCGGGCATTTTTGATCTGGACGACATCGACCACTTCAGCACTCCGGCGGTGAGCTTCTTCCTCGGTCTGCCAGGCCCGCGTCATCCGAAGCAGGCCTTCGACGTGATGGTCGCGGCAGCCCGCAAGCTGTCCCAGGAACTGAACGGCGAACTGAAAGACGACCAGCGCAGCGTACTGACTGCGCAGACGATTGAGCACTACCGTCAGCGCATCGTCGAATTCGAACGCCGCGCCCTGACCCAGAAGCGCTAAGGCCAAATCAAAAGATCGCAGCCTTCGGCAGCTCCTACAGAGGAACGCAATACTGTAGGAGCTGACGAGTGCAACGAGGCTGCGATCTTCTGGCACCGCCGCCGATAATGGAATAAAACTGGAGCAGCCTCGGCTGCTCTTTTGCTTTATGAGAGAACACCCATGACCGCCGCCAAAACCCGCATTCTAGAGCTGCGCGCTGAGCTGGATCAGCACAACTATCGCTATCACGTTCTCGACGAGCCGAGCATTCCCGATGCCGAGTACGACCGCTTGTTCCACGAGCTCAAGGCACTGGAAGCGGCCAACCCGGAACTGATCACCAGCGACTCGCCGACCCAGCGCGTCGGCAGCATGGCGTTGACTGCGTTCACTCAGGTGCGCCACGAAATCCCCATGCTCAGCCTCGGCAACGCCTTCGAAGAATCCGACATGCGCGAGTTCGATCGCCGCGTCAACGAAGGCCTCGACGTGCCGGCCGGCGATCTGTTTGGTGGCAGCGCGGCGGTGGAATACAGCTGCGAGCCGAAGCTCGATGGCCTGGCGGTCAGCCTGCTGTATCAGGATGGTCTGCTGGTGCGCGGCGCCACCCGGGGCGATGGCACCACCGGCGAGGACATCAGCGTTAACGTGCGCACCGTGCGCAATATTCCGCTGAAGCTGCACGGCGAAGGCTGGCCGGCGACGCTGGAAGTGCGCGGTGAAGTGTTCATGTCCAAGGCCGGTTTCGAGCGCCTCAATGCTTCGCAACTGGAAATCGGCGGCAAGACCTTCGCCAACCCGCGCAACGCGGCAGCAGGCAGCCTGCGCCAGCTCGACTCGAAGATCACCGCCAATCGTCCGCTGGAATTCTGCTGCTATGGCATCGGTCAGGTGTCTCACGATATCGCCGACACCCACATCGGCAACCTCAAGCAGTTGCAGAAGTGGGGCATGCCGATCAGTCACGAACTGAAGCTGGCCAAGGGCATCGACGAGTGTCTTGAGTATTACCGCGACATCGGCGCGCGCCGTAACTCGCTGGCCTATGAAATCGATGGCGTGGTGTTCAAGGTCAACAGCATTGCCGACCAGCGTGAACTGGGCTTCCGTGCCCGCGAGCCGCGCTGGGCGATCGCACACAAATTCCCGGCGATGGAAGAACTCACCGAGCTGCTCGACGTGGAATTCCAGGTCGGCCGCACCGGTGCGGTGACTCCGGTGGCGCGTCTGAAACCGGTGAAAGTCGCCGGCGTCACCGTGGCCAACGCCACATTGCACAACATGGACGAAGTCGCGCGACTGGGGTTGATGATCGGCGACACGGTGATCATTCGCCGCGCCGGTGATGTGATTCCGCAAGTGGTGCAGGTAGTCATCGAGCGTCGCCCCGATGACGCGCGCCCGGTGGCCATTCCTCAAAGCTGCCCGGTTTGCGGCTCGCACGTCGAACGCACGCAACTGGTCAAGCGCAGCAAGGGCAAGGAAACCTTCAGCGAAGGTGCGGTGTATCGCTGCGTCGGCCGACTGGCCTGTGGCGCGCAATTGAAGCAGGCGATCATTCACTTCGTCTCGCGTCGGGCCATGGACATCGAAGGCTTGGGCGACAAGAGCGTCGAGCAACTGGTCGACGAAGGACTGGTCAGCTCGCCGGCCGATCTGTATGCGCTGAAGTTCGACGACATCGTCGATCTGGAAGGCTTTGCCGAGGTATCGAGCAACAAGCTTCTCAAAGCCATTGAAGACAGCAAGCAACCGAGCCTGGCACGTTTCATCTACGCCCTCGGCATTCCCGATGTCGGCGAAGAGACGGCCAAGGTGCTGGCGCGTTCGCTGGGTTCGCTGGAGCGCGTGCAACAGGCCTTGCCGCATGTGCTGACCTACCTGCCGGACGTCGGCCTGGAAGTGGCACACGAGATCCACAGTTTCTTTGAGGATGCGCACAACCAGCAGGTCATCAGCGAATTGCTCGGCCATGGTTTGCAGATTCAGGATCAAGGCGAGTTGGGCGCCGAATTCGCCGCCAGTACCACCCTGGGCGGCTTGCTCGACAAACTGCACATTCCTTTCGTCGGCCCTGGCGGTGCGCAGAAGCTGGCCGATCGCTTCGGCTCGCTGGAAGCGGTGATGAACGCTGACTGGCTGGACATGCGCCAGGCATTGCCGGAGAAGCAGGCCAACTCGGTGCGCGAGTTCTTCGCCTCGCCTGAGCATCGGCAACTGGCCGAGCGGGCCGAGCAGCAGCTGCGCGATTTCGGCATGCATTGGCAGAGCGAGAAAAAAGTCGTCGAAGGTCTGCCGCTGTCCGGCGAAACCTGGGTGCTGACCGGCAAGGTCGAGTTGATGAGCCGGGATGTGGCCAAGGATCATCTGGAAAGCCTGGGTGCCAAGGTCGCCGGTTCGGTGTCGGCGAAAACCCATTGCGTGGTCGCAGGCCCGGGTGCCGGGTCGAAACTGACCAAGGCCAACGAGCTGGGCGTGAAGGTCATGGACGAAGAAGCGTTTATCGCTTTCCTCAAAACCCACGGCGTCCCTGTCTGACCGGACGAACCCCTGTGGCGAGGGGATTTATCCCTGTCCGGATGGACGCCTGTGGCGAGGGGATTTATCCCCGTTCGGCGACATCGTCGTCGCAGAACCATACGACTCGGTATACCTGATTAACCGCGTTGTATGGTTTTGGGGGTCGCTTCGCAACCCAGCGGGGATAAATCACCTCACCACAATGGTGCTATCACCCGGCTGCGCGGTTATGGGTTGGAACGATGTTGTCTTCAGGATGATCTAGTCTTGGCCAGTCCCAGGGAGAGATCGCCATGCACCGTTTTTTCGAGCAGCTCAGTTCCCGCATCATCGCGCCGTTCGTGGCCGGATCCTCGCGCAACAGCAAAGTCTGGCCGTGCCGTTGCGGCCAGTCGCTGTTCTTTCGCAACAGTCAGTGCCTGGCCTGTAACGCCTTGCTCGGCTATCAACCTGAAGAAAGTCGCCTGACCTCGCTGCAGCCGGGGCCGGAAGAGGGCACCTGGACGCTCGACGCCGATCCCGACGCCGGTCTGTTCCGCCGCTGCGCCAACCTCGACATGCCCGCCGCGTGCAACTGGCTGCTGCCGGCCAACGATCACGACACCTTGTGCATCGCTTGCAGCCTCAACCGCACCATTCCCGACCTGTCCGTCGCGGAAAATCCCGAACGCTGGCGCAAGGTCGAAATCGCCAAGCGTCGACTGGTCGCGCAACTGATCACCCTCGGCCTGCCGGTCATCCCGAAAACCACCGATGAAGAAACCGGGCTGGCGTTCGACTTCATCGGTGTCGACCTGGAAGGCAACGCGCCGATGACCGGCCACGCCAATGGCCTGATCACCCTCGATATCAAAGAGGCCGACGACGCTCACCGTGAGCAGGTCAGGGCGGCGATGCACGAACCTTACCGCACGCTGCTCGGGCATTTTCGTCATGAGGTCGGCCACTACTACTGGGATCGCCTCATCGCCAACGGCCCTTGGCTGGACGCGTTCCGCAATCTGTTCGGCGACGAGCGCGCCAGTTACGCCGAGGCGCTGGACCGGCATTACCAGCAAGGCGCACCGCTGGACTGGCCGCAGCACTACGTCAGTGCCTACGCGACCATGCACCCATGGGAAGACTGGGCGGAAACCTGGGCGCATTACCTGCACATGATGGATGCGGTCGACACGGCGCTGGGCTTCGGCATGAGCGCGCGGGAAATGGACTTCGACTATCAGCCGTTTCCGACTAGCACCCTGTACGACCCGGAGCACCCCGGCGGCACGGCATTCCTGTCGTTCGTCAATGCGTGGATCGAACTGGCGGGCATGCTCAACGAACTGTCGCGCAGCATGGGCCAGCCGGATTTCTATCCGTTCGTACTGCCGGCAGCGGCGATCGCCAAGTTGCACTTCATTCATCTGGTGATCCAGCAGGCGGGCGGCAGGGCGGATGAGGTGCTGGCCTTGTAGGTGTCGCAGGCCGTGATGTTTATGTCCTTGAAGCCGTTCAGGTTTTTTATCTGCAACCAACGGTTGTAAGTTCATCTCAGACAGGTACAATGGCGCGGCTCGCCGACAGGCAAGCGTCGTTATGGTGACCCCATCGGTCCCCCCGCAACGATTACCCGTGAACCTGGTCAGATCCGGAAGGAAGCAGCCACAGCGGGAACATTGTGTGCCGGGGTGTGGCTGGTGGGGGCACCACCTTAACGAACCTACCGAGAATTCAAAGAGAACTGCATGGGTTTCGCCCACTGCGGTTTTTTTATGCCTGCGATTTGGCTAGTGGCGTTGATCCGCCATCAGAAACGCGCGGCTCAGCCGCGCAGCGCCCCGGTACCCGTGCGGCTGTTGAAGGCGAACAGTGGCATACTCCCTCGCCTGGCATTGAGAGGTAAGGCAAGTGGGTGAAATCGACGATCTGACTCGTGAAAAACTGCGCGAATGGCAGATGCGGCGTCTGGAAGTCAAAGCGCAGATGCAGGATCAGCCCGAACGCACGCTGGAGCTGTCGCGAGTACTTGACCTGATGGATGAAGAACACGCTGCGATTCTGGCGGCTTCGACCGTGTTCAACGCGGCTGAAGAAACTGCGCAGCCGCTCGCGGTGCAGGACCAGCCCGTCATCACTGAATCGGTGGCCGGCCAGTACGACCTGCAACTGCACGCCAGCGCGCAAAACCCTGAACACCTGCGCAAACTGCTGGAAATGGCGCTCTACGAAGTGCAGGCGCAGATCGATGCAGCGGCGGTGGCCAGCGGCACTGAACGACGCGGCATGTCCGGCACGCTCGGCGGCTACTCCTTCGAACTGCGGATCGGCCCCGAGGCCAGCCGTGAGAGAAACTTGCCGCAGTCCCATGAAATGCACGACGAGAATGACCAGGACTGATCTGGTGTTGTATTAAAGCCCAGGCGGCGAGGTTGTATGCACCCGGAACATTTTGATTTGGCCACCCCGGTATTTCTGCCCATCACCCATGATGCGTGTACGGCGCTGTTGCAGCCCGAGGGTGACGCGACACTGGCCAGCCTGAGCGACCCGGAACTGGCGGCGGTGCTGGTCATCCAGAACCTCGCCCAGGCCACGGAACAGGATTTGAGCGCCAGCGCAGCGGAGAAGATCCTCGCCAGACTCATTGACTGGTCTGTCACCTCTCGGCGCAGCGGATCGGCGGGACTGCTTGCAGAGGCGCGGCGTCTGTTCGATTCGCGCAAATTGTATTTCGGCCTCAATGCGCTCAAAGGCCTGAACCTGCGCTTTCTCATGGCCGATGAAGTCGCCGCGCAGGCATTTCTGTTGCCCGGCGGGCAGTGGGATGTGGACTACAAGATCCGCCATCAGCAACAGAACAACCCGTTTCGCCAGCAAATGGTCACGCCACGCGAGCGTGAACACTGGTTAAGCGCGGCGCAGGACAAACTGCTGCGAACCTTCCGTGCCAACCTCGACGAAGACCTGCACGTGCAGGGTTATGCGGGCATCGGCAAGAGCTACATGCTCAGCGCGCTGATCGAGTGCCTGCGCTCGAAACGCACTCTGGTACTGGCGCGCACCCCGGCGAAACTGGCGACGCTGCGCAAGCACATCGTTCAGGTCCACGACACGGAAATTGGCCAGACCTTTTTCGATTTCGCCCAGGCTCAGCTGCTTGGTCCCCGGTTGCCTATGGCCAGGACGCCGACGCGTCTCCCGAGCAAACAGGCGCTGGCGCAGGAACTGAATATCTTCGGCTTTCGCCACCACGACGGGCCGGGCACCCTCGAGGTTTGTCTGCGCGTGCTCAAGCTGTACTGCGCCTCAAGAGATCACACGCTGTCCGCCAGGCACCTGCCGCATTTTCAGCAGCCCTTGACCGGCGCAGACTCGCAAGCGCTGCTGGAATACTCCAGTCGCCTGTGGGTGTATCTGGAAGCCAATCCGGCCTGGGCCAGCCAGAGCGGTTTTCCCACGTTGCTCATGATCAAACGCGCCAGTCTCGCCGGTTGCCGCGTCCCGCCGCGCTACACCCATGTGATCATCGACGAAAGCCAGGATGTGCCGGCGTCGTTGCTGCAAATCATCGAGCGCGGGCAGCAGGTGCTGATCACCCTCGGCGATGAGTATCAGCAGGCCACGGGCGAGGCGCCCAAGCGCAAGCGTGAAGTTCGTCAGAGCGATATCTGCTATTCGGTGCGCTCGGGGCGCAATGTCGAGCGCCTGGTCAATCCGCTGATCTCGCGCCACACGCACAAGAGCAAAGTGCCGTTCGAAGGCGCTCGTCACGCCGACGTCGATATCGAGTACTACCCGCAAGCCTTCGTGCCGCCCGAAGGTTGCGTGGTGCTGACCGCGTCACCGTGGGACACGATGATGTGGGCCATCCACCTGCACGATTGCAATTGCGCCTTCAGTTTCCCCGACCGGGAAGCGCAGGACGACATCAAGCATTTCATGACCACCGCCATCGAGCTGTTCCGGCGCGATTTCTACCATGCCGGGTCCAGCGAGAAAGGACCGCACCCGTATTTCAGCGACATGGCTGATTGGCAGATGGTGCGTGAGGCCAACCGTTTCGACGAGGCGTTTTTGTGGATCGAAGCGCAACTGCAGAACGGCTTCATGATTGCCGACCTGACGCGACTGAGCCAAAAGATCATCGAGCCGGGCAAAGCCTGCCTGTTGATGATGGCCGAGCGGGCTGGCGGCATGGAGTTCAAGCGCGTGCTGTTGACCCGGACGTTGCTCAGTAACGAGAAATTCAAGGATGCCTACGAGTTCGATCAGCGCATCTGCGCCGTGTACATCGCCGTGTCCCGTGCCCGGCAGCAGCTCTATCTGCCTTATGACGTGGTGGAATGGATCGATTATCACCACAGCCGCGAGCCGAAATTCCGCGAATCGCACGGTTATTGACCCGGCCAACCCTGTGGGAGCGAGCCTGCTCGCGAAAACGTCGGCGTGTTCAACAACTGTGTCGCCTGACATACCGCTTTCGCGAGCAGGCTCGCTCCCACAGGCGGTTAGGGTGTGGTTGAAGAGGCGCCGGTGTACAACCGGATTATGTCGTCGATCTCGCCGGACATTTTCATCCGCAGCAACGTGCGCAGGATCCGCTGCACCGGCACGTTCGGGTCGTTCCTCACATAGCAGCCGATATTCTGTTCCTGCAGCACCGCGACCCCTTGCAGCTGCTGCTCCGGCAACAGGCGCTGATTGATCCAGTCCAGCGTCCACTGATTGCTCACCGCATAGCGATATCGCCCGGCGAGGAGCTTTTCCAGTACCTGTTCCTGATTGCGCGCGTCTTCGCGTTGCAACTGGTCGGCGTCGAACAGCGGTTGCAGGGTAGGGTAGCTGTAGCCGAGAACGGTGCCGATGGCCTGGCGCGGTAGCTGGGCGGGATTGATCTGCGCCGGTTGTTCCTTGCGGCTGGTCAGCAGGTCGCGCTGAAACCACAACGGCACGCTCCAGATGTAATCGCCGGACTGATTCGGCAGCCACGACTGTGCGGCATAGCAGCGCACGTCGATGTCGCCGTGTTCCATGGCGCTCTGTACCCGCGCGCGCGGCAGGACGACGAATTGCGCTGGCGCGCCGACCTGGGTCGCCAGGCTGAGCAGGACGTCATGCAGGATCCCCTGGGTCGGTCTGCCGCCTTGCAGTTGCACCATCGGCATCGCCCAACTGTCCGGCACGGCGAAGCGCAACGGCGCTTGCGCTGCCATCGCGTTGAGGCTGATACCCAGCAATGCCGCCACGGCCCACCGCATAGACGCTCCGGTAATTCCCCATCCCGAGCTGATAAAAGCCTCTGCTGATGCAGCTTAGCCATATTAGACGAGGACACCGGATGCAATTTTGCCCTTGCTCCGCTAGCATTAGCCGCTTCTGCTTCCTTCGCTGCGACGGTTTTCGATGAGTTATCAGGTTCTTGCACGTAAATGGCGTCCACGCTCGTTCCGCGAAATGGTCGGCCAGACCCATGTGCTCAAGGCTCTGATCAATGCCTTGGACAGCCAACGGCTGCACCACGCCTACCTGTTCACCGGGACGCGCGGTGTCGGCAAGACCACCATCGCGCGGATCATTGCCAAGTGCCTGAACTGCGAGACAGGTATCACCTCCAGTCCCTGCGGCGAGTGCTCGGTGTGCCGCGAGATCGATGAGGGGCGTTTTGTCGACCTGATCGAGATCGACGCCGCCAGCCGCACCAAGGTCGAAGACACCCGCGAACTGCTCGATAACGTGCAGTACGCGCCAAGTCGTGGGCGCTTCAAGGTCTACCTGATCGACGAAGTGCACATGCTTTCCAGCCATTCCTTCAATGCGCTGTTGAAAACCCTCGAAGAGCCGCCGCCCTACGTCAAGTTCATCCTGGCGACCACCGATCCGCAGAAACTTCCGGCAACGATTCTTTCGCGTTGCCTGCAGTTCTCGCTGAAGAACATGACGCCTGAGCGTGTGGTCGAGCATTTGACCCACGTGCTGACCGCAGAAAACGTACCGTTCGAAGACGACGCACTGTGGCTGCTTGGTCGCGCTGCTGACGGCTCGATGCGTGACGCCATGAGCCTGACCGATCAGGCCATCGCGTTCGGTGAAGGCAAAGTGCTCGCTACCGACGTGCGCGCGATGCTCGGCACGCTGGATCACGGTCAGGTCTATGACGTGCTGCATGCGCTGATCGAAGGCGATGCCAAGGCGCTGCTCGAAGCCGTGCGTCACTTGGCCGAGCAAGGCCCGGACTGGAACGGCGTGCTCTCGGAAATTCTTAACGTGCTGCACCGCGTGGCCATCGCTCAGGCGTTGCCGGAAGGGGTCGACAATGGCCACGGCGACCGTGATCGCGTATTGGCTCTGGCCCAGGCGTTGCCGGCCGAAGATGTGCAGTTCTATTACCAGATGGGCCTGATTGGTCGCCGCGATTTGCCGCTGGCGCCGGACCCGCGCGGCGGTTTCGAAATGGTCTTGCTGCGAATGCTCGCGTTCCGCCCGGCGGATACGGCGGATGCACCGAGGCAACCGCTAAAGCCAGTGGGGATCAGCCAGGCCACAGTTGATTCCGCAAACTCAGTGGCTGCCGCGCCGAAGCCTGCGCCGGTGGTCGCTGCGGCTGTTGCGCCCACACCTGCGCCCGCACCGGTAGCGGCGCCGGTTGCCGAGCCAGAACCTGTGGCGCCGGTTGTCGAAGCACAACCGGAGCCTGAGCCAGTCGCGATCGAAGCCGTGGTCGATCTGCCGTGGAACGACCCGGTGGAAGCCGAGGCCGAGCCTGCGCCCGTTCAACAACCCGCCGTCGAGCCGGTATTGGAAACCGCTGGCGAGCAGCCCGAGCTGCCGCCGATGCCGCTGCCGACCCCGGACAGCGTGGTGCCGGATGCGCCAGAGTGGGCCGCTGCGCCAATTCCCGAGCCGTCCGTCGCCGACGTCGATGCCGCTACGCCGGGCATGGACATGGACGACGAACCGCCGCTGGATGAAGACTACATCGAGCCGGACATGGATTCGGCCTACAGCTACCTCGACGAACTGGCCAGCGAACACGCCGCCGATCCTGAGCCTGAACCCGAGCCGGAACCTGCCGCCGCGCCGGCCACCGGCCTGGCCCTGCAATGGCTGGAGCTGTTCCCGAAGCTGCCGATTTCCGGCATGACCGGCAGCATCGCCGCCAACTGCACATTGATTGCGGTCGACGGCGACCACTGGCTGATGCACCTTGACCCGGCCCACAGCGCCCTGTTCAACGCCACGCAACAGCGTCGTCTCAACGACGCGTTGAACCAGTTCCACGGGCGCACGCTGACCCTGACCATCGAGCTGATCAAGCCTGAGCAGGAAACCCCGGCCCAGGCCGCCTCGCGCCGCCGCGCCAATCGTCAGCGTGAGGCGGAGGAATCGATCCACGGTGATCCGTTCATCCAGCAGATGGTTCAGCAGTTCGGCGCGGTGGTGCGAAGCGATACTATTGAACCTGTCGACGCCTTGGTCACCCAAGGCTAATAACTGAAGGTGCTCGGCCAAGATGGCCGGGCGCTGTTTTTCCAAGTACGTTTGAGGTGATTCCCATGATGAAAGGTGGCATGGCCGGCCTGATGAAGCAGGCGCAGCAGATGCAGGAAAAAATGGCCAAGATGCAGGAAGAACTGGCCAACGCCGAAGTCACCGGCAAGGCCGGCGGCGACATGGTCACCGTGGTGATGACCGGTCGTCACGACGTCAAAAGCGTGAGCATCGACCCAAGCCTGGTCGAAGGCCTGAGCGAAGACGACAAAGAGATGCTGGAAGCCGTGGTCGCTGCCGCCGTCAACGACGCCGTGCGCAAGATCGAAGCCAACAGCCAGGAAAAAATGGGCAGCATGACCGCCGGCATGAGCCTGCCAGCGGGTATGAAACTGCCATTCTGATTCGCCTTTGGGCGGCAGATGAGCTACACAAAATGCCAGGCATTGTGCCTGGCATTTTTGTTTCTGCCTGATGGACATATGCCGGCTGGACTGACGCCTTCGCGAGCAGGCTCGCTCCCACATTTGGAATGCATTCCCCTGTGGGAGCGAGCCTGCTCGCGAATGAAGTCACCTCGGCAAAACTGAAGAAACATCGAACACACCACCGCTACCAAGGTCTGCTCCCTATACACCGAATTCCCCATTCACAGGAGACGCTGACATGTCCGACCCTCTCACCCTCAATCAACGCTTCGTCCTCGCCTCGCGCCCGACCGGCGCGCCGACCCCGGAGAACTTTCGTCTCGAGCGCGAGGCGCTGCCGGATCTGCAGGACGGTCAGGTGCTGTTGAAAACCCTGTACCTGTCGCTCGACCCGTACATGCGCGGACGTATGAGCGACGCACCGTCCTACGCTGCGCCAGTGCAAATCGGCGAAGTCATGACTGGCGGCGCGGTCAGCCGGGTCGAGCAGTCCAATCACCCGAAATTCCACACCGGTGATCTGGTGGTTGGCGCCACCGGTTGGCAGAGCCACAGCATCAGCGACGGTCGCAACATCATGCCGATCCCGGCCGGCCTGCCGAGCCCGTCGATGGCCCTCGGCGTCCTGGGCATGCCGGGCATGACCGCGTACATGGGCCTGATGGACATCGGCCAGCCGAAAGAAGGCGAAACCCTGGTGGTGGCTGCGGCGTCCGGCGCCGTCGGCTCGGTGGTCGGGCAAGTGGCGAAGATCAAAGGTCTGCGCGCGGTCGGTGTGGCCGGTGGGGCCGAGAAGTGCAAATACGTCGTTGAGGAGCTGGGTTTTGATGCCTGCATCGACCACAAGGCCGACGACTTCGCCGAGCAATTGGCCAAGGCCTGTCCCAACGGCATCGACATTTATTATGAGAACGTCGGCGGCCATGTCTTCGACGCAGTCTTGCCGTTGCTCAATCCCAAGGCGCGCATTCCGTTGTGCGGCCTGATCGCCGGCTACAACGCCGCCGAAGCGCCGACCGGCCCGGATCGCCTGCCGATGCTGCAACGCACATTGCTCACCAAGCGTGTGCGTATTCAGGGCTTCATCGTCTTCGACGATTACGGTGATCGTCAGCCGGAATTCATCAGCCACATGGTGCCGTGGGTACGCGACGGCAAGGTGAAATTCCGCGAGGACGTGGTCGAAGGCCTGGAGCAGGCGCCCGAGGCGTTCATCGGTCTGCTGGAAGGGCGCAACTTCGGCAAACTGGTGGTCCGGGTCGCCCAGGACTGAGGATTTGACGCTGGCCAGAGGCGCGGGTATAAACCGCGTCTCGTTGTTTAGTCGGACTGTTTACCCATGAGCTTCAGCCCCTTGATTCGCCAACTGATCGACGCTCTGCGCACCTTGCCAGGCGTGGGTCAGAAAACCGCTCAGCGCATGGCGTTGCAGTTGCTCGAACGTGATCGCAGCGGCGGCACCCGTCTGGCCCAGGCCTTGAGCCAGGCCATGGAAGGCGTCGGCCACTGCCGCCAATGCCGCACGCTGACCGAAGACGATCTGTGCCCGCAATGCGCCGACCCGCGCCGCGATGACACGCTGCTGTGCGTAGTCGAAGGGCCGATGGACGTTTATGCGGTGGAGCAGACCGGCTTCCGTGGCCGCTATTTCGTGCTCAAGGGGCACTTGTCGCCGCTGGATGGCCTGGGGCCGGAAGCGATCGGCATTCCGCAACTGATGGCGCGGATAGAAGAGGCGGGGACCTTTACCGAAGTCATCCTCGCCACCAACCCGACAGTGGAAGGCGAGGCGACGGCGCACTACATCGCGCAGTTGCTCAACAACAAAGGCCTGGTCGCCTCGCGGATTGCTCACGGCGTGCCGCTGGGCGGTGAGCTGGAGCTGGTCGACGGCGGCACGCTGGCGCATTCGTTTGCCGGGCGTAAACCGATTTCCCTCTGAATTTGCGGCGTCTGAACTGACGCCTTCGCGAGCAAGCTCGCTCCCACATTGGTTGTGTGTCGTTCACAAATCCCCTGTGGGAGCGAGCCTGCTCGCGAATGGCGCGCCGCGGTCCATCTGATTCACACAATTTCATTGATAACCAAGCAAGCGCTCGGTTAACGTCGGCGAACCCTTCCGTGGAGCTCGCCCATGCCTGCCTTTCAGGAATACTTCGACCCCAGCCATCAATTGGTCCGCGACAGCGTCAGACGTTTCGTCGAACGCGAGATCCTGCCGGACATCGATCAGTGGGAAGAAGCCGAAAGCTTTCCCCGTGAGTTGTACCTCAAGGCCGGTGCGGCGGGCATTCTCGGTATCGGCTATCCCGAAGCGCTTGGCGGCAGCCATGAAGGCGATCTGTTTGCCAAGGTCGCCGCCAGTGAAGAGCTGATGCGCTGTGGCTCTGGTGGCCTGGTGGCGGGGTTGGGTTCGCTGGATATCGGCCTGCCGCCGATCGTCAAATGGGCGCGGCCTGAAGTTCGCGAGCGGGTGGTACCGCTGGTGCTCAGCGGCGAGAAAATCAGCGCGCTGGCGGTGACCGAGCCCGGCGGCGGCTCCGACGTCGCCAACTTGCAAACCCGCGCCGTGCGTGACGGTGACTGCTACCGGGTCAGTGGCAGCAAAACTTTCATCACCAGCGGTGTGCGCGCGGATTTCTACACCGTCGCGGTGCGTACCGGTGCGCCGGGGTTCGGCGGTATCAGCCTGTTGCTGATCGAGAAGGGCACGCCGGGTTTCAGTGTCGGTCGGCAATTGAAGAAAATGGGCTGGTGGGCGTCGGACACCGCTGAATTGTTCTTTGACGATTGCCGCGTGCCTGTAGGAAACCTCATTGGCGGAGAGAACATGGGCTTCGCCTGCATCATGGGCAATTTCCAGAGCGAACGGCTGGCGCTGGCGCTGATGGCCAACATGACGGCGCAATTGGCGCTGGAGGAAAGCCTGAAGTGGGCGCGCGAGCGTGAGGCGTTCGGCAAACCCATCGGCAAATTTCAGGTGATCAAACATCGTCTCGCCGAAATGGCCACGGCGCTGGAAGTGTCGCGCGAGTTCACTTACCGGCAAGCGGCGAAAATGGCGGCGGGGCACAGCGTAATCAAGGAGATTTCCATGGCGAAGAACTTCGCCACCGACACCTCGGACCGGATCACCACCGAAGCCGTGCAGATTCTTGGCGGGCTCGGTTACATGCGTGAAGGCCTGGTGGAGCGGCTGTATCGGGATAACCGCATTCTGTCGATTGGCGGCGGGACGCGGGAAGTGATGAATGAAATCATCAGCAAGCAGATGGGGCTCTAAAAGCGAAAGATCGTCCGATGCATGATCGTTCCCACGCTCTGCGTGGGAATGCAGCCCGGGACGCTCCGCGTCCCTATCGCAAGCTGGAACGCAGAGCGTCCCTTGAGGCATTCCCACGCGGAGCGTGGGAACGATCAATCTTTAGATCTTGATTATTTATCGGTCAAAGCAAACTGCGTCAGGCAAAACGTCGGAATACCCATATCCTGCAAGCGCTGCGAGCCTTGCAGCTCTGGCAGATCAATGATGGCCGCCGCTTCATGCACCCGCGCGCCCATGCGGCGAATCAGGTTGGCCGCTGCGATCAGCGTGCCGCCGGTAGCGATCAGGTCATCGAACATCACCACCGAATCGCCTTCACACAGGCTGTCGGCGTGCACTTCCAGGAACGCTTCGCCGTACTCGGTCGCATAACCTTCGGCGAGCACGTCCGCCGGCAGTTTGCCTTGCTTGCGGAACAGCACCAGCGGCTTGTTCAACTGATAGGCCAGTACCGAACCGATCAGAAAACCACGGGCATCCATGGCGCCGATGTGGGTGAAGTCGGCTTCGACATAGCGGTGGGCGAAGCTGTCCATCACCAGGCGCAGGGCCGTCGGCGACTGGAACAGCGGGGTGATGTCGCGAAAGATCACGCCCGGTTTCGGAAAGTCGATCACGGGGCGGATCAGGGATTTGATGTCGAAGGAGTCGAAGACCATCGGGGTGTCCTGGCAGGGCTGCAAACGGCGCAGTATACCCGCGGCTGAAACGATTCGCTCAACCGCGGGTCGTGATCAGCCTTCGATCGACCCGCCAGCCAGCGCGCACAACTGGATCGGGTCGAGGATGTGGATCTCCTTGCCCTCGGCGGCAATCAGCTCGTTCTGCTGGAAACGGGTGAACACCCGCGACACGGTTTCCACCGCCAGGCCCAGGTAATTGCCGATTTCATTGCGCGACATGCTCAGCCGGAACTGGTTGGCCGAGAAGCCGCGAGCACGGAAACGTGCCGACAGGTTGACCAGAAAAGTAGCGATGCGCTCGTCGGCGGTCTTCTTCGACAGCAGCAGCATCATTTGCTGATCGTCGCGAATCTCGCGGCTCATCACCCGCATCAACTGGCGGCGCAGTTGTGGTAATTGCAGCGCGAGTTCGTCGAGGCGTTCGAAGGGAATTTCGCAGACCGAAGTGGTTTCCAGCGCCTGGGCCGAGACCGGGTGTTTTTCGGTGTCCATGCCCGACAGGCCAACCAGTTCGCTCGGCAGGTGGAAGCCGGTCAGCTGTTCTTCGCCGGCATCGCTCAGGCTGAAGGTCTTCAGGGCGCCGGAGCGGACTGCATAAACGGAATCAAAGGTGTCGCCCTGGCGGAACAGGAATTCGCCCTTCTTCAGCGGGCGGCCGCGTTTAACGATTTCGTCGAGCGCATCCATGTCTTCCAGATTCAGAGAAAGTGGCAGGCAGAGCGGGGCCAGGCTGCAATCCTTGCAGTGGGCCTGGTTGTGAGCGCGCAGTTTGACTGGCTCGGACATTTCTTCAATCCTTGTGGGAAAACACACATAAGCCGTAAGGGTAACCCACGGAAGGACATTCAGGCCAGCACGCGGCGGCGTTGTCCTACAGACATAAAGCCGCAGCAGCTGCGGCCGATAACCCACTATCAGTACTCATCCAAGGAAGGCCCCGATGACCGCCATTGGCACGCTAAGCCCCGGTAGCAGCGGCATTGCTGCTTCGCCGGAGGTAACCGGTCCCGACGCTGCAATCGACCGCGACGACGCCTTGTCGAATGCGGCAACCCCGACCTTGGTCGAGGGCGTCAAAGTGTCGCTGTCCGGCGCGGCCATCGCCAAATCCGCCGCTGTCGGCGGCGAAAACAGTGACATCGACAACAGTGGCTTACCGGAGAACATCCAACAGTTGCTGAAGATGATTCGCAAGATCCAAAAAGAAATCATCGAGAAAAAAGCCCGCATGGCGGCGGTCATGTCAGACAGAACCCTCTCCAACGAGGAAAAGATCAACAAGCTCGCCGCATTACGTGGCGCCATCGCCGCCCTCAACAGCGGCCTGATCACCGCCAACCTTTCCTTGTCGAAAGTCATGAACCAGTCGGCGCTCAACCCTGATCAGAACCTCAAGGTCGGCTCGTTGCTGACCAAGCCTTAAATCACTCGGGAGAAACGCTGGCGGTTCTGCTGCTCCAGGTACGCATCGAAGACCATGCACACCGAGCGCACCAGCAATCGGCCAGCCGGCAGCACCTCGATGCGCTCGCGCTCGAACCTGATCAGGCCATCCTCGGCCATACCTTGCAACTGCGGCCAGAGCGCGCCGAAGTAGCCTTGAAAATCGATGTTGAACTGCTGCTCGATCTCGGCGAACTCAAGTTTGAAATTGCAGATCAGTTGCTGGATCACTGCGCGGCGCAAGCGGTCGTCAGCGTTGCACAACAGGCCGCGACTGGTCGCCAGCTGCGCGCTGGCCAGGCTGTTCTGATACGCGTTGAGGTCGCTGCTGTTCTGGCAGTACAGATCGCCGATCTGGCTGATCGCCGACACGCCCAGGCCAATCAGGTCGCAATGGCCGTGGGTGGTGTAGCCCTGGAAGTTGCGTTGCAGGGTGTGCTCTTCCTGGGCAATCGCCAGTTCGTCATCAGGCAGGGCGAAGTGGTCCATGCCGATGTAGCGGTAGCCGGCAGCGGTCAGTTGCTCGATGGTGCGCTGGAGCATTTCCAGCTTGTGCGCCGGGCTCGGCAAGTCGCTGCTGTTGATCCGCCGTTGCGGCATGAAGCGTTCCGGCAGGTGCGCGTAGTTGAATACCGAGAGGCGATCCGGTTGCAGACTGATCACTTCCTCGACGGTGCGAGCGAAGTTGTCTGGTGTCTGCTTTGGCAGGCCGTAGATCAGATCGATGTTGATCGAGCGAAACTGCAAAGTGCGCGCCGCATCGATCACCGCGCGGGTTTCTTCCAGGCTTTGCAGGCGATTGACTGCGCGCTGCACCGCCGGGTCAAGGTCTTGCAGGCCAATGCTGACCCGGTTGAAACCCAGTTCGCGCAGCAGGCCCATGGTCGACCAGTCGGCTTCGCGGGGGTCGATTTCGATGCCGTAATCGCCCGAATCATCGTTGAGCAGATTGAAATGCTTGCGCAGGTGCGCCATCACCTGGCGCAATTCGTCGTGGCTGAGAAAGGTCGGTGTGCCACCACCGAAATGCAGTTGCTCAACGGTTTGCGCCGGGTCGAGGTGACAGGCAATCAATTGGATTTCCTGCTCGAGCCGTTGCAGATACGGCTGCGCACGGCCGCGATCCTTGGTGATGACCTTGTTGCAGGCGCAGTAGTAGCAAATGTTCGCGCAGAACGGCACATGCACGTACAGCGACAACGGCCGCTGCGCCTTGCGGCTGTCGCGCAGGGCATGGAACAGGTCGAAAGTGCCGACCTGACCGTGAAATTGCACGGCGGTCGGGTACGAGGTGTAGCGTGGCCCCGCCAGATCGTAGCGGCGGATCAGATCAGAGTCCCAACGAATGGCGTCGAGCATGCGGGCATTCCCCCGGATAGGCTGGCAGTGTGGCGAGTCTAGGGGAGGGCGTTACAGGGCATCTTGATTTGCATCAACGGCGAGGATTTGTGTTGTTCGTGCGGGCGTCTTCGCGAGCAGGCTCGCTCCCACATTGGATTTGCAGCGTACTCAAGACCTGTTGGAGCGAGCCTGCTCGCGAAGGCCGCCCCACACATTTAATGGCCCATAAGCCAATGCTGATGCGGCCCGGGCAAGGTCCACAGGCCAAACACAATCACCAGCAAACCACCCGCCATGCGCACGCTGCGTTTGCGCAGGATCGCCGTGACCCGCTCAGCCGCCAGCCCGGTGGCGAGCAGCACCGGCCAGGTGCCGAGGCCGAAAGCGAGCATCAGCAATGCACTGTCCAGCGCATTGCCCTGACTCGCGCTCCACAGCAAGGTGCTGTAAACCAGCCCGCACGGCAGCCAGCCCCACAGCGCACCGAGCAGCAAGGCGCGCGGCAGGCTGGAAACCGGCAGCAAGCGATTCGCCACCGGTTGAATAAAGCGCCACAAACCACGCCCGAGCGCTTCGATACGGGTGAGCCCGCTCCACCAACCGGCCAGGTACAAGCCCATGGCAATCAGCAGCAACCCGGCCAGTACGCGCATGAACAGCGCCGCCGGGCTGTTGGCGACTGCCCAGCCGGCCAGGCCGATGAGCAATCCCGCCGTGGTATAACTGAGAATCCGCCCGAGGTTATACGCCAGCAACAGACTAAAGCGCCGGCTGCGCTGTTCTTTGGGAATCGCCAGGGTCAGCGCGCCCATCAGACCGCCGCACATGCCCAGACAATGGCCGCCACCAAGCAGGCCGAGAATCAGCGCCGAGACCAGCAGGGGCGCCAGTTCAAGCATGGGGTGGCGCCTTGTCGTCCGGTTTGCCGGCGTTGGCTTCGTCCACCGCAGCGGTGTGGTTGGGATCCTGATCGTCAAACAGGATGCTGTGCGCCGGGCCGTCGAGGTCATCGTACTGGCCGCTGTCCACCGCCCAGAAGAAGATGTACACGGCGATGGCGACGATCAGCAAGGCAGCGGGAATCATCACGTAGAGAGCTGGCATCGGTAACTCCAGGCCCGCGCGGCTCAGGCCGGCAGCGGGCGGGTTTGGGTCGGGCTGCCGGCGCCCGGCGCGCTCGGCAGGCGAGTCAGGCGCAGGGCGTTGAGCACCACGGTCAGCGAACTGATCGACATGCCGACCGCCGCCCACACCGGAGTGATCCAGCCGAGGGCGGCGAACGGCAACATGAGGCCATTGTACAGCGCTGCCCACAGCAGGTTTTCGATGATTACCCGGCGCGTGCGTCGCGCCAGTGTAAAGGCTTGCACCAGGGCGTCGAGGCGGTTGGACAGCAACACCGCATCGGCGCTGGTTTTCGCCAGATCGGTGGCCGAGCCCATGGCCACGCTGATATCGGCCGCAGCCAGTACCGGCACGTCGTTGACGCCGTCACCGAGCATCAACACTTTGCGTCCTTCCTTGTGCAGTTGTTGCAGCACTCGCAGTTTGTCATCGGGGCGCAAGCCGCCACGGGCCTCGTCGATGCCCAGTTCGGCGGCGACACTGGCGACCATCGGCGAACTGTCGCCGGACAACAGCAAGGTGCGCCAGCCCCGCGCTTTGCAAGCCGCGAGCAGAGCGGGGGCATCGTCACGCAGGCGATCATCGAGCACCAGCCACGCCAGCGGCCCGTGGGTGTCAGCGAGCAGCAACCATTGTCCGGCTTCATCAGGCATTGACGGCAGTGCCGCGCCGCTCAGGGCGCAGGCAAATTCGGCCTGACCGATGCGCAAGCGTTGCTCACCGACCACGCCTTCCAGGCCAAGCCCCGGTGTACTGTGCACGTCCTCGGCGGCCAGCGGCGCACGGCCGAAAGCGCGGGCAATCGGGTGTTCCGAACGGTTTTCCAGCGCAGCGGCGAGGCCCAGGCATTGCTCGCTGTCGAGCGCGCTGAGCGGGCGAATCGAGCGCAGCACCAAGCGACCTTCAGTGAGCGTGCCGGTCTTGTCGAAGATCACTGTGTCGATCTGGTTCAAGCCTTCCAGGACGTGGCCGCGGGTCAGCAGCAGGCCGAGTTTGTGCAGGGTGCCGGTGGCGGCGGTGAGGGCGGTCGGCGTCGCCAGCGACAGCGCGCACGGGCAGGTCGCCACCAGCATGGCGAGAACGATCCAGAACGCCCGCGCTGAGTCCAGCTGCCACCACAGCAGGCCGATCACTGCCGCAGCAATCAGCGACAGCAGCAAAAACCATTGCGCGGCGCGGTCGGCGATTTCCGCCAGACGCGGTTTCTCCGCCTGAGCGCGATCGAGCAGGCGCACGATCGCGGAGAGACGCGTGTCCTGTCCCAGCGCCTGCACTTGCACGGTCAATGCGCCTTCGACGTTGAGCGTGCCCGCAGTGACCGCATCACCGAGCGTGCGTGGCTGTGGCAGGTATTCGCCGGTCAGCAGCGATTCGTCGATGCTCGACTGGCCGTCGATGATCTTGCCGTCAGCCGGCAGAATCGAGCCCGGCTGCACCAGAATCCGCTCGCCCACGCGCAACTCGCTGAGCAGGATGCGTTCGCTCTGGCCATCGCTATCCAGGCGCAGGCACGAGGCCGGTAACAGGTTGACCAGTTGCGCGGTGGCAGCAGCGGTGCGTTCGCGGGCGCGGCGTTCCAGATAGCGCCCGGCCAAAAGAAACAGGGCGAACATGCCGACCGCATCGAAGTACAGCTCGCCGACCCCGGTGATCGACGTCCAGATCCCGGCGATGTAAGCGCTGCCGATCGCCAGCGACACCGAGACGTCCATGGTCAGGTGGCGGGTGCGCAGATCGCGCATTGCGCCTTTGAAGAACGGCGCGCAGCTGTAGAACACGATGGGTGTGGTGAGAAACAGCGCGACCCAGCGCAGGATTGTGTGCAGCTCCGGGCTCAGATCGATGTTGAATTCCGGCCAGGTGGCCATGGTCGCCATCATCGCCTGAAACCACAGCAACCCGGCGACGCCGAGCTGGCGCAGGGCCAGGCGATTCTCGCTGGCCAATTGTTCGCTCGCGCGATCGGACTGGTACGGGTGGGCGGCGTAACCGATGTGGCGCAGCTCGGCGAGGATCTGGCTCAGCGGCAATTGTGCGTCGGCCCAGCGTACGTGCAGGCGATGGTTGGACAGGTTCAACCGCGCTTCGGCGACGGCGGGGAGGGTGCGCAGGTGTTTCTCGATCAGCCAGCCGCAGGCGGCGCAACTGATGCCTTCCATCAACAAGGTGGTTTCGGCCAGATCGCCTTCGTGGCGCACGAAGGGTTGCTGCACGTCGGCGCGGTCGTACAGCGCCAGTTCATCAGTCAGTTGCACCGGCAGCGCTTCGGGATTGGCCGACGCTTCGCTGCGATGCTGGTAATAGCTTTCCAGACCACCGGCGACAATGGCTTCGGCCACCGCCTGACAGCCCGGGCAGCAGAACTCGCGGGCCTGCCCGAGGACGACGGCGGTGAAGCGGCTGCCGGACGGGACGGGCAGGGCGCAGTGGTAGCAGGGGGTTGGGCTGGTCATGGTGCGCGTTCCGATGATCGTTCCCACGCTCCGCGTGGGAATGCCTCCCCGGACGCTCCGCGTCCGCTTCGGCTGGGACGCGGAGCGTCCCTGGCTGCGTTCCCACGCAGAGCGTGGGAACGATCAGAGTAAGGCTTAGTTTTTCAGGTCTTCGGCACCCTGCAATGGCTCATCACCCAGCAGCAGTTCCTTGTCATGGCTGACCAGTTCTTCTTCAAACATGCGCCACACGTGCTCATCCTGGCTGCCAAGCAACTCGACAAACCGTCGCCCTTCAACCTTGTCGCTCAACTGGCCGATGTAGCGCCCGCTCTCGCTGCCACTGCGGGTCAAAACAATCTTGCGATCCTTCTCCGGCTGGGTCGGCGAGATCAGGTTCAGTTCCAGGGTTTGCGGCTGGCTGTCACCGTTCAAGCGCAGATCGACTTCACCGGTCACGTCATCCAGATGCACCGCCGCACGCAGCTTCAGGGTTTGCGCCAGCAGCTCGCGATCCAGTGAACGGTTGATGCCTTTGCCCGCTTCGTAATAGTTGTCGTTGACCAGATTGTCCGGGTTGTTCACCGCGATGGTCACCATGGACAGGGTCAAGGCCACCGAGCAGGCCAGAATCGCGATGATGATCCACGGCCAGAGGTGCTTGTACCAGGGACTTGCGGCGTTTGCAGCGGGCATGTTCAAAATTCTCTCAACGGATTTGTGGGCCGATGAATCGGCTCTTGGCTTCAACGTGGACGCTGTTGTCATCGGCGTCCTTGAGGATGAATTTCACCTCATTGGTACTCGATGGCAGTTGTTCCGGTGCGCTCGACAACTCGACCGGCATGCTGACGATATCGCCGGCAGCAACCTTGATCTCGCGCTTGCCTTGCAGGCGCAGGTCCGGCAGGCCCTCGGCTTGCAGCAGGTAAGTGTGGTCGCGCTGATCCTTGTTCATGATCTTCAGGCTGTAGACGTTTTCGATCCGGCCTTCAGCGTTTTCGCGGTACAGCACGCGGTCCTTGCTGACGTCGAAACCGACCAGTGAGCGCATGAAGAACGCGGCGACCAACAGGCTGATCATCGCCAGCAGCACTACGGCGTAGCCGATCAGGCGCGGTCGCAGTTTATGGGTTTTCTGCCCGGAGAGGTTGTGTTCGGTGGTGTAGCTGATCAGCCCGCGCGGGTAATCCATCTTGTCCATGATGCTGTCGCAGGCATCGATGCACGCAGCGCAGCCGATGCACTCGATCTGCAGGCCATCGCGGATGTCGATGCCGGTCGGGCAGACCTGCACGCACATCGTGCAGTCGATGCAATCGCCCAGCCCCAGCGCCTTGTAGTCGATGCCTTTCTTGCGCGGCCCACGGCTTTCGCCACGGCGCGGGTCGTAGGAAACGATCAGCGTGTCCTTGTCGAACATCACGCTCTGGAAGCGCGCATACGGGCACATGTAGATGCACACCTGCTCACGCAACCAGCCGGCATTGCCGTACGTGGCGAGGGTGAAAAAACCGACCCAGAAATACGACCAGCCATCGGCCTGACCGGTGAAAAATTCGATGACCAGTTCGCGTATCGGCGAGAAGTAGCCGACAAAGGTCATGCCGGTGACAAAACCGATCAGCAGCCACAGCGAATGCTTGGCCAGTTTGCGCAGGAATTTGTTGGCGCTCATCGGCGCCTTGTCGAGCTTGATGCGCTGGTTGCGGTCGCCTTCGGTGACCTTTTCGCACCACATGAAAATCCACGTCCACACGCTCTGCGGGCAGGTATAACCGCACCAGACGCGCCCGGCGTACACGGTGATGAAGAACAGGCCGAACGCGGCAATGATCAACAGCCCCGAGAGCAGGATGAAATCCTGTGGCCAGAAAGTCGCGCCGAAGATGAAGAATTTGCGCTCCGGCAGGTTCCACCACACCGCCTGGTGACCGCCCCAGTTCAGCCACACCGTGCCGAAATACAGCAGAAACAACGCCGCACCGCCAAGCATCCGCAGATTGCGGAACAGGCCGGTGAAGGCACGGGTGTAGATTTTTTCTCGTGAGGCATAAAGGTCGACGCTGTTGTTCGCGTTCTTGCTCGGCGGCGTGACGTCGTGTACCGGAATCTGATTGCTCATCATTGCATCCCACGGCAGTGGAAAAATGCCTCGGTCGATACGTGCCAACCGAAGTCAAAAAGGGCTGTTGCAGTAGCGTGATGATACGCCTGCCGCTCTGGCTCAAGGGTGCGACCTTTGGTCGCGTTGGGTAAAAAATGCGGATGGTGTAGCGATTGCGCAAAAGCCTGACGCAGATCAATTGACTTGATGAGTATGGACGGTTTTGCCGAAGCGGCTAGTTCATCTTTTCAATCGCTTGTTCAAGCAACAACTGTTGATGTCGCAAGTTGAACGACAAACCGTCCGTCGTTGCCACTTCGGCTACAAGAGCCACAGATTGAATTGGCTGCCTGTTACAAGTTGTTGGGTCTGAAATATATAAACTTGATTGTTGTTTATGAATGCTTTGAAGTTTTAGCTGTGTTCGCATAAGTTTTGCTCTCGCGAAATTCTTTTGCGTATTGATAGTTAATTTAAATGGAATTTAAAAGCATGAATTTGAATAATCTCAAGAGAATCTTTGTGGGTGCCTGGATGTTAGCTTCGGCTATTACCGCTCAGGCCACTACTGACATGCCGAAACACATGGTGTTTGCTTCGGATACTCAATATCCGTGGACGGACAAGACCGATCGCCGCATCCCCGAATCCGATTCCGAATTCAAGGAGCGCTCGAAATGGCTGGTGGAAACCCAACTTGCGAGCATTGCCGAATTCAGAAATCAACACGGCTCTCAAGCGCAGGTTCCCTTGATGATCAATGGTGATATAACCGCATTCGGGCATGGCTGGCAGCGCTCGTTCCTGAAGGATCTGCTGGATAAACATTTCAAGGGCGAATATCTCTACGGGCTTGGTAATCACGACTATGAAAACAATGTCGATGATTGCTTTAGCAATAGCTGTGCGGCAGGAAGTATCGTCGAGTTCAAAGAGCATCATGAAGGTAAGGTCGATAACTTTGATCTGAAGATTACCAGTGGCTTTCTGAGCAAGACCTATTCGGGCAGTCTCGCCTATTCGAAAAATATTGGTGAAGTGCATATGGTTCAGCTCAACAACGAACCGACCTATACCGCCCGGATTGCTCATCCATTGAACCCGACAACGTTCGAAATCAACGATGCGCTGGATTGGCTCGAGACGGATCTCAGGCTGGCGCGAGCGTCGGGCTACGCCATCATCATCAACATGCATAAACCGTTGAACCACATGGGAACCCAGGCGCAACAGAAACGCTTCTACGACATGGTTAACAAATATCGAGTGACGGCGATTTTTGCCGGCCATTTGCACAAGGACGGAGGTGATGCCTATCAGCAAGGTAACGTGCCCATGTACCTGAGCGGCAGTACCTCTCAGCAAACCTATCTGATTGCCAGTTTCACTGAGGATCGCAAGCAACTCCAGGTGTACCTGGTGAAGAACAACCAATGGCGCAATCGAACGTTGATCGACACCACTGTGGTGCATTCAATCTTCGCCCAACGCCCCTGACAAAAGCCCCGCCGCTGATAGGGCGGGGTATTCATCAGTCAGTTCGAGGACAATCGGTTTGTCACTTTCATAAGGGCACCGGCAAAAGCGCCTCCCGCCAAGACGCGAGGCGCTGGATATAGGGGGTAAATTCGGTGTTTTTTGCTGCCCTTGTCAGAGCAATCTACCGCCGCCGAGGCCGTCGAGTCCGCCACCGTTACCGGGGCTGATAATGGTTTTCTGCGATACCTCGAGTAACGGTTTCACAATTCGTTCGAACCCTGCCCTATGGGTCGAGCCGGGCTGAGGCTGATTTTGCAGTGTGCTTTGGTCGTCTTTCGACATTGGGGCTTCATCCTTGAAGTGGAGCCGATATGGCTTATCGGGGCGAAAAAAAACCTACCGTGCATCTCAGCTCAGGTCCATCGAGCAAGCGTTTCGAATCGTGAATGCCAGCATGAAAAAAGGCCCCGCCAATTCCCATTGGCGTGGCCTTTTTTGCTTCAAGCGTTGGCTTTACTCAGCCTTCGCCTCCGGTGCTTTTTCACCGTGAGACAGGCTGTAAACATACGCCGCCAGCAGGTGCACCTTGTCATTGCCCTGCAGTTGTTCCTGAGCCGGCATCTGGCCCTGACGGCCGTAGCGGATGGTCTGCTGCAGTTGCGCGAAGCTCGAGCCGTAGATGAATGCGCCCGGATGGGTCAGGTCAGGCGCACCCATGGCCGGGGTGCCTTTACCGGCAGGGCCGTGGCAAGCCACGCAGTTGGCGGCGAAGAGTTTCTGGCCGTTGGCCGGGTCGGCCTTGGTGCCTTCCGGCAGTTTGCGCCCGTCGAGATTGGTCACCACGAAGGCCGCTACGTCAGCCACGCCTTGCTCACCGATCACTTCCGCCCATGCCGGCATCACCGCGTGGCGGCCGCCCATGATGGTGGTCTTGATGGTTTCCGGCTCACCGCCCCAGCGCCAGTCGGCGTCGGTCAGGTTGGGGAAGCCATAGGCGCCCTTGGCGTCGGAACCGTGGCACACCGAGCAGTTGGACGCGAACAAACGGCCGCCCATTTTCAGTGCCTGCGGATCCTTGGCGACTTCTTCGATCGGCATCGCCGCGAACTTGGCGAAAATCGGACCGAAGCGAGCGTCCGAACGGGCCATTTCCTTTTCCCACTCGTGGACGCCGGTCCAGCCGGTCTGGCCGTTGGCGAACGCGGTCTGCTTCTCGGTATCCAGATAGTTGTAGCCCGGCAGCAGACCTTTCCAGTTGCCCAGGCCCGGGTACAGCACCAGATAACCCAGGGCAAAAATGATGGTGCCGACGAACAGCATGAACCACCATTTCGGCAGCGGGTTGTCGTACTCCTCGATCCCGTCGAAGGAGTGGCCGACCGTCTCGTCCGTCTGTTCGCTGCGCTGGCCCTTGCGGGTCGACAGCAGCAGCCAGGTCAGGGCGAAGATCGTACCGAGACTGAGGACTGTGACGTACAGACTCCAGAATGTAGTCATTCTTTGTTACTCCTAGAAGCTTGCTCGACGTGCTTGATGGCTTCGGGATCATCGGCAAAAGGCAGCATGGTCGCGTCGTCGAATTCCGACTTGCGCTTGGGGCTGAACACCCACAAGGCCAGACCGATGAAGGCCACCATCACGACCACGGTGCCCAGGCCTCGAATCATCCCGATATCCATCAGATTCACCGTTTGCTTTTGATGATGGTGCCCAGGCCTTGCAGATAGGCCACCAGCGCGTCCATTTCGGTTTTGCCCTTCACGGCATCCTGTGCACCGGCGATGTCTTCGTCGGTGTAAGGCACGCCGAGGGTGCGCAAGACTTCCATTTTTTTCGCGGTTTCCTTGCCGTCGAGCTTGTTTTCCACGAGGAACGGGTAAGCCGGCATTTTTGACTCGGGGACCACGTTGCGCGGGTTGTACAAGTGCGCACGTTGCCAGTCATCGGAGTAACGACCGCCCACGCGGGCCAGGTCCGGACCGGTGCGTTTGGAACCCCACAGGAACGGGTGGTCCCAGACGCTTTCACCGGCCACCGAATAGTGGCCGTAGCGTTCGGTTTCAGCGCGGAACGGGCGGATCATCTGCGAGTGGCAGCCGACACAACCGTTGGCGATGTATACGTCGCGGCCTTCCAGTTCCAGCGCCGAGCGCGGCTTCATGCCCTCGACCGGCTTGTTGGTGACGTCCTGGAAGAACAGCGGAACGATTTGGGTCAGGCCACCGACGCTGACGGCGATGACCATGAAGAAGGCCAGCAGGCCAATATTCTTCTCGACAGCTTCATGCTTCATCAGTGAGCTCCAACGACGGCAATCTTGGCGGCGGCTTCGGCTTCAACCGGATCCGACGCACGAACGGTGCGGTACACGTTGTAAGCCATCAGCAGCATGCCGCTGGCAAAGAAAGCACCGCCCAGCGCACGGACGATGAAGCCCGGGTGGCTGGCCTGCAGCGCTTCGACGAACGAGTAGGTGAGGGTGCCGTCATCGTTGATTGCACGCCACATCAGGCCCTGGGTGATGCCGTTGACCCACATCGAGGCGATGTAAAGCACGGTGCCGATGGTGGCGAGCCAGAAGTGCGCGTTGATCAGCCCGGTGCTGTGCATCTGCGCCCGGCCGAACAGTTTCGGGATCATGTGGTAGATCGCGCCGATCGAGATCATCGCTACCCAACCGAGGGCGCCGGCGTGTACGTGGCCGATGGTCCAATCGGTGTAGTGCGAGAGCGAGTTGACAGTCTTGATCGCCATCATCGGCCCTTCGAAGGTCGACATGCCGTAGAACGCCAGCGACACCACGAGGAAGCGCAGGATCGGGTCGGTGCGCAACTTATGCCAGGCGCCCGACAGGGTCATCATGCCGTTGATCATGCCGCCCCAGCTTGGCGCCAGGAGGATGATCGACATCGCCATGCCCAGCGATTGTGCCCAGTCCGGCAGGGCGGTGTAGTGCAGGTGGTGCGGGCCGGCCCAGATGTACAGGGTGATCAGCGCCCAGAAGTGCACGATCGACAGACGATAGGAATAGATCGGGCGTTCGGCCTGTTTCGGCACGAAGTAGTACATCATCCCGAGGAAACCGGTGGTCAGGAAGAAACCCACCGCGTTGTGGCCGTACCACCACTGGATCATCGCGTCAGTGGCACCGGAGTAAGCCGAATACGACTTGAACAGGCTGACCGGCAGCGACATGTGGTTGACGATGTGCAGCATCGCGGTGACGACAATGAACGCGCCGTAGAACCAGTTGCCGACATAGATGTGCTTGGTTTTGCGCTTGGTGATGGTGCCGAAGAACACCAGACCGTAAGTGACCCAGACAATCGCCAGCAGAATCGCGATCGGCCATTCCAGCTCGGCGTATTCCTTGGTGGTGGTGTAACCCAGCGGCAAGGTAATGATTGCGCCAACGATGACCGCTTGCCAGCCCCAGAAGGTGAAGGCCGCGAGGCTGTCGGAAATCAGTCGCGTCTGGCAGGTTCGCTGCACGACATAGTAGGAAGTGGCAAACAGTGCACAACCGCCGAAGGCGAAAATCACCAGGTTTGTGTGCAACGGGCGCAAGCGTCCAAAGCTCGTCCACGGCAGACCGAAGTTCAGTTCCGGCCAGACCAGTTGCGAGGCGATGAAGACACCGAGCCCCATGCCAAGGATCCCCCAGACCACCGTCATGATGGCGAACTGGCGGACTACCTTATAGTTATAAGCAGTCGGACTGATTGCTGTGCTCATTCTAAGGTTCCACGGTTTGGGTATTTTTATAGGGATAAAATCGGCCGCAAGTATGTATAAAGCAGGGGGTCATTGCAACGCGCCATGACCTGGGTCAATGCTTTCCAACGCTGATTCTGCGGCCTTTCCATGCGCCGCGTAGGGTCAAAAATGGCCTCTGACAAAATGTCGCAGTGCGCGTAAAAAGCTCGCAATCCGGATCGCCGTCAACGGTGCCCATTCTCAGGTCGTGATCGGGGGATTGCGGGCAATCGGCGCAACAGCCGTTATCTACCTGCGTTTGCGGCGAATCCATCAGCCGGTTCATGGTGCGCATTGTTCGGGATTGAACTGGAAACCGACTTCAGCCGGTCCGCTTCGATGAAGCGTAGACCCGAATCCGGGGTTCCGAAAGGAGAGGATCCAAGGGGTGCGACAATGCGTCGCAAAGGGGCGGGAAACTGCCGCAGCGAGAAAGCTGCGGCAGTGGTGTACGCAATTGCTATTTTTTGTTGTCTTCAGTTATCAGTTTTGCTGTGTTCAATCCGTGGCTAAGGCTGTACACATAAGCGGCAAGCAATTGCACTTTATCGTTGCCCAGCAATTCATTCTGCGCCGGCATATGCCCCTGACGACCATGGCGAATGGTCTGCTCCAGTTGGGTCAGGCTGGTGCCATAAATGAAGCCGGCCGGGTGGGTAAGATTCGGTGCGCCCATGGCAGGGGTGCCTTGGCCAGTTGCGCCGTGGCAAGCCACGCACGTGGTGCTGAACGCCTGCTGCCCGGCTTGCAGATCCGCCTTGCTGTCGGCAGGTAGCGGCAGGCCGGCCAGTTCGTGGCGCACATACGCGGCAACGTTTTTCACCCCGGCCTCACCGAGCACTTCGCCCCAAGCCGGCATCGCCGCCATGCGGCCGCCCATGATGGTGGTCTTGATCGTCTCGGCATCGCCGCCCCAGCGCCAGTCGCTGTCAGCAAGGTTAGGGAAGCCGAACGCACCCTTGGCATCCGAGCCGTGGCACACCGAGCAATTGGAGGCGAACAGACGACCACCCATTTTCAGCGCCTGCGGATCCTTGGCCACTTCTTCCAGGGGCATGGCGGCGAATTTGGCGAAGATCGGACCGAACCGGGCGTCCGCCTTGTTCATTTCCTTTTCCCACTCATGCACGCCGGTCCAGCCATCCTCGTAACCGGGCAGGATGCCTTTCCAGTTGCCCAGGCCCGGATACAGAACCAGATAGCCCACCGAGAACACCAGCGTGCCGGCGAACAGCATGAACCACCACTGCGGCAGCGGATTGTCGTATTCCTCGATGCCGTCGAAGCTGTGGCCCATGGTCTGGTCGACGCTGCCCTTGGTCTCGCCCCTGCGCGTGCCGATCAGCAGCCAGGTCAGGCCGATCAGGCTGCCAATGGTCAGTACGCAGATCCACGTACTCCAGAAGGTGGTCATGGCCGGGTACTCCTTGTTTCAGGGGCTGAAATTGTTTCGGGTAGTGGTTCGTCGGCGAACGGCAGCAGGCGTGCTTCGGCGAATTCCGGCGTGCGCTTGCGGTTGAACACCCACAAGGTCAAACCGACGAAGGCGACGAACACCACGACCGTGCCGAGGCCGCGGATCAGGCCTGCACTCATTTCAATGACCATGGCTCACCTCTTGCTCTTGATCGCAGTGCCGAGCACTTGCAGATAGGAAACGAGGGCGTCCATTTCGGTCTTGCCCTTGAGGCTGGCGACCGCGCCGCTGATGTCGTCATCGGTGTACGGCACGCCGAGGGTGCGCATGGTTTTCAGCTTGGTTTCGGTGTGGCTGCTGTCGACCGCTTGGGTGACCAGCCATGGATAGGCCGGCATCTTTGATTCCGGCACAACGTTGCGCGGGTTGTACAAGTGCGCGCGGTGCCAGTCATCAGAGTAGCGCGCGCCGACCCGCGCAAGGTCCGGACCGGTACGTTTCGAACCCCACAGGAACGGGTGATCCCAGACGCTTTCGCCGGCCACCGAGTAGTGCCCGTAGCGTTCGGTTTCGGCGCGGAACGGGCGAATCATCTGCGAGTGGCAACCGACGCAGCCTTCGCGGATGTAGATGTCGCGGCCTTCCAGTTGCAACGCGGTGTAGGGCTTCATGCCTTCCACCGGTTTGTTGGTGACGTCCTGGAAGAACAGCGGGACGATCTGGGTCAGGCCGCCGATGCTCACGGCGAACACCATCAGCAGCATCAGCAGGCCGACGTTCTTTTCAATCGTTTCGTGTTTCATGGCGGACTCCTCAGGCCATCTGCGCGGCAGCAACGACATCAGCAGGCTGGGAGGCCCGCACGGTGCGCCAGGTGTTGTAAGCCATCAGGAACATGCCGCTGAGGAAGATCGCCCCACCCACCAGCCGCACGATGAAGCCTGGGTGGCTGGCCACCAGGGTTTCGACGAAGGAGTAGGTCAGCGTGCCGTCCTCGTTCACCGCGCGCCACATCAGGCCCTGGGCGATGCCGTTGACCCACATCGAGGCGATGTAGAGCACGGTGCCGATGGTCGCGAGCCAGAAATGCGCGTTGATCAGGCCGACGCTGTGCATCTGCGCCTTGCCGAAGATTTTCGGGATCATGTGGTACAGCGCGCCGATCGAGATCATCGCTACCCAACCGAGGGCGCCGGCGTGAACGTGGCCGATGGTCCAGTCGGTGTAGTGGGAGAGGGCGTTGACCGTCTTGATCGCCATCATCGGCCCTTCGAAGGTCGACATGCCGTAGAACGCCAGCGACACCACGAGGAAGCGCAGGATCGGGTCGCTGCGCAACTTATGCCAGGCGCCCGAGAGAGTCATCATGCCGTTGATCATGCCGCCCCAGCTCGGTGCCAGCAGGATCAGCGACATCACCATGCCCAGCGATTGCGCCCAGTCCGGCAGCGCGGTGTAGTGCAAGTGGTGCGGGCCGGCCCAGATGTACAGGGTGATCAAGGCCCAGAAGTGCACGATCGACAGGCGATACGAATACACCGGACGCTCGGCCTGTTTCGGCACGAAGTAATACATCATGCCGAGGAAGCCGGCGGTGAGAAAAAAGCCCACGGCGTTGTGGCCATACCACCATTGCACCATGGCGTCGGTTGCACCGGCGTACACCGAGTAGGACTTGGTGAAACTCACCGGCAACTCGAGGTTGTTGACGATGTGCAGGATCGCCACGGTGATGATGAACGCGCCGAAGAACCAGTTGCCCACGTAGATGTGCTTGGTCTTGCGCTGCATGATCGTGCCGAAGAACACGATCGCGTAGGCGACCCAGACGATGGTGATCAGGATGTCGATCGGCCATTCCAGTTCGGCGTATTCCTTGGAACTGGTGTAACCCAACGGCAGGCTGATCGCCGCCAACAGGATCACCAGTTGCCAGCCCCAGAAGCAGAACGCGGCGATTTGCGGCGCGAACAATTGCGTCTGGCAGGTGCGTTGCACCGAATAAAAAGAGCTGGCGAACAGCGCGCAGCCACCGAAGGCGAAGATCACCGCGTTGGTGTGCAGCGGGCGCAGACGGCCGAAACTGGTCCAGGGCAAATTGAAGTTGAGTTCCGGCCAGACCAATTGCGCCGCGAGAAAAACCCCGAGGCCCATGCCGACGATGCCCCACACCACCGTCATAATGGCGAATTGGCGGACCACCTTGTAGTTGTAGGCGGTACTGATAGAAGTGTTCATGGTTCCCCATCCACGGTTCAGCCGAAGTGAGCGCGCGCAAACGACGCGAATCCTTCGCCTGGAGTTATAGGCAGACTAAAAGCGAGGCAAGCATGGACAAACAGCACAAGGCCAGTATTGACGGGGATCAATGGGCGCAGTGTGTGCTCGATCATGGGTGGCTTTGGGATGCCGCTGTTGGTGAGGCTTCGGCAACGCTGATTCTGGCGCACGGGGCGGGGGCGCCGATGGATAGCGAGTGGATGAACGACATGGCTGGGCGCCTTGCCGGGCTTGGGGTCAACGTGTTGCGGTTTGAGTTTCCGTATATGGCGCAGCGGCGGGTGGATGGGGTGAAGCGGCCGCCGAATCCTGCTGGCAAGTTGCAGGAATGTTGGCGGGAGGTGTTTGCGCTTGTGCGGCGTCATGTCGCTGGGGTTTTGGCTGTTGGCGGCAAGTCGATGGGCGGGCGGATGGCGAGTCTGGTGGCGGATGAGTTGGGGGTGGATGCGTTGGTATGTCTGGGGTATCCGTTTTATGCGGTGGGGAAGCCGGAGAAGCCTCGGGTTGAGCATTTGGCTTCGTTGCGCACGCGGGCGTTGATTGTGCAGGGGGAGCGGGATGCTCTGGGGAATCGCGAGGCGGTTGAGGGGTATTCGTTAGCGCCGGGGATTGAGGTGTTTTGGTTGGTGGCGGGGGATCATGATTTGAAGCCGCTCAAGGCTTCTGGCTTTACGCACTCCGATCATTTGGCGGGTGCTGCACAGAAGGTGGCTGAATTTCTCCGTGACTGATTTTGAGTCGGGCCGGACTTTGCGTTGCATGAAGATCGGCTCCCTTTCCCCCTCGCCCCCTTGGGGGCGGTCCGACGTTTC